>NZ_JBMDJI010000002.1:0-284215 GCF_057809115.1 Pseudomonas sp. FG47
CCCCATGTGAGAGTAGGTCATCGTCAAGATTCATTTCGCAAAACCCCTATCTGCGCGAGCAGGTAGGGGTTTTGTCTTTGTGGCGCAAAAATACTGTGCGCTCCCTGTAGGAGCGGCCTTGTGTCGCGATCGGGCGCGCAGCGGCCGCAAAACCTGCAGCCTCGGTCCTCCAGGAAATTCGCGTGGCCTGGACTACGGCCGCTGCGCGCCCGATCGCGACACGAGGCCGCCTACAGAGGGACGCGTCGTGACTTTCAGCCCCGCGCCAACTCGGCCAGATGCACCTTGGCCTCTTCGCTCTTGAGCACCAGCACATCGCTTTCCAGCGAGTCCAGCACCACCTCTGCGGTATTGCCGATCAGCGCCCCAGAGATGCCGGTCCGCGCCACAGTGCCGACAATGGTCACAGCGGCATCGAGTTTCTTCTCGGTATGCGGAATCAACACATCTGCCGGCCCTTCAGCGATGTGCAGGCGATCATCACTGATATCGAACTCCGCCTGGAACGCCTTGCAGGCCTCTCGATAGCGTTGTTCGATGGTCTCCGTGAGCTGGTAGACCGGGTCAGCCGCCGACAGCATGGGCGAGGGGTGGGCACTGATCACATGCAGCTCGCCTTTGGCCAGGCTGGCAATGTCATAGCCATGGTCGATGATACTGGCATGCAACAGGCGATGGGCTTCGTCCTGGTTACCGACATCCACAGCGGCCAGGATCTTGCCTCCCGTCCAGGGCCGTTCGCTCTTGACCATCAGCACTGCGCAAGGGCATTCGCGCAGCAGTTTCCAGTCACTGGGCGTCAACAATGCCTTGCGCAGCGGGTTGTCGGGGCGATGCTCCTTGATCACCAGCTCACAACCCTCGGCCTGCTGCACATGGATGATCGATTTGTGCAGGTTGTCCTCCCAATGCTGCTGATGGGTGACGTTGTCGTAGCCATCGTCGTGCAACTGGCTGCTGAGCAAGCTGAGCAGCGCATCATGGTCCTGCTTCTTGTCGCACATCAGCAGGTGCAGGCGCGCGCCGGTCACCCCGGCAATCAGCTTGGCCCGGGTCAGGGCGCGGCTGTGGGCATGCTCGGGGTCGAGGACGACAAGGATGCTGCGAACGGCTTGCATGGGCATGAACTCCCTTCAGAATGGCGGCCAATGCCTGACTATAGACGGCGCTGCTCCGCCTGCCGCTTGATATGTATCAAGCATAGCCACTGGCACAGGGCGCCGTCGCCGGTATAATCGCCGACCCTGCCGATGTCCTGTGTGGTTGCGAGTGTCATGTCCCTGATTCCTGAAATCGACGCCTTCCTGGGTTGCCGTACCCCCGATGCCTGGATCGAGGCCGCCCTGGCCGACCAGGAAACCCTGTTGATCGATCACAAGAATTGCGAGTTCAAGGCCGCCAGCACGGCGCTGAGCCTGATCGCCAAGTACAACACCCACCTCGATCTGATCAACATGATGTCGCGCCTGGCCCGTGAAGAGCTGGTGCACCATGAGCAGGTGCTGCGCCTGATGAAGCGCCGTGGCGTGCCGCTGCGGCCGGTGTCGGCCGGGCGCTATGCCTCAGGCCTGCGACGTCTGGTGCGGGCCCATGAGCCGGTCAAGCTGGTGGACACCTTGGTGGTCGGCGCCTTCATCGAGGCGCGCAGCTGCGAGCGCTTCGCCGCCCTGGTACCGCATTTGGACGAAGAGCTCGGCACCTTCTACCACGGCCTGCTCAAGAGCGAGGCGCGGCATTACCAGGGCTACCTGAAGCTGGCCCACCAGTACGGTGATGTAGCGGATATCGCCCGGGTCGTCGACTTGGTGCGTGAAGCGGAGGCCGAGCTGATCAGCTCACCCGACCAGGAACTGCGTTTCCACAGCGGTATTCCGCAGGCCCTGGCCGCCTAGCTGATTACTGGCGACGCCCCAGCAGCAGGCCAACCACCAGGCCGAAACCGGCGGACACTGCCACGGTCTGCCAGGGGTGCCCGCCGATGTATTGCTGGGTCGCCTCGACTACAGGCTGGGCCTTCTGGCCCAGGCGACTGGTGGCGTCGCGGGCCTGGCGCAGCTTCAGGCCCAGTTGCGCGCGCAGAGTATCGGCATCCTCGCCGACCAATGAAGCGCTGTCGCTGAGCAGCCGTTCCGACTCCTCGATCAATGCCTGCAGTTCGCTGAACACCTGGTCCTTGATCTGGTCGCTGTCGGCTTGCGCGGCGTTTTTCCTGGCCATGTACACATCCTCGTGAAGGGTAGGGAGTTGAACAGTGGATGCCACGGCGCCGGGAAAGTTGCAGCGGCGTTCCGGTGGCCTGGCCCTACAGTGTAAGATAGCGGCCATTTCCAGCGGCAGGTATTACCCCCATGAGTTTCAATCTGGCCAATTTGAGCTTCCAGGAACGGGCGCAGATCGAGGCGGAGAAGTCCCGCTTGTTCGAGTTTTGGCAGAGCAACCTGGGCAAGGCCAAGGGCGAGGCGGCGCGCTTGATCGCCGAGAAGCCGCGGCGCAAAGGCAAATGGGCGGAATGGGTGCGCGCCGAACTCGAGGGCATGTCGCCACCAGAGTTCACCAATCTGGTGCGCAGCGAGGTCAACAAGATGATGGCCGCCGCCAGCAACAACCGCTGAGTCAGGCGAACACCTCCAGCACCGCCGCACGCACTCGCTCCACCAGCGGGTCCAGCGGCCCGCTGCTGCGCCAGCCCAGCTCGATCGGGTAGCGTGGCAGCGCCAGTGGGCAGGGCAGTACCCGCAGCCCGGCATTGGCGGCAATCGCCCTGGCCGCATGGCTGGGCAGGGTGGCCAGATAACGGGTGCCCTTGAGCAAGTGCCCTAGCGCGGCAAAATGGCTGGTGGCCGCGCAAATCGTGCGATGCTTGCCCACGGCGGCCAGGGCTTCGTCGACAATCCCCACGAAACCACCAGACGACACCAGGATCTGTTCCCGTTCGACGAAGGCGTCGAGGCTCAGCTGTGCCTGACCGGGCGCCAGGCTAGTCGGATCGACCAGGCACTGGTAGTCACCGTCGCCGAGCACCACGCGGCTGAGCAGGCGCTGGGCAAAGCCGCCCGAGGTCAGCGCCAGGTCCAGGCTGCGCTCCAGCAAGCCCTGCGCGACGATCTGGCTGTGGGTCTGGCGAAAGATCAGGCGCAGCCCCGGGGCCTGCCGGCGTACCGCGGCGATCAGGGCCTGGCCGTAGGCGATTTCGAAATCGTCCGATAGCCCCAGGCTCAGCGACCGGCCCTCGAAGTGATTGGCTTCGGGGTCGAGCAACGCCAGGCTTTGCCTGCACTTGCCCAAAGCCTCGCTGATCAGCGGCTTGAGCTGGTTGGCGCGCAGGGTCGGGCTCAGGCCGCGGCCGGTGCGCACGAACAGCGGGTCGTCATACACCTGGCGCAGGCGGCGCAGGGCGGCACTGACCGCTGACTGGGTCAGGCCCAGGCGCAAGGCGGCGCGGCTTGCGCCCCCTTCGTCATGCAGTGCTTCGAAGACTTTCAGCAGGTTCAGGTCGATGTCGATGATATTCATAAGGTCAATATCATTCAGTAGTGAAGTGGGCTTTATTCATGAGTGCAGCGCGCTGGAGAATCTACCAGACCTTTACCCTGACTGGAGTCTCGAGAAATGCCCAAGTCCATCGTCGCCGCGCTGCAGATCGGCTCGTTGCCTGAAGGCAAGGCCGCCACCCTGGAACAGATCATTGGCTATGAACAGGCCATTCGCGACAGCGGCGCCAGCCTGGTGGTGATGCCCGAAGCGTTGCTGGGGGGGTACCCGAAAGGCGAGGGTTTCGGCACGCAACTGGGCTATCGCCTGCCCGAGGGCCGCGAGGCCTTTGCCCGCTACTTTGCCAACGCCATCGACGTACCAGGCGCCGAGACCGACGCACTGGCGCAGCTTTCGGCACGGACCGGCGCAAGCCTGGTACTCGGGGTCATCGAGCGCAGTGGCAACACCTTGTATTGCACTGTGCTGTTCTTCGAGCCGGAGGCAGGTCTGGTGGCCAAGCACCGCAAGCTGATGCCCACCGGTACCGAGCGGTTGATCTGGGGCAAGGGCGACGGCTCGACGCTGGCGGTGGTGGACAGCCGCGCCGGGCGTCTCGGCGCCGCGGTGTGCTGGGAGAACTACATGCCGCTGCTGCGTACCGCGATGTACGCCAAGGGCGTGCAGCTGTGGTGTGCGCCGACCGTCGACGAGCGGGACCTGTGGCAGGTGAGCATGCGCCACATCGCCGCTGAAGGGCGCTGTTTCGTCATCAGCGCCTGCCAGGTGCAGGACTCGCCGGTGGTCCTGGGCCTGGACGTGCCCAATTGGCCCGCCGAGCGGCCGCTGATCAATGGCGGCAGCGTGATCGTCGGCCCGCTGGGCGAGGTATTGGCAGGGCCCCTGGTGGCCACGCGCGGGCTATTGACCGCCGAGGTCGATACCGCGCAACTGGTGCAGGCCCGCTACGATTTCGACGTGGTCGGCCACTATGCGCGGCCAGATGTGTTCGAGCTGTGCGTGGACGAGCGCGCCCGCCCGGGCGTGCGTTTCGTCGCCGACTGACCGCTACCAGCCGGCCTGTGTCGGGCCGGGCAGGTCGAGCTTGCCCTTGTCGGTGAAGCGCACCGTGCCCAGCGGGCCACCGGCAAGCTTGCCGCGCAGCACATAAGGCAGGCCTTGTAGCGACTCGACCCGGCTCAGGCCATAGGCCTGGCGCAGGAAGGCGAAGGCGGTGATGCTCACCGGCACCACGAGCACCGCCTCGTCGTAACGGCCGATGTGCCCGCGCTGGTCGCTCACGCCGGCGGCCAGGGGTTGATCGTTGACCTCCAGGTTCAAGGCGATGCCGTTGAAATCCACGGGCGCCTCGTTGGGGTTCTGCACGCGGATCTTCACCGCCATGCGCAGCTCCAGGTCCTGGCCGGGCAGGGGATCGATGCCGATCACGCTGATCGTCAGCGGATCGCGGTTGTGGAACAGCGCGCAGGCGTTCAAGCCCAGGCACAACAGCAGGATCAGGCAGCAGCGGACGAACATGGCGATGACGGTCTCGGCTCACGGGCGAGCTGGCAGTGTGGCAAATACCCAGCGGCGTTGAAAGTATGGCCCTATATGAAAGATACTGTTTCTCATTAACGACCGATAACTCTTCCCGATCTCTACCCATGGCGATCTCTCCCGTGTCCGGGCTGCTGGCCAGTTTCCAGGAGCACTACGACGACCTGTTGCAGTTCCTGACCCGGCGCATGAGCGACCGCCAGCGCGCCGCCGATGTCGCCCAGGAAACCTACCTCAAGCTGGTCAAGGTCGACGGCCAGGCGGTGCAGGTGCTGCATGCGCGCAGCTTCATCTTCCGCGTGGCCGGCAACCTGGCCATCGATGCCCTGCGCCGCGAGCAGCGCCTGGCGGCCAGCCACGAGGACAGCGATGGCGCTACCGCGTTGGCCTGCCCGGCGCCACCGCCAGAGGCCGCGTTGCTGGCCCATGAGCGCCTGCAGATCCTCGACGAGGCGTTGTTGCAACTGCCCCGCAATGCCCGCCAGGCGCTGTTGCTCAACCGTGTCGAAGGCCTGACCCAGGCGCAGATCGCGCAACGGCTGGGCGTTTCCGAGAGCATGGTGGCAAAATACATCGGCCAGGCCCTGCGCCATTGCCGTGACTGGCTCAAGCACAACCATGACTGAAGCCCACGCCATGCCCAACTGCCAACCCCTCAGTGCGCTGTCCGACGATGCCCTCGACTGGCAGGTGTTGCTGCACGCGGGCAATGCCACGGCCGCCGATCGCGCGCGCTACCAGCGCTGGTGCCAGTTGAGCCGGGCGCATGCAGAGGCGGCGGCTGAGGCCGAGGCGCTGTGGCGAGACCTGGGCCACACCTCGACCGCCAAGGCTCGCCCGGCACCAGCGCGGCCGTGGCGGCGGCTATCGGCGATTGCCGCGTCGCTGGTGCTGTGCATGGCCGGCTATGTAGCCTGGCAGCAGGTGCCAGCCTGGCGGGCGGATTACCACACGGCTGTCGGCCAGCGTTACAGCCTGACCCTGGCCGACGGTTCGCGGGTCACGCTCAACAGCGCCAGCGCCTTGTCGGTGGTTTACAGCGAACATGAGCGCAAGGTCGTGCTGGAGGCGGGCGAGGCGCTGTTCGAGACGGTCGCCGACCCACGCCCGTTCGTGGTGCAGGCCGCAGGCGCGCCGGTGACCGGCAACGCTGCAGTGTTCAGCGTGCGCCGGCAACCCGGCGGTGACCAGGTACTGTTGGCCGAAGGCCAGGCGCAAGTGGCCGGCCAAGCCCTGCAACCTGCGCCGGATGCCGGTACCCGCACGGCCTGGCAGCGCGGCAAGCTGATCTTCAACGGCAAGCCGCTAGGCCAGGTGCTGGCGGAGCTTGAGCGCTACCAGCATGGCCGTATCGTGATTCCCGACCATCAGCTCGCGGCCCTGGAAGTCAGCGGCGTGTTCGATCTCGACGACCCCCATGCGCTGTTGCGCACCCTCGAACAACGCTACGGGTTGAAAGTCACCTACCTGCCGTTCCTGGCGGTGGTGTACTGAGCCCTGCGAGTCGGCAATCGAAATTTTTTTCATTTACCACTGCAAGTTCATCTCAGCCAGATCGTCGTAGGGGCACTGATCAGCCAACCCTCTTTCCTCCGACTGTCTGGAAGCTCTTTCGTGAAGGCTACGCTCCCGCACCGCTTCAAACATGCCTTGCTGTCCTGCACTGCCCTGGCCTCCCTGGCCGGGCCGCCGCTGGTCGAGGCCGCCACCGACGCCCCCGCTGGCAGCGCCCAGGCCCGCCAGGTCAGGCTCGAGCTGCCGGCTCAGCCGCTGGACCAGGCCCTCACCACATTCGCCGACCAGGCCGGGCTGCACCTGCTCTACACCACCTCGGACGTGGCCGACCTGCAGGCGCCGGCGCTCAGCGGCAGCTACAGCCTGGAGCAGGCGTTGCAATCCTTGCTGGCTGGCAGCGGCGTCAGCTACCAGTTCAACGACGCGCGCACGGTCACCCTGCGCCGCGTCGCGCCGCCGCAGAGTGTCAACCTCAAGCCTATCGAGGTCAGCGTGGCATCGCGCACCAGCACCGCGATCAGCGAGATCCCCGGTACGGTCTGGGTGGTCGACCAGCAGCAGTTGCGCGAGCAGATCGACAGCGGCGTCAGCCTCAAGGAGGCTATCGGCAAGCTGGTGCCAGGCCTGGACCTGGCGCCGGAAGGGCGTACCAACTACGGCCAGAACATGCGCGGTCGTGAAGTGCTGGTGATGATCGACGGTGTGAGCCAGAACAGCTCCCGCGGCCTGTCGCGGCAGTTCGACAGCATTTCCCCGTTCAACGTCGAGCGGGTCGAGGTGCTGTCCGGGGCCAGCGCCATCTACGGTGGTGGCGCCACCGGCGGGATCATCAACATCGTCACCAAGAAGGGCGAGGCGGGCCCGCTACGTTTCGAAACCCAGTTGGGCGCCAGCAGTGGTTTCAACAACAGCGATGACCTGTCGACCCGTATCGCCCAGTCGATCAGCGGCGGCAACGAGCGGATCAATGCCCGCCTGGGGATTTCCGGCGAGCAGAACGAGGCGTTCTACGACGGTGCCGGCGAGCAGATCTTCATCGACAACACCCAGACCGACCTGCAGTACAACCGCAGCCTCGACCTGCTCGGTACCCTGGGCCTGACCCTGAGCGATGAACAGAGCCTGGACCTGCTGGCCCAGTACTACGACTCCGGCAACCATGGCAGCACCGGCATCTACTTCCCCAACCTGCGTCACAACGCGCCCTCGGACCTTGAAAACGCCGAGCTGCGCGGCGGTTATTCATCCGACCTGCAGCCGCGTACCCGACGCTTGCTGCTCAACGCCAATTACCACCACCGCGACCTGCTCGGCCAGGACTTCTACCTGCAGGCCTCGTACCGCAAGGAAAACGACAACTTCTACCCGTTCCCCTACTACAACACCGGCAAGCCTACCGGTTCGCGCGGCGTGTACTTCGCCGCGTCGCAGCAGAACTTCGAGGTTTCCAGCCTCAAGGCACTGTTCGCCAAGCAGTGGGATACCCTCAAGCTGACCTACGGTGTCGACTTCGACCGCGAGCGCTTCAACGCCGAGCAGACCACCTTCGATGCACGAGTCTCGTCTGCAAGCGGCGGCCTGGACCTGGACAAGGCCAGCAAGGCGCCGCGCTACCCCAGCTACCGGGTCGATGGCGTGTCGTTCTACAGCCAGCTCGACTGGCACGCCACCGACAACCTGACCCTGTCCGGTGGCGCCCGCCGCCAGCAGATGGATGTCCAGGTCAGCGACTTCAAGAGCGTGCCAGGCGGCAGCAACGACTACCAGGTGAACCTGTACAACCTCGGCGCCATCTACGACTTCAAGAACGGTCACCAGGTATGGAGCAACTACGGCGAAGGCTTCGAATTGCCCGACCCGGCCAAGTACTACGGCAAGCCGGGCCTATCGGTGGGCGACAACCCGCTGGCCGGGATCAAGAGCCGCCAGGTGGAGCTGGGCTGGCGCTATGCCGACCTGGACTGGAACGCCCAGGCGGCGCTGTACTACATCTGGTCGGACAAGGTCATCAATGTCGATTCCGCCACCCTGACCATCGATGTCGAGGAGCAGAAACGTCGTGATTTCGGCTTCGAAGGGGCATTGACTCGCTATTTGCACAACGGTTGGGAGGCCGGAGGCACCATGCACCTGGTGCGCTCGCAAGAGGAGGACGCCGACGGCGACTGGATCAAGCGCGACGCCCGCTATGCCTCGCTGTCCAAGGCCACCGCCTTCGTCGGCTGGAAGGGCGATGGCCGCACGGCGCGGTTGCAGGCCAATCATGCCTTCACCCTGCGCGACGATGCCCATCACCAGATCGACGGCTACACCACCTTTGATCTGCTGGGCAGTCAGGAGACCGGCTTCGGCACCTTCAGCGCCGGTGTGCAAAACCTGTTCGACAAGCAGTACAGCACGGTGTGGGGCCAACGGGCGACGCTGTTCTACGCGCCGACTTACGGGCCGGCTTACCTGTACGACTACCAGGGCCGTGGGCGGACCTACACCTTGACCTGGAACCTCGTCTATTGAGCATGGGCGCGGGTTGATCGGCGGGCTTGCCCCAAGCTAACGCCCACGCTCGGCAAATGCTGCGCCCAGGTCCTCGATGAACGCCAGCATGGCTTCCCCGGGCGCCTGGCCGCGGTGTCGGGCCAGGGTGAAGGGCACGCTGAAATCCAGCGCGGGGTCCAACGCCCGCAACCAGCCCTGGGCCTCCCATGGCGCGGCGCAGTGGCAGGGTAGGTAACCGATGTGCCGGCCAGAGAGGATGAAGGTCAAGGCGCTGTCGATCTGCTCGGCCAAGGCCATGCTGCGCCGGCTCTGGAAGGGTTCACCCTGTTTCAGAAAGCGGTAGGGATGGCGCACTTGGTCGGCATCGAGCAATTGCGCGCGGCTCACCTCGGCGGCCTGGAACAGCGCGTGGCCCTTGCCGCAGTACAGGCGTTGGCGCTCCTCGAACAACGGCCGGTAGTCGAACGCCGCCTGGTTACCGGAAAAATAGCTGATGGCGCAATCCAGGCGCTGCTCCAACAACAGGCGTTCCAACTCGGCGGGCGGGGCGCAGGTCAGCTCCAGCTGTACCGACTCCTCGCGCTGGCGAAACCGTGCTATGGCCTGGGCGATACACAGGGTCACAGGCCCATCCTGGTTCTCCGCCAGGCCGATGCGCAACGTGCCCAGCAGGCGCCCGGCCACGCCGTTGGCCTGCTGGCGGAACTGCTCGATCTGCAGCAACAGGCCACGGGTCGCCTGCAATAACTGCGCGCCCTTTTCCGTCAGGCGAAAGCCACCTTTACCGCGGCTGCACAGGCGATAGCCCAGGCGTGTCTCCAGATTGGCCATCTGCTGGCTGATGCTCGGCTGGCTGAGCCCCAGCACGCCCTGGGCTGCGCTGAAGCCGCCGGCCTCGACTACAGTGACGAACAGCCGCAGCAGGTGTAGGTCGAGGTCGTGCAGTTGTCCCAGCATCACATTGCTCCCGATGAATGTCAGCTTTGCAAAGTTGCCATTTTTGCAATGTAACCCGGCCGGCATGCTGGCGGCACCCACCCCCAAACCGAGGTGCCCGCCATGCGTCGAACGTTGTGCCTGCTGCCACTGCTGATCGCCCTGCCGCTGCAGGCCGAGGAGAAAGTCGTCAACCTGTACAGCTGGGCCGACTATGTCGCCCCGCAGACCCTCGAGCGCTTCGAGCAGGAAACCGGCTACAAGGTCCGCTACGACACCTTTGACACCACCGAGGTGCTGGAAACCAAGCTGCTGACCGGCGGCAGCGGCTATGACGTGGTGGTACCCTCGGCCACGGTGCTGGCCCGCGCGCTCAAGGCCGGCGCCTTGCAGCCGCTGCAGGCACAGGCGATGGCAGGCTATGCCAACCTCGACCCTGACCTGCTGGCCAAGCTGGCCGAGGCCGACCCGGGCAATCGCCATGCCGTGCCCTACACCTGGGGCACCCTGGGCCTGGGGGTTAACGTCGAGGCGGTGCGCCAGCGCCTGGGCGAAGTGCCACTGGACAGCCTCGACCTGTTGTTCAAGCCTGAATATGCCAGCCGTCTGAAAGATTGCGGCATCGCCATGCCCGACTCGCCCCAGGAGGTGATTGGGGTGGCCCTGAACTACCTGGGCAAGGACCCGTACAGCCAGAGCAAGGCTGACCTGGATGCGGCGCAGCAACTGCTGATGCAACTGCAGCCGTCGATCAGCTACGTGGCCAACGGCCGGCAGATCAACGACCTGGCCAATGGCAGCGTGTGCCTGGCGTTGACCTACAACGGCGACGCCGCCATGGCCGCCGACCAGGCGCGCCGCGCCGGCAAGCCGTTCGCGCTGATCTACCGCATTCCCCGCGAAGGCACCCTGGTCTGGCAGGACAACCTGGTGATCCCCAAGGACGCCCCGCATCCCGAGGCTGCCCGGGCCTTCATCGCCTTCATGCTGCGCCCCGAATCGGTGGCGGCACTGACCAACACGCTGTTCTTCGCCAATGCCAACCAGGCGGCCACGCCGCTGGTGGACGAGGCCATCCGCGACGACCCGGACATCTACCCCCCGGCCACGGTGCGCCAGCGCCTGTTCGCCGACCGCAGCATGGCGCTGGCCGACCTGCGCCAGCGCAATCGCCTGTGGACCACTTTCCGCAGCCGCCAATGACCACCACAGGAGCGCAACCGTGGACCTCGCCCAAAACAACGACCAGGCCATCACCCGTGACAGCCTCTACGGCACCGCCGCCGAGAGCACCTACGCTGGCATCACCAGTTTTTCCCGGCGCCGTTATAGCCGCGATCTGCGCGGTGTCGACGTGGTGGTCAGCGGCGTGCCGTTCGACACCGCCACCAGCAACCGCCCGGGCGCGCGCTTCGGGCCGCGGGCGATCCGCGCCGCCTCGGTGCAACAGGCCTGGGCCCGCCATTGGCCGTGGACATTCGACCCGTTCGACCAACTGGCGGTGATTGATTACGGCGACTGCGCCTTCGACAGCGGTACCCCGGCCTCGGTCCCAGCCAGCATCGAGGCCCATGCCGAGCGCATCCTCGAGGCCGGCTGCGCGATGCTCACCCTCGGTGGCGATCACTTCATCAGCTACCCGCTGCTCAAGGCCCACGCCCGGCGCCACGGCCCGCTGGCGCTGATCCACTTCGACGCCCACAGCGATACCTGGCCGGACGAGGAGGGCCAGCGCATCGACCACGGCACCATGTTCTGGCATGCCGCGCGCGAAGGTTTGGTGGACCCGGCACGCTCGGTGCAGATCGGCCTGCGCACCACCAACGACGACAGCCAGGGCTTCGCCGTCCTCGATGCGCGCCAGGTGCACCGCCAGGGCACCGAGGCGATCATCGCGGCGATCCGCGCGCGGGTGGGGGACATGCCGGTGTACCTGACCTTCGATATCGACTGTCTCGACCCAGCCTTCGCCCCAGGTACCGGCACGCCGGTGTGCGGCGGGCTGAGCACGGTGCAGGCGCTGGAGATCCTCGGCGGCCTGCGCGGGATCAACCTGGTGGGCATGGACCTGGTGGAGGTGGCGCCGGCCTACGACCATGCCGATATCACCGCGCTGGCCGGGGCGACCTTGGCAATGGAGATGCTGTGCCTGTATGCCGCCCGGCACAAGGTCGACAAGCACCTAGCGCAAGGGTGAGAGGTGACTTGCCCCGCGACAAGGCCCGATTGGGCCTGGGTCATCGCGGGGAACGCCCGCTCCAAGCACTACGAGGAGCCATACTGAAACATCAGGAATCATCTCCACGCGGATTGCCACCTTTGCGTCGAACCCTGCGCGCCTTAGGCTATCCAACCCTGGAGCGCGCCTTTTCGTACCGGAGGTGAAGCATGAACGCCACACTGCCAACCCTGGCCCTCGGCCTGTTGCTGGCCCTGCCGCTCCAGGCTGCGCCGTTGCCACCATTGGCCGCCAACGACAGCAACAACCCCTACAACAGCCCGATCATGCGGGCCAACCCCAACAGCCGTCAGGGCAGCGTGCCGGCTGCGCCGCCCGTGCGCGGCCCGTCCACCCAGCCCAACCCGCGCCCACCTACCCTGGACAACCGCGGCATCGGCAACGGCGAAAACCTGCGCCGCGAGCAACAGACCCCGAACCTGCAACCCACCCGGCCACCGCGCGACTCGCAACGCGTGCCGTGAGCCCCTGCGAAGGATCCGAGCATGACGCCACGCACCTGGTTGATCACCCTGGCTGCCGCCGGCCTGTTGCCACTGCTGGCCCAGGCCGCCCCCGAGCAGACCTTGCCCAGCGAGGAGGGCCAGCTGAGCGTCAGCACCCTCGCCAATGGCCTGCGCAACCCTTGGGCCCTGGCGTTCCTGCCGGATGGCAAGTCCATCCTGGTGACCGAGCGCCCAGGCAACCTGCGCATCGTCAGCGCCGAGGGCAAGGTCGGCCCGCCACTGTCTGGCGTGCCCAAAGTATGGGCCGAAAGGCAGGGCGGCTTGCTCGATGTGGTGCTGTCGCCAGAGTTCGCCCAGGACCGCACGGTGTACCTGTCGTTCGCCGAGGCGGGCGAGGATGGCAAGGCCGGAACTGCCGTGGGCCGTGGGCAGCTGTCCCAGGACCAGGCACGGCTGGAGAACTTCACGGTGATCTTCCGCCAGTTGCCCAAGCTTTCCGAGGGTAACCATTTCGGCTCGCGCCTGGTGTTCGACCGTGAGGGTTACCTGTTCATCGCCCTGGGCGAGAACAATCAGCGCGCCACCGCCCAGGACCTGGACAAGCTGCAGGGCAAGATCGTGCGGATCCTGCCCGATGGCGAAGTGCCCAAGGACAATCCCTTCGTTGGCCGCGACCAGGTGCGCCCCGAGATCTGGTCGCTCGGTCATCGCAACCAGCAGGGCGCGGCGCTCAACCCCTGGACCGGCAAGCTGTGGACCCATGAGCACGGCCCGCGTGGCGGCGACGAGATCAACATCCCGGCACCGGGCAAGAACTACGGTTGGCCGATCGCCACCCATGGCATCAACTACTCGTTGCTGCCGATCCCCGAGGCCAAGGGCAAGCATGTCCAGGGCATGGTCGACCCGCACCATGTATGGGAGAAGTCGCCGGGCATCAGTGGCATGGCGTTCTACGACAGCCCGACGTTCAAGGCGTGGGACCATAACCTGTTCATCGGCGCCCTGGCCACCCAGGAGCTGATTCGCCTGCAGCTCGAGGGCGACAAGGTGGTGCATGAAGAGCGCCTGCTGGGTGAGCTGAAAGCGCGCATCCGCGATGTGCGGGTGGGGCCGGACGGGTATCTGTATGTGCTGACCGATGACAAGGATGGGGTGTTGTTGAAGGTGGGATTGAAACAGGGCTGATGGGGTCGTAACTCCAGGCGCTGGTGTTGCCTGGTTCGCCAGCGAGGCTGGCTCCTGCGGTGCGTGGGGGCGCGGCTTGATGCCGGAATGGCGTACCATGCACGGCATGACTCCCGAATCTCTCTACCATCAGGCCCTTGGCGAGCGCGGCTTCGTCACCGACCCCGCCCAGGCGGTGGCCGTCGCTGCGTTGCAAGCCTGTTTCGATGCCCTGTGCCAGGGTAAGCCAACCCAGGGCCTGTACCTTTGGGGCCCGGTGGGGCGTGGCAAGACCTGGCTGATGGACCTGTTCCACCGTTGCCTGACAGTGCCGTCCCGGCGCCAGCACTTCCACCATTTCATGGCCTGGGTTCACCGTCGTCTGTTCCAGCTGGGTGGCACCGCCGACCCGCTCCAGGCCTTGGCCCGAGCGCTGGCCAGCGAGATCCGCGTGCTGTGCTTCGACGAGCTGTTCGTCAGCGATATTGGCGATGCGGTCATCCTCGGGCGCCTGTTCCAGGTGCTGTTCGACCAGGGGGTGGTGGTGGTCGCCACCTCCAACCAGCCCCCCGGTCAGCTGTATCGCGACGGCTTCAACCGCGAGCGCTTTGTGCCGGCCATCGCTGCCATCGAGCGGCACATGGGCGTACTGGCAGTGGCGGGCGAGCTGGATCACCGGCTGCACCCGGGGGTCGCGCAGCAGCGCTATTGGGTCGCGCAGCCCGATGCACTGGACGCGGTGTTCCAGCAGCTGAGCCCGACTGAGCCAGGCAGCGAGCAGCCCCTGCAACTCGGGTCCCGGCAGGTTCGTGTGGTGCGCCACAGCACCCAGGCGCTTTGGTGCCAGTACCGCGACCTGTGCGAACAACCGCTGGCGGCCATGGACTTCATGGCCCTGTGCGACCGCTTCCCGGCGATTTTGCTGGGCGGTATCCCGCAATTGGGCGGCGAGCAACGGGCTGGTCGCATCGCGCGTGGCACCGAGGACGGCGCCGCGCGGGTGCTGGCCGGCGATCGTGAGCTACCGACCCTGGCGCCCAAGGACGACAGCGTGCGCCGCTTCATCACCCTGGTCGATGAATGCTACGACCGGCGCGTGGCCTTGTACCTGGAAGCCGAGGTGCCCCTGGAAGCGCTCTACACTCAAGGGTATCTGGCGTTCCCGTACCAGCGCACCCTCAGCCGGCTACGGGAGATGCAACTGCAACGCTTCGCCTGAAGGAGCCGACCATGGAGCCGCTGTCGCATCACCTGCTGACCCAGGCCTACAACAATGGCTGGGCCAACCACCGCCTGTACAAGGCTTGCCTGCAACTGACCCAGGACGAGTTCGTCGCCCCGCGTTGCAGCTTCTTCCCGTCGATCAAGGCCACCCTCAACCACCTGCTGACGGTGGACTGGTTCTACCTTGACGCCCTGGAATGCGAGCAGCGCGGCGCGGCTCCCGACCCGGACGGCGAGCGCTTCTTCCAGCCCGAGCAACCGTTTTGCACCTGCACCGACCTGCAGGCCCAGCAGGCCCAGGCCGACCAGCGGCTGATCGCCTATTGCCGGGGCTTGCGCGATGAGCAACTGGGGCGCTACGTGAGCATCGTGCGGCCCGATCGGGTGCAGCGCGAACAGCGCCTGCGCTTGTTGTCGCACCTGTTCGAACACCAGATCCACCACCGTGGCCAGGTGCATGCGATGCTCAGTGACACCCAGGTACAGCCGCCACAACTGGATGAGTTCTTCTGCGGGGAGGAAGCGCATTTGCGCGCGGTGGATTTCGCCGAGCTGGGCTGGACCGAGGCGATGATCTGGAAGTGAGTGCAAGCCGCCGGTTCAGCGGTAGCCCGAGTACCGTCAGCGTTGCAACCAGCCAAGCAATGCCTGGTGGAACTTGCCCGGCTCCTCGATTTGTGGCGCATGCCCCAGGCCCTCGAAGGTGACCAGCTCGCCTCGGGGAATCAGCTTCGCCACCTGCGGTCCGAGCATCTTGTACTGGCCTAGCCGGGCCTTGACCTCGGGCGGGGCGATATCGCTGCCGATCGCCGTGCTGTCCTGATCGCCGATCAGCAGCAGGGTTGGCATTTTCAGGTCCTTGAACTCATGGACCACCGGCTGGGTGAAGATCATGTCGTAGATCAGCGCCGAGTTCCATGCCACCAGCTTGTGCCCAGGGCCCTGGTTCAACCCCGCCAGCATCTGCACCCAGCGCTCGTACTCGGGTTTCCAGCGCCCGGCGTAGTAGGTGTTGCGTTCGTAGTTGCGCACGCCTTCGGCATCGAGCTTGAGTTCCCGGGCGTACCACTGGTCGACGGTGCGATACGGCACGCCCAAGGCTTTCCAGTCCTCCAGGCCGATAGGGTTGACCATGGCCAGGCGCTCCACCTGCCGGGGATACATCAGTGCGTAGCGAGTGGCGAGCATGCCGCCGGTGGAATGGCCAAGGATGATGGCCCGGTCCACGCCCAGTTGCGCCAGCAGGGCGTGGGTGTTGTCGGCCAGTTGCTGGAAGCTGTACTGGTAGTGCGCCGGCTTGCTCGAGGTGCAGAAACCGACCTGGTCAGGCGCGATTACCCGGTAGCCGGCTTGGCTCAAGGCATCGAGGGTGGTTTCCCAGGTGCCGGCGCAGAAGTTCTTACCATGCATCAGCACCACGCTGTGGCCGTTGGCCTTGCCCTTCGCGGGTACGTCCATATAGCCCATTTGCAGCGCCTGGCCCTGGGACTGGAAGTCGAAGTGGCGCAGCGGGTACGGGTAGGTGAAGCCTTCGAGCTGCTCGCCATAGGTGGAGGGGGCGGCAGCGATGGCGCCACCCGAGGCGAGGCAGGTGAGGGCGATGGCGGTGGCGCGCAGCATGGGAGCACTCCCTGTAGGACCAGATAAGGAAAGGCGACTGTAGCAGCCACTGACCCTGGCCGAGCAGCAAAGGTGTTACCCGCTGTGAAACCAGCCCAGGGTGATCAGCGCCACCACGATGTAGCGCCCGCCCTTGGCCAGGGTGACCAGCAGCAAGAAGCGCCAGAAGGGTTCGCGCATGATCCCGGCGATCAGCGTGAGTGGATCACCGATCACCGGCATCCAGCTCAGCAGCAGCGACCATTGCCCCCAGCGCTGGTAACGCTGCTGGGCGCGTTGCAACTGGCTGGCGCTGAACGGGAACCAGCGCTTGTCGCGCAGTTGCTCGATGGCCCGGCCCAGCAGCCAGTTGACCAGCGAACCCAGCACATTGCCCAGGGTGGCCACCAGCAATAGCAGCGCCCAGGCCTGGGGCTCGCGCAGCAGCAGGCCGACCAGCACGGCCTCGGACTGCAAGGGTAGCAGTGTGGCGGCGCCAAAGGCGCTGAGGAACAGCGCCGCGAGGCTGAGCATCAGTAGTTGGCGACCACGGTGTCCCGGCCATCCCGGGTCACGCCGATGACCTGGTAGGCGTCCTTGTGGTCACCCATTTCCATGCCCGGCGAGCCCATGGGCATGCCTGGCACGGCAAGGCCCTTGAGGTCGTCGCGCTTGGCCAGCAGGCGCACTTGCTCGGCCGGCACATGGCCTTCGACGAACTTGCCGTCGATCACCGCGGTGTGGCACGAGGCCAGGCCCGGCGCCACGCCCAGGCGCTGCTTGACCGCGCTCATGTTCGGTTCGACATGGTCGTTGACGGTGAAGCCATTGTCGCTCAGGTGCTTGATCCATTCCTTGCAGCAACCGCAGTTGGGGTCGCGGTAGACGTCGATGGTCTCGGCGGCCTGGGCCAGGCCGGTGATGGCCAGCAGGCCGAGGGTGAGCAGGTGTTTGCGCAGCATGGTGAAGCTCCTGTGACGCAGATTTAAAAGCGCAGGCGGACCCCGGCCACCAGCCGGGTCTGGCCGATGTCCTCGCCATCCTCCCGGGCTTGGTTGGCGCGGTTGCCGTGCAGGCGGTTGAAGCTGACCCCGACATAGGGCGCGAAACCACGGCTGATCTCGTAACGCAGGCGCAGCCCCACTTCGCTTTCAGCCAGCCCCGAGGCCTGTTCGCGGTCGGCGTCGTTGCGAGCGAAGAGGTTCACTTCAACGGTGGGTTCGAGGATCCAGCGGTTGGTCAGCAGCATAGCGTAACCGGCTTCCAGGCGCAGCGCGGTCTGTTGGCGCTCGCCAGCATAGGCGGTGGCCTCCAGTTCCAGGCCGTACAGCGGCGCGCCCTGGATGCCAAAGGCGGCCCAAGTCTGGCCGCTGGCTGGCTTGAAGTCCTGGCGCACACCGCCGACCAGTTCCCACCAGGGGCTGATGGCATGGCCCCACAGCGCCTGCAACTCGGCCTTGTGAGTCTTGCCCTGTTCCCGCTCACCCTCGCTGCGCAGCCACAGCCGGTCGACATCGCCGCCGACCCATGCGGTGGCGTTCCAGCTCACCGCGCCGCTGCTTTCGAAGTTCTGGTATTCCAGCTGGTCGACGATCACCGCCCAGTTGATCGCGCGGTCATGCACCTGGTGCCCTGGCAGCGACGGGAACGCGGCGCGCCGGTCGGCATCGGTGATGTTCGCCAGGGGCGTGCGCGGTTGCGCGGTGGTGGGCGTGGCGTGGTTCATCTGGCTGTGATCCATCGTCGGCATGGCGCCATGGTTCATCTGGCTGTGGTCCATGCCCGGCATGCTGGCGGCCAGGGCACGCTCGCTGGCCAGCAAGGCGACAAAGGCGACGCCGGTGACGATGCGGCGGCTGCTGATCTCATTCATCGACCCGTACCTCGCGGAACATGCCGGTCTCCATGTGGTAGAGCAGGTGGCAGTGATAGGCCCAGCGGCCCAGGGCGTCGGCGGTCACACGGTAGCTGCGTCGGCTGCCGGGGGGCATGTCGAGGGTGTGCTTGCGTACCAGAAAGCGGCCTTGTTCATCTTCCAGGTCGCTCCACATGCCATGCAGATGGATGGGGTGGGTCATCATGGTGTCGTTGACCAGGGTGATGCGTACCCGTTCGCCGTACTTCAGGCGCAGAGGCTCGGCGTCGCTGAACTTGATGCCATCGAACGACCAGGCGAAACGCTCCATGTGGCCGGTCAGGTGCAGCTCGATGTCCCGCGACGGTTCGCGCCCGTCCGGGTCGGGGTAGGGGCTGCGCAGGTCGGCGTAGGTCAGCACCCGGCGGCCATTGCCGCGCAGGCCGATACCGGGATCGGCCAGGTTGGCGCGCGGGGCCATGGTCTGCATGTCTACCAGCGGGTTGTCGGTCTCGCTGCTGGGGTGGCTTTGCATCATGGCCATGGCCGAGTGGTCCATGCCCGCCATGCTGCCGTGGTCCATCGCCGGCATGTTCGAATGGTCCATCTCGCCCATGCCGCCATGCCCCATGTCGTCCATGCTCAGCACCGGGCGTGGATCCGGCTCGGGTACTGGAGCTTGCAATCCAGCGGTGCGGGCCAGGGTGCCACGGGCGAAGCCGGTACGGTCCATGCTCTGGGCGAACAGGGTGTAGGCGGGCAGGTCGCCCACGGTGACCAGCACGTCATAGGTTTCGGCCACGGCGATACGCAGTTCGTCCACGGTCACCGGGGTCACCGGCAGGCCATCGGCGGCGATCACCGTGAGTTTCAGGCCGGGAATGCGGAAGTCGAAATAGGTCATCGCCGAGGCGTTGATCAGGCGCAGGCGCACGGTCTCGCCGGGCTGGAACAGGCAGGTGAAGTTACCGTCCGGTGGCTGGCCATTGAGCAGGTAGGTGTAGCCGGCGGCGCTGATGTCGGCGAGGTCGGTGGGGCTCATGCGCATCTTCGCCCAGGCCCAGCGGTTGTCGAGGGTGTTGCGCCAGCCGCTTTCGGCGACATCGTTTATGAAGTCACCCACCGTGCGCTTGTGGTAGTTGAAGGCGTCGGACTGTTTCTTCAGCGTAGCCATCAGCGCTTCCGGCGCCTGGTCCGACCAGTCACTGAACAGCAGCACATGGTCGCGCTGGTAGTTATGCGGTTCAGGTTCACGGGGTTCGATGACGATGGCCCCGTACACGCCGGCCTGTTCCTGCAGCCCGGAATGACTGTGGTACCAGTAGGTGCCGCTCTGGCGCAGGGTGAACTGGTAGAGGTAGTCGCCGCCCGGTTCGATGCCGGCGAAGCTAAGGCCCGGCACGCCGTCCATGTTGGCCGGCAGGATGATGCCGTGCCAGTGGATCGAGGTGGGCTGGTTCAGGCGGTTGCGCACGCGCAGGGTCACCGTGTCGCCCTCGCGCCAGCGCAGCTGCGGGCCGGGCAGGCTGGCGTTGACGGTCTGCGCGGTGCGCGGGCGACCGGTGATGTTGACCGGGGTCTGGCCGATGAACAGCTCGAACTGCTGGCCACTCAGGTCGTGCAGCGGCAAGCGCCCCTCTGCTGCCTGGGCCAGCGGGCGCCACAGACCAAGGCCGGCCAGGGCGGTGGCGGCGCCCAGGCCCTTGACGAAGGTGCGGCGGGTTGGAGTCGGTGGCATGGCGTGCTCTCGCTACGAAATTGCCACCATCCTTGCCGCCAGCGCCTGTCAGCCACCTGAGGCGCGGATTACAGATTTGTCAGGCAGCGGTCTCGGCGCCTTCCAGGTCGCGCATCAGCAGGCCGAACTCCAGGGACACCTGCTCGGGAATCGGCAGGTAGACCACATGGCCATCGCCCGGCGCCACCTCGATGGCCTGCTGCTGACGGTCGCACAGGCGGTGCAGGTCGAAGTGGTAGTTGCCGCGCGGAGTCATCAGTTCCAGATGGTCGCCCACGGCGAAACGGTTCTTCACCTTCACTTCGGCCAGGCCGTCCACGCGCACCCCGGTCAGCTCGCCGACGAACTGCTGGCGCTCGGACACTGAGTTGCCGCGCTGGTAATTCTGATACTCATCATGCACATGGCGGCGCAGGAAACCTTCGGTGTAGCCGCGCTGGGCGAGGGACTCGAGGTTGTCCATCAGGCCGCGGTCGAATGGCCGACCGGCCACGGCGTCGTCGATGGCCTGGCGGTACGACTGCACGGCGCGGGCGCAGTAGAAGTGCGATTTGGTACGGCCTTCGATCTTCAGCGAATGCACACCCATATGTGCCAGGCGCTCGACGTGCTGGATGGCGCGCAGGTCCTTGGCGTTCATGATGTAGGTGCCGTGCTCGTCCTCGAAGGCGGGCATCTCTTCGCCTGGACGGTTGCTTTCCTGGAGCAGGAACACCTGCGCGGTGGGGGCGCCCAGGCCCAGGGTCGGCTCGACCTCGCGGACGATATCACCGGTGAGATTCTCGGTGGCGGGGGTGCTGTCGTACTTCCAGCGGCAGGCGTTGGTGCAGGTGCCCTGGTTGGCATCGCGCTTGTTCAGGTAGCCGGACAACAGGCAGCGTCCGGAGTAGGCCATGCACAGCGCGCCATGGACGAACACCTCCAGCTCCATGTCCGGCACCTGCTGACGAATCTCTTCGATCTCTTCCAGCGACAGCTCGCGGGACAGGATCACTCGCGACAGGCCCAGGCCCTGCCAGAACCTTGCTGCGGCCCAGTTCACCGTGTTGGCCTGCACCGAGAGGTGGATGGGCACCTGCGGGAAGAGCTCGCGCACCAGCATGATCAAGCCCGGGTCGGACATGATCAGTGCGTCGGGGCCCATTGCGATGACGGGAGCCAGATCCTTGAGAAAGGTCTTGAGCTTGGCGTTGTGCGGGGCGATGTTGACCACCACGTAGAAGCGCTTGCCCAGGGCATGGGCCTCCTGGATGCCGAGCGCCAGGTGGGCGTGGTCGAATTCGTTGTTGCGCACCCGCAGGCTGTAGCGCGGCTGGCCGGCGTAGACCGCATCGGCGCCATAGGCGAAGGCGTAGCGCATGGTCTTGAGGGTGCCGGCGGGGGCGAGCAGTTCGGGCGTGGCGAGTGGGGTCATGGTGCGCACCGGGGCAAAAGGCGCGGATGCTAAGGGCGTGGCGCTGCGCCGGTATTGATCTGGATCAACGGCACTTTTGCCCCGGCGCCGGGCACTAAGCTGTTGAGCCCTCGAGGAATGCCCATGAACGAAACTGTGTTGCAGAACAAGGCCCTGACTGCGCTGCTGGCGCTGGTGACCGTTGCCTTCATCTGGATTCTCTTGCCGTACTTCGGTGCGATCTTCTGGGCAGTGGTGCTGGGCATCCTGTTCGCGCCGTTGCAACGTCGTCTGTTGTTGCGCCTGGGCGGGCGGCGCAACCTGGCGACGTCACTGGCGCTGCTGGCCTGCCTGCTGATCGCGGTGCTGCCGGTGATGATCATCAGCATGCTGCTGGTGCAGGAGGGCGCGGCGCTGTACCAGCGCGTGGAGAGCGGCCAACTGGACATTGCCGGCTATATCGAACGCGGCAAGGATATGCTTCCAGGCTACGCCCAGCATGCCCTGGACCGAATGGGCATGGGCAACCTCGACGGCCTGCGCGACAAGATCACCAAGTGGGCCACCCAGGGCAGCCAGTTCCTTGCAGGCCAGGCGTTCAGCTTTGGGCAGGGCACCTTCGAGTTCCTGGTGAGCTTCGGCATCATGCTCTACCTCTTGTACTTCTTCCTGCGCGAAGGGGCGGAGGTAGCGCGCAAGGTGCGCCAGGCCGTGCCGCTGCCCGAGCAGCAGAAGCGCCGCTTGCAGCTGAAGTTCAAGCGCGTGGTACGGGCCACGGTCAAGGGCAATCTGCTGGTGGCGATTACCCAGGGCGCGTTGGGTGGGTTGATCTTCTGGGTGCTGGACATTCCCAGCGCGCTGATCTGGGCGGTGCTGATGGCGTTCCTGTCGCTGCTGCCAGCGGTGGGGGCGGGGATCGTCTGGGCGCCAGTGGCGGCTTATTTCATCCTGACCGGGGCGACCTGGCAGGGCATCGTGCTGAGCGCCTTTGGGGTACTGGTGATCGGCCTGGTGGACAACCTGTTGCGGCCGATCCTGGTGGGCAAGGACACGCGCATGCCGGACTACCTGGTGCTGGTGTCCACGTTGGGCGGGTTGGCGGTGTTCGGGCTCAACGGGTTTGTGATCGGGCCGTTGATCGCGGCGCTGTTCGTGTCCAGCTGGGCGATCTTTGCCTCGACCAAGCCGCAGGTGCAGTTGCCGTAGGTCATCCGCTTTCTGCCAGGCGCAGGCCGCGCGGGCCGGGTAGTACCAGGTTACCGCTCCAGACCAGATGGAAGCGTTCCAGCCCAGGTACGAGGGCGTTGACCAGGCTGATCCCCTGGGCCCCGCGAAACACTTCGCAGATGCCCACCTGATGGCCGTGCCGCTGCAAGTCTTCCAGCAGCACCTGCAGTTGCTGGGTCACAGTCTGTGCGGGTAGCGGTTCTGGCAAGGTGCAGTAGCGGCTGTTACCCAGCAGGGCGGCAATATCGCGCTGCTGGCAGCGTTGCAGCCTTGGCCAGGCGGCCAGTGTGCCCGCCGCCTGCTGCAACTGCTGCCGGGCTTGCGGCAAGCGACTGTTGAGTTGCAGCTGTACCAGCTCGCTCAAGGCGCGCTGCACACCGTGCCAAGGGTCGAGTGAGGCGCCGCAGCCGACCACGTTGGCCTGCAAGGGCGAGGCCGGGCACAGGCACAGGGCCAGGAAACTGCGGCTGGCGAACTCGTTGCTGATGTCCAGCACGGCAATAGGGCTGTCCAGGCAGCGTTCGGCCTCGCCCCACAGGCGTGACAGGGCCGAGGTCGCCGGTGGGCGCAGCACCTGCAGCACGGGTTCGGGGCGCTGGTAGTAGACGTGGCGCAACATGAACAGCGACAGTGCATCGCGCTCGATGATCTGGTTCAGCGCGTGCAGCAAAGCCTCGTCGCGGCTGGCGCCGATTGCCGCGCCATCGTTGCTGCTGTAGCGCCTGAGCCCACGGTGGTCGAAGTTGTCGCCTGGCAGGGGCTGGTCGGCGTAATCAGGGTGGGTGACGCCAATCGGGTAGTCGAACAGCGGCTTGGCGTGGATGTCGGTATAGCGCTGGCAAGCCAGGTATCGGTCGGGCTGGGCCTCTAGCCAGGGCAGCAGGAAGTCGCCCTGCACGTGCGCCTCGCGGGCCAGGCTGGCGGTGCTGCGCAGGTGCAACGGGCGTGGCTGGTGCTCGTCGAGGTAGTGCTCGAGCGCCTCGAAGCGTGCGCCTACGCGGGCTTCCTCGAGCCCGCCCTTGCCGCTGCCGTGCGCCATCCTGCCGGTTGCCTCGTCAGTCAGGTGCATCAATACCGAGCAGAGGCCGTTGCCCAGGACTGTTTCCTCAAGGCGTAAGCCAAGCAATGCCAGTTGTTCCTCGACTCGCGTCATGGCAACGGCCAGGCTGTATTCGCGTTCGGCAGGTCTGTTCATGAGGGTATCTGTTCCGGAAGGGGCTTGGGGCAGATCAATTGGTAGAACTGGAACAACTGCAAGGAGCCGGGGACCCCGGCCAGGCTGCTGGCGACTTGCAGGCCAAGCCGGCGGGCCTGCTGCCCGACGTCGAACAACACACTCGATTGGCCGAACACCAGGGCCATGCCGCCGGGGCGGATCAAGCCGGTGAGCTGCTCGAACAACGCGAGGGCGCAAGCGCGGGTCATCATCTCGGCGTTCAGAAAGCGCAGGATCAGCACGTCGCAACTGCCCTTTGGCATGACCGGCACCTGGGCGTCGGCGATCTCGAAACTCAGGTTCGGCAAATGATGGCAGGCTGTCGCATGGTCGATCATCGCCGCCGAACGATCCGCCCCCATGCACTGGCTGTTTGGCAGTGCGCGTGCCAGCGTGGCGATGAAGGTGCCGGTGGAGCACGCCGGATCATGGATGATTGCGCCGGGGCGCAGGCGGCCCGAAAGCAGGGCGATGGTGGTGTCGCGAAAGTGCTGCTCCTGGCGGTCCAGGCGTTTGGCCAGGTCTTGCGGGGCATCCCAGAAGCAGGGTGGCGCGATCTGCTCTCGGCATTGGCTGTCCAGTTCCGGAAAGGGAAAATGGATTCTGTGGCTTGAAGACGTGAGTGCTTGCTGGAACAGCGCCGAGCATTGGCTGTCGGTCAACGGTTGGTATTGGCAGTGCCAGCCCTGTTTGTCCCAGCGCGCCTCCAGCAGCGTGCCCAGCAGCATGTCCGGGGTCAGGCGGCTATCCAGTTCGCCATTGGCGCCCGGTACCCTGCACCCCAGGTGCTCGATACCGTCGACCCGCAGCAGGAACAGGTTGTTGAGCCCGGGGCCGACTGGCTCGGTTATCCGGGCACTCGATGTGATGCCGACTTGCTCCATGGCGGGCAAGGCAAGTACGCAGGCCAGGTGCCTGGCCTGCGCCTCGAACGATTCGTGTTGGAAGGGGCTTTCGGCTAGTGATGGCATGGGCGCTCCTGAGCGCAAGGTGTGCCATCAGGCACACCTTGCGCAAACACGTTACTCGTCGTTCAGTTGCTGCTTCTCGTGCTCAGCCAGGTGCTGCGCATCGATCTGCTGAGGCTGCACCTGGGAGGGTGCCTGGGTGATAGCCTCGGACAGTTCTTCGTCTTGGGTGTTGGCGCGGAAACCCATGTAGATACCCATCTTTGATTCTCCTTGCAGTTAGTGGTGCAACGACACTTTCGTTGCCGTTGGAATTCTTGCGAATCACCACCGCCTGTTTAAATGGGAGTCGTTTCCCTCTGCCTTGGTGCCAGACAGGAGTACGGATGGAGTAGGGGAATGCATGAAGGCGTAAAACAGCAGGCGCGCTGTGGGATAAAGCCCCGGCCTGCGAGGGTTTTGTAACGGCCGAGGCTGCAATTGCAGATGAAATATTTCTTGGGATCAGGGTTTGCTGACGCAGGCGTGTAAGTTTTATTCAGTACCGAAGCGGGAATGGCCTCAAACGGGCTGGCGCTATTCATCCAGGCTTGTAAGTCAAACCTGACTCGATAGAGGTTGCGCTGCGTCTTGGTGAAATAAATCTACCAAGGCACGTATTCAGTGCAGACCGTTGGCCTAGCGGAAGCTGTAAGAAACCCCCAGATAAGCTGCGAAACCTTCCCCCGGCGTCGAACGGGCGACATCCTTGCCGCCATCGTCATACCCTGGCGTCACCGTCGCTGCATAGCGCTGGTTGGTCAGGTTGCGCAGGTCCAGCCATGTCTGCCAGTCACGTTTCGGCGAATCCCAGCCCAGCCGCGCGCCGAGCAGGGCGTAGGCGTCAGCGTGGCTGCTGTTGGCGTAGTCCACTTGCACCTTGGAGGCCATCTGCGTATTCACGCCGGCGTAGAACCCCGTCGGCCAGTCGTAACGCAACTCGGCCTGGTAGTAATGCATGGGGATGCCGGGCAGGCGGTTGTCGCCAAACTTGTCGTCATCGCGGTAGTGGAAGTCGCTGAAGGTGTAGGCCTGGCGCAGGCTTAGCTTGCCGGTGCCGGGTTGTTCCCAGAGGAGGCTGTCCAGGCCGGCTTCGATGCCCTGGTGCACGGTGGGGCTGGCGTTGAACTCCTTGAACGGCAAGCCTTGCACGACTTCCACGTTCAGCAGTTCATGACGTACCTGGGCGTAGTACCAGGCAAGGTCCCAACGGCCCAGCGCAGAATCGCCGCGTGCGCCCAGTTCAAGGGTGGTGGCGGTCTGGTTCTGCATCTTCATTGGCTGGTTGTTTACCGGCGCGCTCCAGACCAGTGACCACGGGTGCGGCGGCTCCACCGAGCGGCTGAGGTTGCCGTAGACCTGCAGGTCCGGGCGGATGTCGTAGCGCAGGCCCAACCGTGGCGCATAATCCCAGTCATGCTGGCTGACCTTGCCGCCACTGCTTGGATAGGTGACGTCGCTTTCACGGCGGGTGTAGATCATCGCCAGGCCCGTGGTCAGCCACAGGTTCGGAATCAGCTCCAGATCGTTGCCTGCATGCAACACAGTGTCCGAGCCCTGGTAGCTGAAGTCGCGGGTGCGAGCCCCGAAATTGTCGCCGTCGGGGCGAGCGAACTGCGAGGCGCCGCTGTTGGGCAGGTGCTTGGTGGTGCGCCAGCCCAGGGTGGTCTTGCTCTCATGGCCGAACAGGGTGTCACGCCGCAAGTAGTTCAGCGTGCCGCTGACATCGGTGTAGGCGACCTTCAGGCGCATCGGGCCTTCGCGCAGGTCCATTGGGTAGTCGTGATAGACCAGCCCCGCCTCCAGGCGCGATTCGTCATCCAGGAAGAAGGTGGTCTTGTTGCCGACCCAGGTGCTGCCCGGTTGCGGGCGGCTGTCATCGCGGGCCAGGTAGGCCGGGTTTGCCGCACGCGGATCGTGCTTGATCTGGTCCTTGGTCAGGCGTCCGGCCAGGTCGTTCTCGGTCTCGCGATAGCGTAGGTAGAAGCGCGTTTCCAGATTCGGGTTGAAACGATAGCCGACGTTGGCGGCGATGCCCTTGGCGCTGCCGCTGCTGTGCCGCTGGAAGCCGTCGTACTCGGCGTCGGTAAGCGCTACGTAATAGTCGAGGTTGCCCAGCACTTGGCCGCTGCTGACATGCCGGCGCTGGTAGCCACGGCTGCCGACTTCGTAGCGCACCTGCAAGGGTGCGGCATCGTAGCCGGTGTGGGTCACGTAGTTGATCGCGCCGCCCAGGGCAAGTGAGCCCTGGTCGAAACCGTTGGCACCACGCAGCACTTCGGCGCGGCTCAGCCACAGCGGTTCGAACAGCTCATAGGGCGTGCCGCCGGGACCTGTCAGCGGCAGGCCGTCGAACATCGTGTAGACGCCCGAGCCGTGGGCACCCGGCGCGCGGTTGATGCCCGAACCACGGATCGACAGCTTGATGCCGTCGTTGCCCGCCGACTGGGCGAACACTCCCGGCTGGTAGGCCAGCACATCCTGGTTGCTGGCCACCCGGCCCTGGCCTACCTTGTCCATGTCCACCAGGTTGCTGGCGCCGGGGATTTCACGCAGGTGATCGGCGGCGGCTTCCAGCTCGGACTGTTGATGGTCCTGGATCAGCATCTGGTCGAGTTCGACGCGGTTGGCGGCCTGGGCGGTGCCGGCGACGAACAGGGCCAGCAGAGAGTAGGGCAGGGTGGGGCGCATGGGGACGAGGTTCCAGATCGGGTGCGGGAGTCTGACGCTGCAAAGGGCAGACGAAGCACAGGGGACGATCTGTAGGACCCGAAAAAAAACACCCCGCCGAGGCGGGGTGTCTAGTGACGCTGGCAGCCGATCAGCCGATCAGTTGCAATCCAGCCTGCTGCACCATCTCCAGCAGCGGCTGCGGGTAAACACCGAGAACGAAAGCGAGGATCGCGATGGCCAGCAGCATCACGCCACCAGTGCGCTGTTCCCACTTCAGCGGGGCGTCGTGGCGACGCAGGTTCGGTTCGACCAGGTACAGGGTGACCATGACCCGCAGGTAGTAGTACACGCCGATGGCGCTGCCGATCACCAGGGCGCCGACCAGCCACCACAGGTGCGACTCGACGCCGGTGGCGATGATGTAGAACTTGCCGATGAAGCCTGCGGTCAGTGGGATACCGGCCAGCGACAGCATCATCACGGTCAGTACCGCGGTGAGGTACGGACGGCGCCAGAACAGGCCGCGGTACTCGTACAGGGCATCAGCGTCACGCCCGGCGTACGGCGAGGACATCAGGGTGATCACGCCGAAGGCGCCGAGGCTGGTGATCACGTAGGTGACCAGGTACACGCCCATGGCTTCCAGGGCCAGGCCCTTGCTGGCGACCAGGGCGATGACCAGGTAGCCGAAGTGGGCGATGGACGAGTAACCCAGCAGGCGCTTGAGGTTGCTCTGGGTCAGCGCCAGCAGGTTGCCGATGATGATCGACGCCACGGCGATGACTGCCAGCACGGTGCTCAGCACGCCGCTGCTGGCGGCGGGGGAGAGCATGAACAGGCGCACGACCACGGCGAACACCGCGACCTTGCTGGCGGTGGCCAGGAACGCGGCGACCGGCGCCGGGGCGCCTTCGTACACGTCCGGGGTCCACAGGTGGAACGGTACCAGCGACAGCTTGAAGGCCAGGCCCACCAGCATCATGCCCAGGCCCAGTTGGGCCAGCAGGCTTGGCATGCTGGTAGCGGCCAGGGCTTTGCCCAGTTGGTCGAAGGTCAGGGCGCCGGCGTCGGCATACAGCAGCGCCATGCCGAACAGCAGGAAGGCGGAACCGGCGGCCGACAGCACCATGTACTTGATGCCGGCTTCCAGCGAGCGCTTGTTGAAGAACGCATACGCCACCAGGCCGTAGACCGGCACTGACAGCAGCTCCAGGCCGATGAACAGGCCGGCCAGGTGGTTGGCGCTGACCAGCACCAGGCCACCCAGTGCCGACATCAGCAGCAGCAGGTACAGTTCTTCACGGTTGCCCGGGAAGCCTTTGGAGCCTTCGCCGAGGTAGGCGTGGGCGAGGGTGACGCAGGCCAGGGTGGCCACCAGGATGATCGCCATGTACAGGCAGGCGAACTTGTCGATGGTCACCAGTGAGGTGACCGCCAGCGGCGCGACCTTCAGCGCCGGCAGGATCGACAGCAAGGCCAGGTTCAGGCCCACGGTGGACAGCAGGAAGGTCTGCGAGTGGTTGCGCTTCCAGGCGATCGCCAGCATCACCACCACCGTGGTGATGGTGGTGATCAGCATCGGCGCCAATGCGATGAAGTGTTGAGTGGTGAATTCCATAGCGCTCTTACCGGGCCGAAGCGAGTTGAGTGAAAGCGGAACCGAGCCACTGCTGCACACCGCTCATGGTGGCGGCAGAGGTGTCGAGGAACGGCTGCGGATACACGCCCAGCAGGATCAAGAGGCCAGCCAGGCCCAGCACCATGATCAGCTCGCGACTGTCCATGCCGGCCAGCACGGTGTCGGCCTTGGCCGGGCCGAAGTAGGCGCGGTGGATCATGATCAGCGAGTACACCGAACCGAACACAAGGCCTGTGGTGGCGATCACGGTGATCCATGGCACGTGGGCGAAGCTGCCGATCAGGATCAGGAACTCGCCGACGAAGTTGCCGGTGCCTGGCAGGCCCAGCGAGGCGGCGGCGAAGAACAGGCTGATGGCTGGCAGATACGCGATGCGGTGCCACAGGCCACCCATCTGGCGCATGTCACGGGTGTGCAGGCGCTCGTACAGCTGGCCGGACAGAATGAACAGCGCGGCAGCCGACAGGCCGTGGGCCAGCATCTGGATCACCGCGCCCTGCAGGGCTTGCTGGCTACCGGAGTAGATACCGATCAGCACGAAGCCCATGTGCGAGACGCTGGAGAAGGCGATCAGGCGCTTGATGTCGGTTTGCGCGAAGGCCAGGAAGGCACCGTAGAAGATACCGATCAGGCCCAGAGTCATGGCGATCGGCGCGAACTCGGCCGAGGCGTTCGGGAACAGCGGCAGGGCGAAGCGCAGCAGGCCGTAGGCCGCGGTCTTCAGCAGGATACCGGCCAGGTCCACGGAGCCTGCGGTCGGCGCCTGGGCGTGGGCATCAGGCAGCCAGGAGTGGAACGGTACCACCGGCAGCTTCACCGCGAAGGCGATGAAGAAGCCCAGCATCAGGATGTACTCGACGCCGGCTGGCAACTCGGCCTTGAGCAGGTCGCTGTAGTTGAAGGTGATCACCCCGGTGCTGTTGTAGTTGACCAGCACCAGGCCGAGGATCGCCACCAGCATGATCAGGCCGCTGGCCTGGGTGAAGATGAAGAACTTGGTCGCTGCGTAGATCCGCGTCTTCTTGCCATCGGCCGAGCTGTGACCCCAGAGCGCGATGAGGAAGTACATCGGCACCAGCATCATTTCCCAGAAGAAGAAGAACAGGAACAGGTCGAGCGCCAGGAACACACCGACCACGCCACCGAGGATCCACATCAGGTTGAGGTGGAAGAAGCCGACGTGGCGCTGGATCTCTTTCCACGAGCACAGCACCGACAGCACGCCGAGCAGGCCGGTAAGCAGGATCATCAGCAGCGACAGGCCGTCGAGGGCCAGGTGGATGCTGATGCCGAAGCGCTTGATCCACTCGACCTTGTATTCGAGGGCCCAGGCCGGTTCGGCGCCCGGCGCCGGGGCCAGGGTGTAGTTGCCGTTCGCCCACAGCCACAGGCCGATGCCGAGCAGCAGGGACATGGTCAGCAGCGCGATCCAGCGCGGCAGGGTGGCGCCGAAGCGCTCACCCAGCCAGCACAGGAAGCCGCCGATGAAGGGGATCAGGATCAGCCAAGGCAAAATCATGACGGGTTGGTTTCCTTTGGCAAAGTCGCAAGATTCATGGTCATACCGCGGCCACTACCACGGCACCGAGTACCAGTACGGCACCGACGGCGATCGAAGCGGTGTACCAGCGCAGCTGGCCGGTCTCGGTCTTGCTCATGGCGACGTGACCGCCGCGAGCCAGGCGAGGGATAAGGCCGATGCTGCGGTCAACCGGATCCTTGCGCAGGATGTGGCTGATCAGCAGGTAAGGTTTGACGAAGAGCTTGTCGTAGATCCAGTCGAAGCCCCAGGCGGCGAACCACCAGGCCGACAGGACGCGACCGATACCACTGTTGGCGATCGCGGTGACCAGGCGACGCTTGCCCAGGAACAGCAGGGCCGACAGCAGGATACCGGCGATGGCGATGGCGCCCGAGGCGATTTCCAGCGAGTGCTTGGCTTCGCCACCGGCGTGGCCGGCGCTTTCAGGCAGCACACCGGCCAGTGGCGGGTGGATCCAGGCGCCAACGAAGGTCGACAGCACGATCAGCACGCCCAGCGGCAGCCAGTGGCTGATGCCGTGGCCCGCATGGGCTTCGGTCTTGGCTTCGCCGTGGAAGGCGATGAAGATCAGGCGGAAGGTGTACAGCGAGGTCATGAACGCGCCGACCAGGCCGGCGTACAGCAGGCCGCTGTTGCCGCTGGCGAAGGCTTCCCAGAGGATCTCGTCCTTGGAGTAGAAGCCCACGGTCAGGATCGGCAGGGCGGCCAGGGCGGCGCCACCGACCACGAAGCTGGCATAGGCCAGCGGCAGCTTCTTCCACAGGCCGCCCATCTTGAAGATGTTCTGCTCATGGTGGCAGGCAACGATCACCGCACCCGAGGCAAGGAACAGCAGGGCCTTGAAGAAGGCATGGGTCATCAGGTGGAAGATCGCCGCGTCCCAGGCGCCGACGCCCAGGGCCAGGAACATGTAGCCGATCTGGCTCATGGTCGAGTAGGCGAGGATACGCTTGATGTCGGTCTGTACCAGGGCGGCGAAGCCGGCCAGGACCAGGGTCACGCCACCGACAACACCTACCAGGTGCAGCACGTCCGGCGCCAGCAGGAACAGGCCGTTGGTACGGGCGATCAGGTACACGCCCGCGGTCACCATGGTGGCGGCGTGGATCAGCGCCGAAACCGGGGTCGGGCCGGCCATCGCGTCGGCCAGCCAGGTCTGCAGCGGCAGCTGGGCCGATTTACCGACCGCGCCACCCAGCAGCATCAGGGTCGCCAGGACCATCCAGGTGTCGCCGGCCTGGAACTTCTGCGGTGCCAGCACCAGCAGTTCCTGCACGTTCAGCGTGCCCAGCTGGACGAACAGGATGAACAGGCCGATGGCCATGAACACGTCGCCGATACGGGTGACGATGAACGCCTTGAGTGCCGCGTTACCGTTGTTGCGGTTGCTGTAGTAGAAACCGATCAACAGGTACGAGCACAGGCCCACGCCTTCCCAGCCGAAGTAGATGAACAGCAGGTTGTCGCCCAGCACCAGGAACAGCATGCTGGCGATGAACAGGTTGGTGTATGAGAAGAAGCGCGAGTAACCGGCTTCGCCACGCATGTACCAGGAGGCGAACAGGTGAATCAGGAAGCCGACGCCGGTGACCACGCCCAGCATGGTGACCGACAGGCCATCCACGTACAGGATGAAGTTCGGCGCGAAGCCGTCCACCGACATCCACTGCCACAGCAGCTGGCTGTACGCGCCGCCTTCAGGCGGGGCGACGTTGAACTGCCAGATCACGTAGGCGGCGGTGGCCGCCGACAGACCGACCGAGCCGACGCCGATCAGCGCGGACAGGTTCTCCGAGAACCGCCCACGCGAGAACGACAGCAGCAGGAAGCCGATCAGGGGGAATACGAACGTCAGGAAGATAAGGTTCATCCGCGCATCTCACTGGCAGCATCGATATCGAGAGTGTGGAAGCGGCGATACAGCTGCAGCAGGATCGCCAGGCCAATGCTGGCCTCGGCGGCTGCCAGGCTGATCACCAGAATGAACATCACCTGGCCGTCGGGCTGGACCCAACGGGCACCGGCGACGATGAACGCCAGGGCAGCGGCGTTCATCATGACTTCCAGGCTCATGAGCACGAAGAGAATGTTGCGGCGGACCATCAGGCCAACCAGACCTAAGCAGAACAGGATGCCGGCGACCGCCAGACCATGCTCGAGAGGGATAGCACCCATGATTTACTCCTTCGCCTCGTTGCGGCCCAGGTGGAAGGCGGTGACGGCTGCCGCGAGCAGCAGCATCGAGGCCAGTTCGACCACCAGCAGGTAAGGGCCGAACAGGCTGATGCCGACCTCTTTGGCGCTGACGGTGGTACCGCTGATGGCAGCGCCCGACGGGGTGACGAACAGCACGTAGAGCAGCTCCAGCAGCAGCAGGGCGGCGAGGATCACCGGCCCCGCCCAGATGCCCGGCTTGAGCCAGCCACGCTCCTGGGCGACCGAGGCCGGCCCGAGGTTGAGCATCATCACCACGAACACGAACAGCACCATGATGGCACCGGCGTAGGCGATCACTTCCAGGGCACCGGCGAAGGGCGCACCGAGGGAGAAGAAGATCATCGCCACGGAAATCAGCGAGATGATCAGGTAGAGCAGGGCGTGCACCGGGTTGGTGCCGGTCACCACGCGCAGCGTGGAGACAACGGCGACACCGGATGCGAAGTAGAAAGCGAATTCCATCTTTCTGTCCTTATGGGAGCAAGCTCTTCACGTTGATCGGCTCGGCTTCGTTCTGTGCGGAGCCCTTCGGCTTGCCAGCGATCGCCATGCCCGCAACACGGTAGAAGTTGTAGTCAGGGTTCTTGCCGGGGCCGGAGATCAGCAGATCTTCTTTCTCGTACACCAGGTCCTGACGCTTGAACTCGGCCATTTCGAAATCCGGAGTCAGCTGGATCGCGGTGGTCGGGCACGCCTCTTCGCACAGGCCGCAGAAGATGCAGCGCGAGAAGTTGATGCGGAAGAACTCGGGGTACCAACGGCCGTCCTCGGTCTCGGCCTTCTGCAACGAGATGCAGCCGACCGGGCAGGCCACCGCGCAGAGGTTGCACGCCACGCAGCGCTCCTCGCCGTCGGGGTCGCGGGTGAGGACGATGCGGCCACGGTAGCGCGGCGGCAGGTACACGGGTTCTTCGGGGTACTGCAGGGTGTCGCGCTTGCGGAACCCGTGGGAGAACACCATGGCCAGGCTGCGCAGCTGTGTGCCGGTGCCCTTAACGATGTCGCCGATATACTTGAACATGGGTCAAATCCTCACTGGGCCGCGACGGCTGGCGTGTTGTAGAGCACGATCGCAGCGGTCACCAGCAAATTGATCAGGGTCAGCGGCAGGCAGAACTTCCAGCTGAAGTCCATCACCTGGTCATAGCGTGGGCGCGGGATCGAGGCGCGCAGCAGGATGAACAGCATGATGAAGAACGCGGTCTTCAGGGCGAACCACAGGAACGGCACCTGCGGCAGGATGCCGAACGGGCCGTGCCAGCCGCCGAAGAACAAGGTGACCAGCAGCGCCGAGATGAGGACGATACCGATGTACTCGCCAACGAAGAACATGCCCCATTTCATGCCGGCATATTCGATGTGGTAGCCGTCGGCCAGTTCCTGTTCCGCTTCTGGTTGGTCGAACGGGTGACGGTGGGTCACGGCGACGCCAGCGATGAAGAAGGTGCAGAAACCGAAGAACTGCGGAATGATGAACCACAGGTTGTTGGCCTGGTATTCAACGATGTCGCGCATGTTGAACGAGCCCACCTGCACCACCACGCCCATCAGCGCCAGGCCCAGGAACACTTCGTACGACACGGTCTGCGCCGAAGCCCGCAGGCTGCCGAGCAGGGCGTACTTGTTGTTCGACGACCAGCCGGCGAACAGCACGGCGTACACCGAAAGACCGGCCATGGCGAAGAAGAACAGCAGGCCGATGTTCAGGTCGGCGACGCCCCAGCCTGGGGTGATCGGGATGATCGAGAAGGCGATCAGCAGGGCGCTCATGGCCACCACCGGCGCCAGGGTGAAGATCACCTTGTCGACGAAGGGCGGGTTCCAGTCTTCCTTGAAGAACATCTTCAGCATGTCGGCGGCGATCTGGAACATGCCGTACGGGCCGACGCGGTTCGGGCCGTAGCGGTCCTGCCACCAGCCCAGCAGGCGACGTTCGACGAAGCTGAGCAGCGCGCCGCAGACCACCACGGCCAGCAGCACCACGATGGCCTTGACGACCTGAATGATCACGTCGATCACTTCGGGGGTGAACCAGCTCATTGTGCTGCCTCCTGCAGGCCTTCGACGGCTGCACCGAAGATGGCGGGCGGAATGCCGGCCAGGCCTTTGGGCAACGCAACCAGGCCAGCGCCCAGTTCTTCATTGATACGCAGCGGCAGACGCAGGGCCACGCCAGCCACGTTCAGGCTCAGCAGCGCGCCGTCGTTGACGCCCAGGCGGTCGGCCTCGGACTTGGCCAGGGCCACGTAGGCGGCCGGGATGCGCTCCTGCACCGGGGTGGCGCGCGAGGAGGACTCTTCGCTGCCGAACAGGTGGAAGAACGGTACCGCGGTCCAGGTGCCACGGGCCGGGTTGAACGCGCCCGGAATGGCGCTGAACCAGCTCAGGCGGTCGCCTTGCGATTCGATCAGGCGCACGCCCGGGTCACCGGCGCGCAGGTGGCCACCGACCTCGTCCTGGAACTTGTTCCAGGCCTGTGGCGAGTTCCAGCCTGGCGACCAGGCGAACGGCACTTGCTGGCGCGGTTCGGCCGAGCCCGAGTAACCTTCCATGGAGAAGGCGAACGCGGTGTCCTTGTCCTGCGGGGTACGCGGCTCGTGCACGCTGATGTTGGCGCGCATGGCGGTACGGCCGGAGTAGCGCAGCGGCTCACGGGCCAGCTTCATGCCCTTGATGCGGAACGCGGCGCTTGGCGCTGCGTTGACGATGCCGGCCAGTTGCGGGGTGGCTTCGGCGCAGGCGCTGGTGACGTGGTCGAGCTGGGTCCAGTCCACCGGCTTGTTCAGCAGGGTGGCACGCAGGGCGTGCATCCAGCGCCAGCCTTCGTGGATCTGGATGCTGCTGTCCAGATATTGCGGGTCGAACACCTGGAAGAAGCGCTGGGCACGGCCTTCCTGGCTGACCAGGGTGCCGTCGCCTTCGGCGAACGAGGCGGCCGGCAGTACCAGGTGGGCGCGGTCGACAGTCGGGGTTTTCGAGTGGTCGGCAACGATCACCACCTTGGCCGCGGCCAGGGCTGCCTCGACCTTGGCGGCCGGTACGCGGGCGTACAGGTCGTTTTCCAGCACGACGATGGCGTCGGCCTTGCCGCTGATCACGGCGTCCAGCGCCGCATCGACGGACTCACCGCCCATCATCGCCAGACCGAGGCTGTTGGCTTCAGGCACGACCAGGCTCAGCGAACCGTTCTTCTCGCGCAGCTTGAGAGCCTTGGCGATGTTGGCGGCGGCTTCGATCAGCGCAGGATCGGCCAGTGAGGTACCGGCGACGACTAGTGGGCGCTGGGCCGCGACCAGGGCGTCGGCGATGCGCTGGGCCAAGGCCTTGGCTTCGGCGTCCAGGCCTTCGACGGCTGGGGCGCTTGGGTCGATGGCGTGGGCCACGGCGAAACCGATGCGGGCGAGGTCGGCGGGAGCGGCGTGCACACACTCTTCGGCCACGTCATCGAGCTTGGTTTCAGCCAGCGAAGCGATGAACAGCGGGTACAGCGCGTGCTGGCCGATGTTCTTCACCGCGGCGTCCAGCCAAGGCTGCACGCGCATGGCGTCGGCCATGGCCTCGGCCTTGCCCTTGGTGGCCTGGCGCACGGCCAGGGCGACACGGGCGGCGGTCTGGGTCAGGTCTTCACCGAGCACGAACACGGCGTCGTGGTCTTCGATGTCGCGCAGGGTCGGCACTGGTAGCGGGCTGCTGTTCAGCACGTTCAGCGCCAGGCGCACGCGGGCCAGCTCACCGGCTTCCATGCCCGAGTAGAAGTATTCGGCACCGACCAGCTCGCGCAGGCCGTAGTTGCTCTCGAGGCTGGCGCGTGGCGAGCCGATGCCGACGATGGTGCGGCCGCGCAGCAGGTCGGCGGCCTTGTCCAGGGCGGCGTCGAGGGACAGCTTGGTGCCATCGGCCAGGTGTGGCTGGCGTGGACGATCCTTGCGGTTGACGTAGCCATAGCCGAAACGGCCACGGTCGCACAGGAAGTACTGGTTCACCGAGCCGTTGAAGCGGTTCTCGATGCGGCGCAGTTCGCCATAGCGCTCGCCGGGGCTGATGTTGCAGCCGCTGGAGCAGCCATGGCAGATGCTCGGGGCGAACTGCATGTCCCACTTGCGGTTGTAGCGCTCGGAGTGGGTCTTGTCGGTGAACACACCGGTCGGGCAGACCTCGGTGAGGTTGCCGGAGAACTCGCTTTCCAGCACGCCGTCTTCGACGCGACCGAAGTATACGTTGTCGTGGGCGCCATACACGCCCAGGTCGGTGCCGCCGGCGTAGTCCTTGTAGTAGCGCACGCACCGGTAGCAGGCGATGCAGCGGTTCATCTCATGGGCGATGAACGGGCCAAGGTCCTGGTTCTGGTGAGTACGCTTGGTGAAACGGTAGCGGCGCTCGTTGTGGCCGGTCATTACCGTCATGTCCTGCAGGTGGCAGTGACCGCCTTCCTCGCACACCGGGCAGTCGTGCGGGTGGTTGGTCATCAGCCATTCGACGACGCTGGCGCGGAACGCCTTGGACTCTTCATCGTCGATGGAGATCCAGGTGCCGTCGGAGGCAGGGGTCATGCAGGACATGACGATACGACCACGGGTGTCGTTCTCGTCGGTGTACTGCTTGACCGCGCACTGCCGGCAGGCGCCGACGCTACCGAGCGCCGGGTGCCAGCAGAAATAGGGGATGTCGAGGCCGAGCGACAGACACGCCTGTAACAGGTTGTCCGCACCGTTGACTTCGAGCGCTTTGCCGTCTACGTGGATAGTGGCCATTGTTCAAAGTTCTTCGTTGGCCCGCGTGAGCGGGCGTGGCTAATGGAAATCGGTGAGCCTGTGGCACGCCACGCTTCATGCGGGCCGGCCGGCAGGCTGGCGGGTGGCACGGACCACCCGCGGTCTATCTTGTTATGCGCCTACCACAATCGGTTTCGCCAGGTCCGGGCGCAGGGCGCCGGCGCTTTGCGGCGCGACACCGGCCTCGAACTCCGAGCGGAAGTACTTGATGGCACTACCCAATGGCTCGACGGCACCTGGTGCGTGAGCACAGAAGGTACGGCCTGGGCCGAGGAAGTTGACCAGCCCCAGCAGCGTCTCGATGTCTTCGGCGCGGCCCTGGCCTTTCTCCAGGGCGCGGAGCATCTTCACGCTCCACGGCAGGCCGTCACGGCAGGGGGTGCACCAGCCGCACGACTCGCGGGCGAAGAACTCTTCCATGTTGCGCAGCAGCGAGACCATGTTGATGCTGTCGTCGACCGCCATGGCAAGGCCCGTACCCATACGGGTGCCGACCTTGGCGATGCCACCGGCGTACATCTGCGCGTCGAGGTGCTCGGGCAGCAGGAAGCCGGTACCGGCGCCGCCTGGCTGCCAGCACTTGAGCTTGAAGCCGTCGCGCATGCCGCCGGCGTAGTCTTCGAACAGCTCGCGGGCGGTGACGCCGAACGGCAGCTCCCACAGGCCCGGGTTCTTCACCTTGCCGGAGAAGCCCATCAGCTTGGTGCCGTGGTCTTCGCTGCCTTCGCGGGCCAGCGACTTGTACCAGTCGTTGCCGTTGGCGACGATGGCCGGCACGTTGCACAGGGTCTCGACGTTGTTCACGCAAGTCGGCTTGCCCCACACGCCGACGGCGGCAGGGAAGGGCGGCTTGGAGCGCGGGTTGGCGCGACGGCCTTCGAGCGAGTTGATCAGCGCGGTTTCTTCACCGCAGATGTAGCGCCCGGCTCCGGTGTGCACGAACAGCTCGAAGTCGAAGCCCGAACCGAGGATGTTCTTGCCCAAGAGGCCCGCTGCCTTGGCTTCATCGATGGCGCGGTTGAGGTTCTTCGCTGCGGTGGTGTATTCGCCACGCAGGAAGATGTAGCCACGGTAGGCCTTCAGCGCGCGGGCGCTGATCAGCATGCCCTCGACCAGCAGATGGGGCTGTTGCTCCATCAGCATGCGGTCCTTCCAGGTGTTGGGCTCCATTTCATCCGCGTTGCACAGCAGGTAGCGGATGTTCATGGATTCGTCTTTGGGCATCAGGCCCCACTTCACGCCAGTGGGGAAGCCCGCGCCGCCACGGCCCTTGAGGCCGGAGTCCTTGACGCTCTGCACGATGTCGTCGGCGGACATCTCGGCCAGCGCCTTGCGCGCGGCGGCATAGCCGTTCTTGGACTCGTACTCGGCCAGCCAGACCGGCTCGCCGTCGTCACGCAGGCGCCAGGTCAGCGGGTGGGTTTCGGCGGTGCGCGCAATGCGGTTGGCCGGGCCGAAGGAAGTGATGGTCATACGTAGCCCTCCAGCAGCTTGGAGACGCCAGCGGGCTGTACGTCGCCAAAGGTGTCGTCGTCGATCATCAGCGCCGGGGCTTTGTCGCAGTTACCCAGGCAGCATACTGGCAGCAGGGTGAAGCGCCCGTCCGCGGTGGTCTGGCCGAGGCCGATGCCCAGCTCGCTCTGGATCTGGCTGACCACCGACTCATGGCCGCCGATGTAGCAGACCATGCTGTCGCACACGCGGATGATGTGGCGGCCAACGGGTTGGCGGAAGATCTGGCTGTAGAAGGTGGCCACGCCCTCGACGTCGCTGGCGGGGATGCCCAGCACTTCGCCGATGGCGTAGATGGCGCCGTCCGGCACCCAGCCGCGCTCTTTCTGGACGATCTTCAGGGCTTCGATGGACGCCGCGCGCGGGTCCTCGTAGTGGTGCATCTCGTGCTCGATGGCCGAGCGCTCGGTTTCGCTCAGGGCGAAACGGTCGGTTTGGATAAGCGTGCTGTTCATGCTTAGCGGTCCACGTCAGCCATAACGAAGTCGATACTGCCCAGGTACGCGATCAAGTCCGCGACCATGCTGCCTTTGATCACCGAAGGGATCTGCTGCAGGTGCGGGTAGCTCGGGGTACGGATCCGGGTGCGGTAGCTCATGGTGCCGCCATCGCTCGTCAGGTAGTAACTGTTGATGCCCTTGGTCGCCTCGATCATCTGGAACGACTCGTTGGCCGGCATGACCGGGCCCCACGAGACTTGCAGGAAGTGCGTGATCAGGGTTTCGATGTGCTGCAAGGTGCGCTCTTTCGGTGGCGGCGTGGTCAGCGGATGATCCGCCTTGTACGGGCCTTCCGGCATGTTGCGCAGGCACTGGTCGATGATGCGGATACTCTGGCGCATCTCCTCGACACGGACCATGCAGCGATCGTAGGCATCGCCGTTGTGGGCCAGCGGTACTTCGAACTCGAAGTTCTCGTAGCCGGAGTACGGGCGGGCTTTACGCAGGTCGAAGTCGCAACCGGTGGAACGCAGCCCGGCACCGGTGGTGCCCCAGGCCAGGGCTTCCTTGGTGTTGTACGCGGCAACGCCGATGGTACGGCCCTTGAGGATGCTGTTCTGCAGGGCGGCCTTGGTGTATTCGTCGAGGCGCTTGGGCAGCCATTCGACGAAGTCCTTGACCAACTTGTCCCAGCCGCGCGGCAGGTCGTGGGCGACGCCACCGATGCGGTACCAGGCCGGGTGCAGGCGGAAACCGGTGATCGCCTCGATCACGGTGTAGGCGCGCTGGCGGTCGGTGAAGGTGAAGAACACCGGGGTCATGGCGCCGACGTCCTGGATATAGGTACCCAGGAACAACAGGTGGCTGGTGATGCGGAAGAATTCGGCGAGCATGATGCGAATCACGTCGACCTTCTGCGGCACCTGGATGCCGGCCAGCTTCTCCACCGCGAGCACGTACGGCAGGTTGTTCATCACCCCGCCGAGGTAGTCGATACGGTCGGTGTAGGGGATGAAGCTGTGCCACGACTGGCGCTCGGCCATCTTCTCGGCGCCACGGTGGTGGTAGCCGATGTCCGGGACGCAGTCGACGATCTCTTCGCCGTCCAACTGCAGGACGATACGGAAGGCACCGTGGGCCGAAGGGTGGTTGGGGCCGAGGTTGAGGAACATGTAGTCCTCGTTGGCGCCCGAACGCTTCATGCCCCAGGCTTCCGGGTTGAAACGTGCCGATTCCTCTTCAAGCTGTTGCTTGGCCAGGGTCAGGCTGTAGGGGTCGAATTCGGTGGCGCGGGCCGGGTAGTCCTTGCGCAGCGGGTGACCTTCCCAGGTCGGCGGCATCATGATACGGCTCAGGTGCGGGTGGCCGGCGAAGTCGATGCCGAACATGTCCCAGACTTCACGCTCGTACCAGTTGGCGTTGGGCCAGATGCCGGTGACGGTTGGCAGGTTGAGGTCGCCTTCGCTCAGCGACACCTTGATCATCACGTCGCTGTTACGCTCGACCGACAGCAGGTGGTAGAACACGCTGAAGTCGGCGGCCGGCAGGCCGCGGCGCTGGGTGCGCAGGCGCTCGTCGACGCCGTGCAGGTCGTACAGCATGCTGTACGGCTTGGCGACGTTGCGCAGGAAGGTGAGGATTTCCTTGAGCTGGGCACGCTTTACCCACAGTACCGGCATGCCGGTGCGGGTTTCCTGGGCGACGAAAGCGTCGGCGCCGAATCGGTTGTGCAGTTCGACGACCACATCCTGGTCGTCAGCCTTGTAAGGCGGAATATAAATAGCGTTGTCCGCTGTCATGGTCTCGGTCGCTTTGGGTCAACGTTAAGAATGAAGCCAGGCCGCCGGCTCCTTCGGGAGCGGGCGGCAGGTCGCTGGATCAGACTTCGTCGGGGCTGCGCAGGTTGGTAACCGCAATGCGCTGTTCGCGACGCAGGTCTTTCTGGGCGGGCATCTCGGCACGGTAGATGCCTTGATCGCCAACCACCCAGGAAAGCGGGCGTCGTTCTTGGCCGATCGACTCCTGCAGCAGCATCAAGCCTTGCAGGAATGCCTCGGGGCGCGGCGGGCAGCCAGGCACGTAGACGTCCACGGGGAGGAACTTGTCGACCCCCTGAACGACCGAGTAGATGTCGTACATGCCACCGGAGTTGGCGCACGAACCCATGGAGATGACCCACTTCGGCTCGAGCATCTGCTCGTACAGGCGCTGGATGATCGGCGCCATTTTGACGAAGCAGGTACCGGCGATGACCATGAAGTCGGCCTGACGCGGCGAGGCCCGGATGACTTCGGCGCCGAAGCGGGCGATGTCGTGGGGTGCCGTGAAGGCCGTGGTCATTTCCACGTAGCAGCAGGACAGGCCGAAGTTGTACGGCCAGAGGGAGTTCTTGCGACCCCAGTTGACCGCGCCACGCAGCACATCCTCGAGTTTCCCCATGTAGATGTTCTTGTGGACCTGGTCCTCTAGCAGTTGATCGGTGACGGTTTCCCGTTCACCGACCGGGTACTGCTCGTTGGGTGCATCCGGATCGATTCTGGTGAGATTGTATTGCATGCCAAAGCCTCATTGTTTCAGCTTCGCTTGCCGCTTGCGGCGACCTTCGGGAGCCCAATCGAGCGCCCCGACGCGCCATAGGTAGACAAGACCAGCCAACAGAATTGCAATGAAAACGAGTGCTTCGACGAATCCGGTCCAGCCGCTTTCGCGGACGGACACAGACCATGCATACAGGAAGAGGGCTTCGATATCGAAGATCACGAACAGCATCGCGACCAGATAGAATTTGGCGGAGAGGCGCAGGCGGGCGCTGCCGACGGGCAGCATGCCGGATTCGAAGGGTTCGTTCTTGGCGCGACCCCAGGCCTTGCTACCGAGCAGGCTGGACAGGCCGAGCATGAAGGCACACAGGCCGACGACACCCAGGAGGAAGATGGCAAAGCCCCAGTTGTGGGCGATGAGACCTACCGAATCTGACATGCTTGAAATCCTTATACAGAGACCCAGCTCTGCAGTCTGTAAAAAGTAGAGCGGCGACGTGGTGTCGCAGACGCAGTGACCAAATGTCGCAGCTGAATCAATCGCGCTGATTTTATGGGTAAACCCTGAGCAAGTAAAATTTCCGTTGCAAATTTATTCGTAGGTTTAAAAACAAAAATCGTTCGTAACTGGCTGAAAGCCTTGATTTTCGGGCATTGCATGCGGTTTTGTTAATTATGTTTCTTGCATGGCGTAACGGCTGGCTAATTGTGTAATGATAATTAATATCATTTAACTTGAGCTGTATTGTTTTAGCCTTTCTGAGCCTTGCAAAGTTCGTCGGCCAATCGCGCCCCCTTGCCAATGGGAAAAACCCTCGTTCTAGCATTTTGCGCTGCCAGGTGCACCGCCCTGGATCAATACTTTATCGTTTGCGCTGCGGGTCACGGACGTGGCAATCAGCCACTGCCCAAGCCAGTAGGCGAGGATGATCAGGTACTCGGCGGCGGCGAACGGGCTGACGAAGCGGTCGATGCCGATCAGGCTGTCGGAGAACACAAAGGCGCAAGCGCCCAGCGCCGCGAGTCCGCCACAGGCCAAGGCGCGCCAGAGCATGCAGCCGATCGCCAGGGCATACAGCGCCACCGGGATCAGCAGTGGGCCCAGGCCGTGGCTGGCGAGCAGGCCGAGCAGCGAGGCGCCTACCAGCAGTGCGAGGGCCAGTGAGGGATAGGCCGGGCGTTGGGTCAGGCTGTAGTAACCGCGAAGGTACGCCAGGTGGGCGCAAAGGAACGCGGTCAGGCCGAACACGAACAGGTCGCGGGGGATGGCCAGGAGGATGTCGCCGAGCACCGAGAAGGCCAGGCCGATCATGATCCAGCGCCGGTAGGGTGTGGCGGGGAAGGTGCTCAGCCAGGCAATCAGGGCGAGCACCGGAATGGGTTTGACCAGCAGGCCAAGCAGGGCGTTGTCGCTGGCCAGCGCATATAGATAGAAGGCGGCGGCTGCGATGGCGACGATGAGCAGGTGGCCAGGGCGGGGCATGGGCAGTCCTTGCTGTGGGGTAGCCACAAGCTTAGACCTGATCCTGGGTTTTGCTGGTAATGCGACCCCTGTAGGAGCGGCCTTGTGCCGCGAAAGGGTTGCGCAGCAGACCTAGGATCTCAGCCTTCATGCAAAGATCGCCGGGGCCGCTTTGCGGCCCTTTCGCGACACGAGGCCGCTCCTACAGGAGGCAGCGTTTGGCCTGGAAATGAAAAAGGCCCGGAATTCTCGCGAATTCCGGGCCTTGTTCAACAGTTCACAGCTATCAGTGGAACTGCTCTTCCTCGGTCGAACCAGTCAGTGCGGTAACCGACGAAGCACCACCCTGGATCACGGTGGTCATGTCGTCGAAGTAGCCGGTGCCGACTTCCTGCTGGTGCGCCACGAAGGTGTAGCCTTTGCTGGCGTCGGCGAACTCCTGCTCCTGCAGCTTGACGTAGGCGGTCATGTCGTTGCGGGCGTAGTCGTGCGCCAGGTTGAACATGCCGTGCCACATGTTGTGGATGCCAGCCAGGGTGATGAACTGGTGCTTGTAGCCCATGGCCGACAGCTCGCGCTGGAACTTGGCGATGGTGGCGTCGTCCAGGTTCTTCTTCCAGTTGAAGGACGGCGAGCAGTTGTACGACAGCAGTTGGTCCGGGTATTCCTTCTTGATCGCCTCGGCGAAGCGACGGGCTTCGTCCAGGTCCGGCTTGGCGGTTTCGCACCAGATCAGGTCGGCGTACGGGGCGTAGGCCAGGCCGCGGGAGATGGCCTGGTCGAGGCCGGCGCGTACCTTGTAGAAACCTTCACGGGTACGCTCGCCGATCACGAACGGCTGGTCGTACGGGTCGCAGTCGCTGGTCAGCAGGTCGGCGGCGTTGGCGTCGGTACGGGCCAGGATGATGGTCGGTACACCAGCAACGTCGGCGGCCAGGCGTGCGGCTACCAGCTTCTGCACGGCTTCCTGGGTCGGTACCAGGACCTTGCCGCCCATGTGGCCACATTTTTTCACCGAGGCCAGTTGGTCTTCGAAGTGCACGCCGGCGGCGCCTGCTTCGATCATGTTCTTCATCAGCTCGTAGGCGTTCAGTACGCCGCCGAAACCGGCTTCGGCGTCAGCCACGATCGGCGCGAAGTAGTCGATGTAGCCGTCGTCGCCCGGGTTCTTGCCGGCTTTCCACTGGATCTGGTCGGCGCGACGGAACGAGTTGTTGATGCGCTTGACCACGGTCGGCACCGAGTCAACCGGGTACAGCGACTGGTCGGGGTACATCGACTCGGCCGAGTTGTTGTCGGCGGCAACCTGCCAGCCGGACAGGTAGATGGCCTGGATGCCGGCTTTGACCTGCTGCACTGCCTGGCCGCCGGTCAGGGCGCCCATGCAGTTGACGAAATCTTTTTCTGGGCGGAAGGACGGGTGGGCACCTTGGGTGACCAGCTTCCACAGTTTCTCTGCGCCCTGGCGAGCCAGGGTATGCTCCGGTTGCAGCGAGCCACGCAGGCGAACGACATCGGCGGCGGTGTAGGTACGGGTCACGCCTTTCCAGCGCGGGTTTTCGGCCCAGTCTTTCTCGAGGGCTGCAATTTGCTGTTCGCGTGTCAGTGCCATGGAAATAAACCTCGTCGCATCGATCTTGAGTGTAATTGTGCTGATGCTCGGATACGCGGGTCAGAGGGCCAGGCTGTGCTGTCCGGGGGAGTGCGGCGGCGAACGGGGAAGTGCGAAGGGGAAGGGTGGGCAGGCCAGGCGAAGGTGTGCCCTGCAGGTTGGCTCGTGGATGCCTTGCTGCGGTGCGACGCGATTGCCAGAACTGCGGTGATGCGCTTCCGTCCCTCGGGACAACTTCTTCGTTGCAGTCGCAATCCCGTCGAACCGCCTTGTGGGCCGTATGGACACGAGGTGCCTCCACGGTGGGAGGAGCGCACCTCGAAGACCCTTGCCAGGGCCTCTGATTAGCGGGAGCGAGGCCATCATGCCCTTGCCAAAAAGAGCCTGTCAAATGTTTTGTAGTGCTTTTTTTGTGTTACTACATCTTTGGTCTAACGCGACTTGGCGGTCAGTTTCAAGGCCCTTGGTCGAGGCCTTGATTTGCCTGGGATCAGTCGACCAGGTCGACCTTGACCCGCAAAGTCATGTTTTCACCGCGCTGGGTGCTGTAACTGAGGCTTGACGCGCTGCGTTCGGATTGACTCTGCTGATTGAACCCGGCCAGGGTGATCCACTCGCCGAGCTTGCCGGTGACGGTCGTGTCGGTGCTCTGCACTTTCACTACATCGGCACGTTCCTGGCTCATTCGATCATTATTAGTGCTGATTTGCAGACGAACCGTGTCGCCGCTCAGGCGTGGCGTGACGTAGAAACCCTGGGTGACATTGCGGTATTCGGTGTTGCTCTGGATGCGCCCGTAACCGTCGGTGGCGGTGCTGGTGACGGGGATGCTCTGGCCCACCTGGATCAGTGCCGGCTGACCGTCGCTAGCCTGCACCTGCTGCATGCCGCCTTCGCGGTTGGCGGTGCCGTAGCGGATGACCCGCGCGTTGCCGCGGTTGTCCTGGAAGTTGCTGTCGTTGTTGTCGACGCTGATCAGTAGGCGCTTGGGCGCGGTGTCGAGTTGTTGCAGCAGGGCGCGCAGGTCGTCGATGCGCTGCTGCGCTGCGTTGACGATCAGCTTGTCCTCGAAGGTGCTGACCGTGCCATCCTTGCCGAGAAACGACTGGGCGGCAGGCAGCAGTTCGGCGCTGCTGCGGTGCTGTAGCGGGATGACCTCGGTGGCGGCCTGGGCGGTCAGGCTGGCGGCCAGCAGCAGCGAGGCGAGGAGGGGGCGTAGCGGCATGTCCATGATCTCCGCGGGTGGAGTGAACATGATGGCAAATTTGTCGGCATCTTGCCGGGTGTGAATCACAGCGGGATGAATTAATGCGCGGTGGCTGCTGTCAGACAAATTCCGTAACATCCCGGTCCTCGATTTCAAGCTCACCCCTCGCGGCCCTATTGCGCGGGGTTGTTTACAGGATCTCCATGAAACCCGCACGCCTACGCGCCGACCTGCTCGCCGGCCTCACCACTTCGTTCGCCTTGGTGCCGGAGTGCATCGCCTTCGCCCTGGTGGCTCACCTCAACCCGCTGATGGGCCTGTATGGCGCCTTTATCATCTGCACGCTCACCGCGCTGTTCGGCGGCCGCCCGGGCATGATTTCCGGCGCTGCCGGCTCCATGGCGGTGGTGATCGTCGCCCTGGTGGTGCAGCACGGTGCCCAGTACCTGCTGGCCACGGTGCTGCTGGGCGGGGTGGTGATAATCCTGTTCGGCGCGCTGCGCCTGGGCAAGCTGGTGCGCCTGGTGCCGTACCCGGTGATGCTTGGCTTCGTCAATGGCCTGGCCATCGTCATCGCCCTGGCTCAGCTGGAGCATTTCAAGGACGGTGAACACTGGCTCAGCGGTGCGCCGCTGTACCTGATGATCGGCCTGGTGGCGCTGACCATGGCGGTGGTCTACGTACTGCCCAAACTGACCCGCGCGGTGCCGCCGGCGTTGGTGGCGATCCTCGGTGTTGGCCTGCTGGTGTACCTGCTGGGGCTGCCAACGCGCACCCTCGGCGACATGGCGCACATCGCCGGCGGCTTGCCGTCGCTGGCCCTGCCGGATATCCCGTGGAACCTCGAGACCCTGAAGATCATCGCCCCCTATGCGGTGTTGATGGCCATGGTCGGCCTGCTGGAAACCCTGCTGACTCTCAACCTCACCGACGAGGTCACCGAAAGCCGCGGTTACCCGGACCGCGAGTGCGTGGCCCTGGGCGCGGCCAACATGGTCTCGGGTCTGTGTGGCGGCATGGGCGGCTGCGCGATGATCGGCCAGACGGTGATCAACCTCAGTTCCAATGGCCGTGGCCGACTGTCGGGCGTGGTGGCGGGGGTGATGATCCTGCTGTTCGTGCTGTTCCTGTCACCGTTGATCGAGCGTATTCCGCTGGCGGCGCTGGTCGGGGTGATGTTCGTGGTGGCCCAGCAGACCTTCGCCTGGGCGTCGCTACGGGTGCTGCACAAGGTGCCGGTGAGCGATGTGCTGGCGATTATCGCCGTGACCGTGGTCACGGTGTTCACCGACCTGGCCACGGCGGTGCTGTTCGGTATCGTCATCGCGGCCATCAATTTTGCCTGGCAGCACGCGCGCGAGCTGTATGCCGACAGTCATCAGGACGCCGAGGGGAGCAAGCATTACCAGGTGCACGGCACGCTGTTCTTCGCCTCGACCACGCCGTTTCTCAACCAGTTCGACCCGGCCAACGACCCGGCAAAGGTCACGCTGGATTGCCAGCACCTGAGTTTTGTCGATTATTCGGCGGTAGCGGCGCTGAAAACCCTGCGCGAGCGCTATGCCAAGGCGGGCAAGCAGTTGCGGGTGGTGCATCTTTCCGAGCGCTGCAAGAAGCTGTTGAAGCGGGCAGGGGAGCAGCATTGAACGCAATGGTTGCCTGCACCGGCCCTATCGCCGGCAAGCCGGCTCCCACAGGATTGTCACTGCACTCAAGAACTGTGCAGTACCTGTGGGAGCCGGCTTGCCGGCGATAGGGCCGTTATAGGAGAAAGGCTTACTCCCCGCGGTTTTTCTTGACGATGGCATCGGCAATGCTCGCCGGCGCCTCGGCGTAGCGGGTGAACTCCATCGAGAAACTCGCCCGGCCCTGGGTCATCGAGCGCATCGAGGTGGCGTAGCCGAACATTTCGCCCAGCGGCACCTCGGCACGGATCACCTTGCCGGCCGGGGTCTCGTCGCCATCCTGGATCATGCCCCGGCGCCGGCTCAGGTCGCCGAGGATATCGCCCTGGTACTCCTCGGGCGTCACCACCTCGACCTTCATCACCGGCTCCAGCAACACCGCGCCACCTTTCTGCGAAAGCTGCTTGGTGGCCATGGAGGCGGCAATCTTGTAGGCCATCTCGTTGGAGTCGACGTCGTGGTACGAGCCGTCGAACACCGCCGCCTTGAGGTTGATCAGCGGGTAGCCGGCGAGCACGCCGTTCTTCATTTGCTCCTCGATGCCTTTCTGGATCGCCGGGATGTACTCGCGAGGCACCACGCCGCCGACGATCTCGTTGACGAACTCCAGGCCTTCCTTGCCTTCGTCGCCCGGGGCGAAGCGGATCCAGCAGTGACCGTACTGGCCGCGCCCGCCGGACTGGCGAACGAAGCGGCCCTCGATCTCGCAGGTGTTGCGGATCTTTTCGCGGTAGGCCACCTGCGGCTTGCCGATATTGGCCTCGACGTTGAACTCGCGGCGCATGCGATCGACGATGATGTCCAGGTGCAGCTCGCCCATGCCGGAGATGATGGTCTGGCCGGTTTCCTCGTCGGTCTTGACCCGGAACGACGGGTCCTCCTGGGCCAGCTTGCTCAGGGCGATGCCCATTTTCTCCTGGTCGCCCTTGGTCTTCGGCTCCACCGCCACCGAGATCACCGGGTCGGGGAAATCCATGCGCTCAAGGATGATCGGCTTGTCCATGTCGCACAGGGTGTCGCCGGTGGTCACGTCCTTCATGCCGATCAGTGCGGCGATATCGCCGGCGCACACGTCCTTGATCTCGGCGCGCTGGTTGGCATGCATCTGCACCATGCGGCCGATGCGCTCCTTTTTGCCCTTGACCGAGTTGAGCACCGCATTGCCCGAGCTGAGCACGCCCGAATATACCCGGGCGAAGGTCAGGGTGCCGACGAACGGATCGGTGGCGATCTTGAAGGCCAGGGCCGAGAAAGGCTCCTTGTCGTCGGCGTGGCGTTCCAGGTGCTTCTCTTCATCGTCCGGGTCGGTGCCCTTGATCGCCGGGATTTCGGACGGGGCGGGCAGGTAGTCGATCACCGCGTCGAGCATCAGCGGCACGCCCTTGTTCTTGAATGACGAGCCGAGGATGGTCGGGACGATTTCGTTGGCGATGGTGCGTTGGCGCAGGGCGGCCTTGATCTCGTCGACGCTCAGCTCTTCACCTTCGAGGAACTTCACGGTCAGTTCGTCATTGGCCTCGGCGGCGGCTTCGATCATGTGCGCGCGCCATTCGTCCGCCAGTGCCTGCAGTTCGGCGGGAATCTCTTCTTCGCGGTAGCTGGTGCCGTTGTCTGCGTCGTTCCAGTAGATGGCCTTCATCTTCACCAGGTCGATCTGGCCGATGAAGTTTTCCTCGCTGCCGATGGCCAGCTGGATCGGTACCGGGTGGTGGCCCAGGCGTTGGTCGATCTGCTTCACAACGCGTAGGAAGTCCGCGCCCTGGCGGTCCATCTTGTTGATATAGGCCAGGCGCGGGACATGGTACTTGTTGGCCTGGCGCCACACCGTCTCGGACTGCGGCTCGACGCCGTCGGCGCCGCTGAACACCACCACCGCGCCATCGAGCACGCGCAGCGAGCGCTCCACCTCGATGGTGAAGTCGACGTGGCCGGGGGTGTCGATGATATTGAAGCGGTACTTGTGCTCGAACTGCTTGGTCGAGCCCTGCCAGAAGGCCGTGGTGGCCGCCGAGGTGATGGTGATGCCGCGCTCCTGCTCCTGAGCCATCCAGTCCATGGTCGCGGCGCCGTCGTGCACCTCGCCCATCTTGTGGTTGACCCCGGTGTAGAACAGGATCCGTTCGGTGGTGGTGGTCTTGCCGGCATCCACGTGAGCGACAATGCCGATATTGCGGTACAGCTCGATGGGAGTCGTGCGGGCCATGGCGGGTCACCTGCGGGTGAGGATTCTCCCAAGGTAGCAGAGCGGGAGAATCCTGCCGGGGTGACCGTCAGTCGGCGAGTACCTGCAGTTGCCACTGGCCCTCGGCTTCACGTGCCAGGCCGCTGGCCGGCAACAGGGCCAGCAGGCGTTCGTGCAGGGCCACGTCGGTGAAGGCCTTGAGGGTAGTCATGTCCAACGCGCCGACGGTGATCAGTTCGGCCTTGGTGTAGGACAGCCACGCCTTCTTCAGTACCATCAACACGTCGCTGCCGGCAGTACTGGCAAAGCGTCGGTGCAGGGTGCGGCCTTCCAGTTCGAAGCTGTGGCGGTGGCTGTAGGTGCTCTCGTCGGCATTGCCCTCGACGCAGCGGTGGCAGCGGCAGGGGCCGTCGCCGAAGGCGTTGCGCAGGTAGGCGTTGAAGTCCACGACGGGTTTGAGGGTCAGGCGTTTGTCGACCTCGAACAGGTCGGCGATCAGGGGAAGTTCTGCGCTCACTCGGTATCCTCGCGTGGTGTGGCGTGCATCGGCGGGCACCCTAACAGATCGGGGCGGGGGAGGCCATGCCGTACCTTCCACGAGGCCGCTAGAGACAACAACCACCGTCTGCCGTACCCTAGCGCCAATTTTCGCACCCTACCCCGAGGTAACCCCGCTTGAGCAGCAAGTACCCCTACATCGCCACCGTGACCGTCAGCGCCGAAGACCGTGGGGGCGACACCGAGGCTTCGGAAAACAGCAACATGCGCGTGGGCCTCGAGGCGGTAACCGAAGTGCTGAAGAAGGTGTATTTCGTCGGAACGCTCGCGGCACCAGAAAAAGGCGCCACGCACATCTGCGTCACGTTGGAAAATGGCCTTACTTACTACGGCCTGATCGTCAACGGCCATGCCGAACTCGAAGGCGGCTGGATCGCCTTCGAATGCGACATGCCCACCCCCGAAGAGCTGGGCCTGTAAGCCTTACCCCAGTTCAGCCAGGCACTGCTCGAGGATATCCAGCCCTTCCTCGAACACCTCGGCCTCGATGGTCAGCGGCGCCAGCAGGCGGATGATATGCCGCGCCTTGCCACTGGGCATCAACAACAACCCCTTGGCACGCGCTGCCTCCAGCACCTTGGCCAATTGTGCCGGTGCTGGGCTGCCATCGCCGTTGACGAGCTCCAGACCGCGCATGGCGCCGACGCCGGTCAGACGGCCGAGCGAGCTGGACAATCCTGCAGCTTTCCAGCGTGCATGGCGTGCGACGATGGCCTGCTCCTGGCGTTCGCCCCAGGTGGCGAGGTTGTCGTCGGTCATCTGCGCAAGGCTCGCCAAGGCCGCCGCACAGGCGATCGGATTGCCCGAATAAGTGCCGCCCAGGCCGCCCTTGGGCAGCGAGTCCATGATCTCCCGGCGGCCGACCACCGCGCCCAGGGGCATGCCGCCGGCAATGCTCTTGGCCAGCAGCAGCAGGTCCGGCTCGATCCCCAGGCGGGTGAAGGCGAAGCGCTGGCCGGTGCGGCCGAAGCCGGACTGGATCTCGTCGATGATGATCAGGATTGCGTGCTCGTCACAGAAGCGGCGCAGGGCCTGGGCGAAGGCTGGGTCGAGGGCGAGGAAGCCGCCTTCGCCCTGCACCGGCTCGAAGATGAACGCGGCCACGTCTTCCACCGCCAGCTCGACGCTGAACAGCCGCTCCATGGCCTTGAGTGCCTGTTCGCAGGTCACCCCGGTGTCGGCGCTGGGGTAGGGCAGGTGGTACACCGGGCCGGGCAGTTCGCCAACCCGCTGCTTGTACGGGGCGACCTTGCCGTTGAGGTTGAGGGTGGCCAGGGTGCGGCCATGGAAAGCGCCGTCGAAGGCGACGATGGCCCGCTTGCCGGTGGCGCCGCGGGCAACTTTCAAGGCATTCTCGGCCGCTTCCGCGCCGCTGTTGGTGAGCATGCCGGCCAGCGGGTAGCTGAGCGGCACGAACGTGCTCAGGCATGCCATCAGTTCCAGGTAGGGACCATGGGGGGCGGCGTTGAAGGCGTAATGGGTCAGGCGCGTGGCTTGCTGCTGGATGGCCGCGACCACCGCAGGGTTGCAATGGCCCAGGTTGAGTACGCCGATACCGCCGACGAAGTCGATATAACGCTTGCCTTCGGTATCCCAGACTTCGGCATTACGGCCATGGGAAAGTGTGATCGGATGAACGATGGCAATGGACTGGCTGATACTTTCCTGGTACATGCGCGAGTGGCCTGTTGTTCGAGTTGATTAATATCCAAGCGTGCCGCGGATATATTGCGCAAACGAATTATTGGATTGCGGTCATTCCTTAAATTCATGATATTTCGTGTCCCGCGACGGCTTTCAATCGGCCTGCGCCACTCGCTCGCGAATCCATTCGACGAACGCCCGCACCTTGGGCACCTCGGCGGCATGCTCGGCATGGGCCATGAAATGCCGGCCGTTGCTCGCCAGCGGGTGGTCCCAGGCCACCACCAACTTGCCCTCGGCCAGCTCCTCGGCCACCAGGTAGCGCGGGATCAGGGCGACGCCGCAACCGGCGATGGCGGCGCGAATGCACAGGTAGAACGTGTCGAAGCGTGGTCCGTGGTAGCTGTTCTGGCTGTGCAGCCCCAGGCCGAGGAACCATTCATGCCAGGCCTCCGGGCGCGATGCGCATTGCAGCAGGCGGTGTTCGGCCAGCTCGCCAGCGCTGGCAAAGCGCCGCTGCGCCAGCAGCGTTGGGGCACATACCGGTATCACCGCCTCGCTGAACAGCTCGATGCAGGTCGCCCCCGGCCAGGTGCCCTGGCCGAAGAAGAACGCGACATCGGCCTTGGCCTGCACCAGGTCGAAAGGTTCCAGCTCGTTGCGGATGTCCAGGTGGATGCGCGGGTGGCGGTCGCCGAAACCCTTGAGCCTGGGCACCAGCCAGCGCGCACCGAAGGTCGGCTGGGTGGCGATGCGCAGCACCTCGGTCTCGTCGCCGTAGCTGAGGATGTAGCGGCTGGAGATGTCGATCTGGGTGAGGATCTTGTGCACCTCGGTGAGGTACAGCGCGCCCGCGGGGGTCAGTTGCAGGCGCCGGCGAATACGCTGGAACAATGGGTGGGCAAGCATGTCCTCGAGCTGCGCCACCTGCTTGCTGACGGCGCTCTGGGTCAGGTGCAGTTCCTGCGCCGCGCGGGTGAAGCTCAGATGGCGGGCGGCCGCCTCGAAGCATTGCAGGGCGGTGGTCGAAGGCATCAGGCGTTTGGACATGACGAGGCGTTACCCTGCAAAAACGGAAGGAATTCATTCTTTAAGGGAATGATGTGCTTCGAAAAGGTCGTTTGTTGGCGCGTGCCTATAGATTAATACTGACCTGCATCAACGCTGACAACTGGTTATTTGCAAAGGCGGCTTGGCCCATTGCCGGCGTTTGACAAGAACAACAACGTGCAACTCAAACAGTCTTGAATGTTGCTCCAACTTCAGTCGCCCCCGCGGCGGCCGACCCACTCGAGGGTTCCCCATGGCATCGCCAGACAACAAGAAACAGCGCGCCCTGCAACACGGCCTGACCTCGCGCCAGGTGTCGATGATCTCGATTGCCGGCATCATCGGCGCGGGGCTGTTCATCGGCTCCTCCAACGCCATTGCCACCGCAGGCCCTGCCATCCTCATTTCCTACGCCATGACCGGCCTTTTGGTGCTGCTGGTGATGCGCATGCTAGGTGAAATGGCCATCGCCAACCCCAACAGCGGCTCATTCTCGACCTACGCCTCGCAGGCCATCGGGCCATGGGCGGGCTTCACCATCGGCTGGCTGTACTGGTGGTTCTGGGTGCTGATCATCCCGGTCGAGGCGATTGCCGGCGCGGATATCCTGCATGCCTACTTCCCTGGCGTGCCGTCCTGGCTGTTCGCCTTCCTGATCATGCTGTTGCTGTCGGCTACCAACCTGGTCAGCGTGAAGAACTTCGGCGCCTTCGAATACTGGTTCGCCCTGGTCAAGGTGGTGGCGATCATCGCCTTCATCTTGGTCTGCAGCCTGGCGGTGTTCGGTGCCTGGCCGTTGGCCGAGGTGTCCGGGGTCAGCCGCCTGTGGGACAACGGCGGCTTCATGCCCAACGGCTTTGGCACTGTGCTGGGCGGTGTGCTGATCACCATCTTCTCGTTCTTCGGCGCGGAGATCGTCACCATCGCTGCCGACGAGACCGCCAACCCCAAGGACAAGATCCGCCGCGCCACCAACCTGGTGGTGTACCGCATCGCCATCTTCTACCTGGCGTCGATCTTCCTGGTGGTGTCGCTGGTGGCGTGGAACGACCCGGGGCTCAAGGCGGTGGGGTCGTTCCAGCGGGTGCTGGAAGTGCTCAACGTGCCTGGCGCCAAGCTGCTGGTAGACCTGGTGGTGCTGGTGGCGGTCACCAGTTGCATGAACTCCGGCTTGTACACGGCTTCGCGGATGCTCTATTCGCTGGGCGCGCGTGGCCAGGCGCTGCAAATGACCAAGCGCATTTCCGGCGCCGGCGTACCGACCGTGGCGGTGATCCTCTCGACCCTCGCCGGTTTTGCCGGATGCCTGGTCAACTATGTGTTTCCCGGCAAGGTCTTCGGCTTTTTGCTGTCCACCACCGGCGCCATCGCCTTGCTGGTATACCTGGTGATCGCCGTGTCGCAGTTGCGCATGCGCGCCCGCGCCGAGCGTGAAGGGCGCGCGCTGGAGTTGAAAATGTGGCTGTTCCCCTGGCTGACCTGGTTGGTGATCGGCACCATCCTGATGGTGCTGGGCTACATGCTGTTCAGCGACGCCTATCGCTACGAAACCTTGATGACGGCCGGGGTTACCTTGTTCATCTTGCTGGTGTCGCTGACCCAGCGGCGCAACCGGGTCGGCGTGTTGCTCAACGCCTGAAAGCTGCCGTGCACCGCGTTGCCTGGTTCGCCAGCAAGCTGGCTCCTACATTGCTCATTGGCGCAGGTGGGGCGGGGCGCTACCATCGGTCTGCGCTACCTGCCCCAACACCAACAAGCAAAGGACGCCCATGACCGACTCCCTGCAACACCGCGCCGCTCCCGACGGTATCTGCTATGGCTGCGGCTGTGCCCACCCCAGCGGCCTGCATGTGCAGAGCCACTGGGACGCCGACGGTATCCACCTGCTGTGCCGGCACACCCCGGACGCGACCTTCACCGGCTGGCCCGGGCTGGTCTACGGCGGTCTGCTGGCGATGCTGGTCGACTGCCACTCCAACTGGGCCGCCATGGCCTACCACTACCGCGCCGAAGGCCGCGAGCCGGGCAGCCTGCCGCGCATCGACTGCGTTACCGGTCAACTCGGGTTGAGCTACCTAAAGCCCACGCCGATGGGCGTCGAGCTGCTGCTCAAGGCGCGTGTCGAGGGCGAGCTCGGGCGCAAGAGCCGGGTGATCTGCGAGGTCTGGGCCGGCGATGTGCTGACCGTGCGCGCCGACTCGGTGTTCGTGCGGGTCGATACCGAACAACTCAAGCTTCAGGCCCATGGCCAGCGCTGAGCGTCAGGTCATCGAGCGGTGCTCCAGCGCCGCTCCCCTTGTTGAAAATCCTTATAGCCCACTGTTGAAAAGTCCTATTCGGCTGGCTGTTCGCTGGGAATAGTCTTACCCAGCTTTTGCAGCAGTCTGTCATGAGCGCTCTCGATTTCCTTAGTGCGAACGCATTCGACATACGAGTGCGGTCGCTTTCTTGATGAGCCGCTCAGACATTTCCCGTGCTTTGCCGTGATCAGCGATGTTCGCCGATCACCCTGAGCGCGAGCGCAGCCAAGGAGCTTTTCCATGCGTGTCCGTTTCAATCGCAAGACGTTGCCGCTGGTCGGTGTGCTCATGATCATGGGCGGCTGTGCCAGCGTGGTGGTACCCACCGAACAGGTCGAACTCACCCGCAGCGCCGTCCACCGCGCCGTCGCCGCCGATGCAACCCAGTACGCGCCGCTAGAGATGCGCGCTGCCCAGGACAAGCTCGGTGCGATGGACCGCGCCCTGGGCGAAAAACACTACGAACAGGTGCGGACCTTGGCCCAGCAGGCCGAGGCCGATGCCCGCCTGGCGGAAACCAAGGCCCGGGCGTCGCGTACCGAAGAGCAGTTGAACACGGCGGAAAAAGGCATCGATGTGCTCAAGCATGAATTGCTGAGCGAGCCGAATGCCGTGCCGACCCAGCCTGGCCAATAAGGAGCCGAACATGTCGAAACGTTATCTGTTGCCGGCCATGACCGTGCTTGCCCTGGTGGTCGGCGGTTGCGCCGCCACTCCGGAAAATCCAGACCTGGTGCAGGCCCGTGAAGCCTTCACGGCGTTGCAGGGCAAACCGCAGGCGCACCGCATGGCTGCCCTCGAGACCCAGCAGGCGCAAGCCGCGCTGGGCAAGGCCGAGGCGGTCTCGCTGAGCGATCGCAAGGCGCCCGAGGTCGGGCAATTGGCCTACCTGGCCAAACGCCAGATCGAGACGGCCGAAGCCACCATCCGCCTGCGCCAGGCCGAGGCCGGCATGCGCGGGATCGAGGCCCGTCGCGCCGAAGCACGTCTGCAGGTGCGTACCGCCCAGCTCAATGCGCTCAAGGCCCTCAAGGGCCAGCAGAGCGAGCGTGGCACGGTGGTGACCTTCGGCGATGTGCTGTTCGACACCGGGCGTGCCGAGCTGCGTGGCCGCAGCCATGACGATATCCAGCGGTTGGCGCAGTTCCTGCGCGACAACCCCGAGCGCCAGGTGCGCATCGAAGGCTTCACCGATTCCACTGGCGGTGACGCGCTGAACCTGCGCTTGTCGGAGAACCGTGCACAGGCCGTGGCCCGTGCGTTGCAGCGCCAGGGGGTGGAGCCTGCGCGTATCGCCACCAGCGGCTATGGCAAGGCGCACCCGGTGGCGAGCAACAGCGATGCCCATTCGCGCCAGCTCAACCGGCGGGTGGAAGTGATCATCTCGCAAGGGGCGGAGGCAGTGCGGGCCCGTTGAGGTCCGCCGCAGGCGACCCGGCGCGTGCCGGGTCGCCTTTTCATTTGCAGCGCCCGGGCTGGGCTGGCATTGTCGCAGGCAATCCGGCTGCTCGACAGGATGTTGCCATGCCCTACCAGATTCGCCCGGCCCGCAGTGACGACTGTGTGGCCCTGAGCCAGGTTGGCCAGGCCACCTTTGCCCTGGCCAGCCCGCCCGACAGCGCGCCTGCGGCGCTGCGACACTACATCGCGCACAACCTGCAGCCCGAGCATTTCCAGGCCCATCTGCGCGACCCGCACAAGCGCCTGCTGGTGGTGGAGCAGGTGGACCAGGTGCTGGGCTACAGCATGCTCGATCTGGCCCCCGGTACGCTGGGTATCGCCGACGCCGACCCACTGGTCGAGATATCCCGCTGCTATGTAGTGCCCTGTGCCCACGGCCTGGGCGCGGCGCAGCAACTGCTCGAGGTCACCCTGGCCCAGGCGCCCGGCGCGGTGCGCCTGACCGTCAACGAAGGCAATGCGCGGGCGATCCGCTTTTACCAGCGCAACGGTTTTCGCAAGGTGGGGGAGGCGATCTTTCCCTGCGGCGATGAGCGCCACCGAGACTGGGTGATGGTCAGGATGCCTGCGGACGATTAGATTGACCCTTTCCCACTGCCAAGGCGCGAGCATGTCTGACCTCAACGCATTCCCCATCACCCGCAAATGGCCGGCCCGCCACCCGCAGCGCCTGCAACTGTATTCGCTGGCCACGCCCAACGGCGTCAAGGTGTCGATCATGCTCGAGGAGATCGGCCTGCCTTACGAGGTGCACAAGATCAGCTTCGACAGCGAGGAGCAACTGAGCCCGGAGTTCATCTCGCTCAGCGCCAACAACAAGATTCCGGCGATCCTCGACCCTGCGGGGCCAGGTGGACAGCCGCTGGCGTTGTTCGAGTCGGGCGCGATCCTGCAATACCTGGCGGAAAAGAGCGGCCAGTTGCTTAGCCACGACCCGGCCCAGCGCTACCTGACCCTGCAGTGGCTGATGTTCCAGATGGGCAGCATCGGGCCGATGTTCGGCCAGGTGGGGTTCTTCCATTTCTTCGCTGGCAAGGCCTATGAGGACAAGCGCCCGCGCGACCGCTACGTCAATGAGTCCAAGCGCTTGCTGGGCGTGCTCGACCGTCATCTGCAAGGCCGTCAGTGGATGGTCGATGACTACAGCATCGCCGATATCGCCATCCTCCCCTGGGTGCGTAACCTGGTGGAGCGCTACAACGCCCGGGACCTGGTGGAGTTCGAGCGTTTCAAGGAAGTGCAGCGGGTGCTGGCGGCCTTCCTCGAGCGTCCGGCCGTGCAGCGGGGCCTGCAGATTCCGGCCTAAGGTGTTGAGTATTGGCGCTCGACTTGGGCTTGTAGGGGGTGCTTTGCGCCCCCAGCGGCAAGATCCTCAAAGGATCTGGTTCAACAACCAGTACAAGCATCCTGCCAGCAACATCGCCGCCGGCAGCGTCAGTACCCAGGCCATCAGCAGGTTCACCAGCGTGCGCCGCTGGATCCCCGAACCATTGGCGACCATGCTCCCGGCCACGCCCGAACTCAGCACATGGGTGGTCGACACCGGCAGGCCGAACAGGTCCGCCGCGCCGATGGTGCACATCGCCACCACCTCCGCCGAAGCCCCCTGGGCATAGCTCAGGTGGGTCTTGCCGATCTTCTCGCCCACCGTCACCACAATGCGCCGCCAGCCGACCATGGTGCCCAGGCCCAGGGCGATGGCCACCGCCACCTTGACCCACAGCGGGATATAACGGGTGGCGTCGTCCAGCTGGCGCTTGAACAACTGTACATGGCGCTGGGTGTCGGCGTCGAAGGCCAGTAACTGCTGTTTTTCGAGCTGGCGGATCGCTTCGCTGGTCAGGTACATGTCGTTGCGCACGTTGGCCATGGCCTCGGCCGGGACGCGGTTCAACGAGCCATAGCCCTTGACTTCCTCGCCGATCATGCCGGTTAGCGCGGCCAGGGCCGGGACCAGCTCGGCGCTGGCCCGGGGCTCGCCGATGAACGCGGTCAGGACCTGGCGCGGATCGACCGGGGCCGGCTCCGGCGCCGCGCGCACCAGCGCCTGGCGGGTCACTTCGGCGACTGCCGAAAACTGCAGGGCCTGCTCGCTGGGCATGGTCTTGTTCAGGGCGTAGGCCATCGGCAAGGTGCCCACCAGGATCAGCATGATCAGCCCCATGCCCTTTTGCCCGTCGTTGGAGCCATGGGCGAACGACACGCCGGTACAGGTGAGGATCAGCACGCCGCGGATCCACCACGGCGGCGGGGTCTGCCCCTGCGGTGCCTGGTACAGCTCGCGGCGCTTGACCAGCGCGCGCAGGGCCAGCAACAGCAGGGCCGCGCAGGCGAAACCGATCAAGGGCGAGAACAGCAGGGCATAGCCGACCTTGCTGGCTTGGGTCCAGTCCACGCCACTGCTGCCGTCGCGTCCGTGCATCAGCGCGTTGGCCACGCCCACGCCGATTATCGAGCCGATCAGGGTATGCGAGGACGATGCCGGCAGGCCCAGCCACCAGGTGCCGAGGTTCCAGATGATCGCTGCCAGCAGCAGGGCGAAGACCATGGCGAAGCCGGCCGAGGAGCCGACTTGCAGGATCAGCTCCACCGGTAACAGGGCAATGATGCCGAAGGCCACCGCGCCGCTGGAAAGCAGCACGCCGAGGAAATTGCACAAGCCCGACCAGACCACCGCCACCGGCGCCGGCAGCGAGTGGGTGTAGATCACCGTGGCCACGGCGTTGGCGGTGTCGTGGAAACCGTTGACGAACTCGAAGCCCAGGGCGATCAGCAGCGCCAGGCCAAGCAGCAGGAAGGGCGTAAGGGTGGTGACGGTGGCGCCGCTGGCACTGACGTCCTGCTTGAGGCTCCAGAAGGTGTAGGCCAGGCCGGCCAGCAGCAGGCCGAAGAACAGCACCAGGGTGGCGCGGCCAGGCTTATGGTTGAGTTGCGGGCGCGGGTTGTGCTGGACCAGGCCTGGTGGGTGGGCCAGGGAGGGGGTAGCCATGGGGGCTCCGGTGAGGCGGGCGTTGATGCCGAAGCCAAAAGGATAGAAACAATTCGTGACCAGGGCGTGACCTCCGTCAATGAAGGTCTTAGGCTTGCTGGGGAACGATGTCGCAGGAGACCACCCGATGATCCGCTGCAAACGTGTCTACGATGCCATCGAGGATCAGGACGGCCAGCGCGTGCTGGTCGACCGCTTGTGGCCGCGCAACAAGCGCAAGACCGACCTGCACGGCCAATGGCTGCGCGAGGTGGCGCCGTCCGACGAGCTGCGCAAGGCCTTCCATGCCGGCGCGCTGGACTTTGCCGGTTTCACTCGGCGTTACCAGCAGGAGCTGGCTGCCCACCCCGAACATTGGTACCCCTTGCTGGATCTGGCCGGCAAAGGCGACCTGACCTTGCTCTACGCCGGCAAGGACACCGTCCACAACAATGCCCAGGTGCTGGCCGAGTGGCTGGAGGCCGAGTTGGACCGCCGAGGGCCGGGCAGTTCCCCGGTCTGTTATGGCCAATGAGAGGCTTGCCCAGCCATGGAGCATCATGCCTTTGCAACTGACCCCGGCCAATGACAGCCACCGCACTTTCGCCCGCGACCTGACCCGCCGCGCGATGCTGCCGTACTACCGTGAATTCGACTTGCTGTGGATCGAGGAGGCCTTCGACCAGGCCTGGGGCTGGCGCGAGCAGTGGTTGGTGGAAGAGGACGGCGAGGTTCTGGGTTTTTGCAGCCTCAGCCAGGACCGCCAGGCGCTGTTCATCCGCGAACTGCACCTGTTGCCCGAGCACCGCGGGCGGGGTGTGGGCAGTTGGGTGCTGGAGGCGCTCGCTGGCTGGGCAGTACAGCGTCGCCTGCCGCTGCTGCGGCTGATGGTATTCAGCAGTAACCCAGCGCGGCAGCTGTACTTGCGCCATGGTTTCGTGGAAATGGGCGCGGATGGGTGTTTCGTCCGTATGCAGCGTCCAGTGGCTTGACAGGGCCTGGTGGGTGCCTGCCACTGCGACGTCTGGTTCGCCAGCAAGCTGGCTCCTACCGGATCATGCCTGGGCGGCGCATCAGTGTTGCCGCACCCGCGCCATCCGCCCCTGCGCCACTGTCGCCTCCAGCACTTGCCCCTGCACCGGCAACAGATCACCGATCAGCAGGTTCTGCAGCAGCGCCTTGCCATCGAAGGTATTACCGCCCAGCCACACTTCGTTCACCCCTTCGACCCGCACCAGTGCCTTGCCCACCTGGCCCAGATGATTGCCGCTGACCAGCAGCGGCCCAGGTTGCCGGGTGCTGTTGCGCAGGCTCAGGGCATATTCGGGGGTATTGCCGATGCGGTTATCCACCAGGGCCAGGCCGGTCACCTCGGCGGCATCTATCGCGCTGCCCTGGCTGCTGGCCAGCAGATTGGCGTCGATCAGCAAGGGATCTGCCGCGCTGGGGGCCAGGTTGCGTAGCTGGATGCCGTTGCCGCGGCTGTCGCCGATGCGGTTGCCGGTCAGCAGCACCGGGCCGCGCTGGTCGCTGATCTCGATGGCGGCCTTGGCCGCGCCGAGGATCAGGTTGCCTTCGAGCAAGGCGCGGCTCTGGCCGCGCAGGCGCACCCCGCTGTTGTTGTCGATGCCGCGCAGCTGGTTGTCGTGCAGGCTCAACTGGCTGTCGCGGGCGTCGATTGCGTACTGCTGGGACTGCTCGAAGCGGCTGTGGGTGATAACGGCCTGGCTGTGCTGCAACTCGACACCGCTGGACATTTCACTGAACTGGCTGGCCTCCACCACCAGCGTGGCCGGGCGGGTGGCGGCGGGTTGCTGGGCGCTGAGCGCGGTGCTCAGGCCGCGGGACAGGTTGGCGTTGTAGCCCAGACGCCGCAGGCGCGAGTCGATCACCTCGGTGTGGCTGCCGGCCCAGGCCACCAGGAATGGCCGCCAGGCGCGGTCGGTGGCGCCGGGTTTGTCACCGCTCAAGCTTTCCAGGGTAGAGCGGCGCAGGCCCAGCCAGCCTTGGTTGATCAACGCGGTACCGGAAAAACTGTAGAGGTACAGGTGGCTATCCTCCAGCAGCAACCCGGCATCGGCGCCGATCATCAACGGATAGCTCAGCAGGTAGCCGTCCTTGTAGCGCTTGAGGATGCGCGGGTCGTGCAGGGCGTCATGCAACTGCGCCAGGGTGATGCTGCCGCCGCGCAGCACCACGGCCTGCGGGTGGTGCGCCTGGTAGCCGGCGATGGCACGGAACAGGCCGTTGTTGACGAAGGGCTCGAACGGCCAGCTGCCGGCCTGGGCCGAGAACATCGGCTGCAGGCTGATGCTGGCGCGGCCGGTGGGTTGCGCGCGCTGGACCGGCGCCAGGGCCACTGCGGCGCGGACCTGCTGGCGCAGTTGGGCGATGTACTGCTGGTGCTGGGCCGGGTCGATGGGCTCGACGCTGGGGCTGGCCTGCGCGGTGCTGGCCAGCAGCAGGGCAGCCAGGCAGGTGAGGGCGAAGCGGCTGAGCGGTGCCATGGGAGCGTCCTTGTTCAAGGCAGGTGGGGGTAGGCTGGCTTCAACGGGCCGCCAACCTGGCTGTAGTTGTCGACCTCGCCCTGTTCGCTGTCGTACAGCTGGCGGGCCAGGCGGTGCTGGGGCTGGCGGGCGAGGAACGGAATCAGCCAGGCCAGCTTGTAGGGGGCGACGTCGGCCTGGTCACGCCCCTTCAGCTCGGCCAGGGTGTCGGGGGCGAGCACGCTGCGGGCGGCGAAGCTGGCCAGTTGGTCGAGGGTGCGCTGGTCGGCCTCGGACCAGGCCAGGCCGTTGGCCCGGGCCGACTCGCTGAGCAGCACCAGCGGCACTAGGGCGTACTGGCTGTAGTTGGCGGCCAACTTGCCGCGCGCCACTTCCAGCGGCAGGTAGGCATAATCGTCATGGCGCACGGCTTGGGCCAGGCCGCGGCGCAGGTTGCCGTCGGCCCATTGGATGAAATCGTCGCGGCCCACCAGCATGCCGGCGGCGGCCACGGCCCAGGCGGCCCAGTAGTCGTGGTTGTTGAAGTAGACCGTGGTGGAGTGCCGGCGCGGGTCGTATTCGTCGATCACCCGTTCTCCGAGGCGGGTGAACCAGCGCTGTTGCGCCGGGCTGAGCGGGCGCTTGCCGTCCGCCGCGGCCTGGGTCAGCAGCACCGCGCCGGCCATGGCCGCCAGCGCCCATTTGCGCGCGGCCATGCCGCTGGCCGAGGCGTCCGGGGCGAGCAGGGCATCGGCTTGTGCCCAGTGTTCCAGCCACTGGTCCTGGCAGGCCAGGGCCCGGTTGGCCTCCTGCGGCTTCTTCGCCCGCTGGAAACGCTTGCCGGCGTAAATCAGGCCGCCGATGAACTGCTTGACCTGCTTGGCGATGCGTTCGCTGTCGGCGTCGGGGCTGGCACGCAGGGTCGATTTGCTGGCGTCGCGCTGGTCGTACTTGCTTTGCAGGCGCAGGCTGCCCGTGTAGGGCGCGGGCGGTTGCTGGTTGCAGGTGAGGCTGCGGTAGTCGTCGATCATGGCCGCTTGCGCGGTGGCGCGGGGCGGCCAGATCGACTGGGCGGCCTGGGCCTGGGACAGCAGCGAGGCCATCAGCAACAGGCCGGCGCAGACCCCGTGGGAGCGGGCTTGCCCCGCGCTGGCGCTCACAGGCATAGCCGCGTCCGCACTTCGGTGGCCGCGGTGCCGGCCTTGGTCGGCTCGAGGAACACCGACAGCAGGTTGGCCCCGGCGAACTCGGGTGCCTTGCTCAGCTCCAGATAATACTGGCCGCCGCTCACCGCCGCTTCGCGGCGAAACCACACCTTGTCACGGGCCCCGTTGTCGTAATAGACGATGATGTAGAAGTCGCGCACGTTCTTGTCGCTCAGGCGGATATCGAGAAAGCCTGCGTTCAACGACTGCCGGGCGCTGCCGGCATTGCTCAGCAGCTCGATGCGCTCGCCTACCTTCAGCGCCGGACGCTGCAGCCTGGACCCCAATACCTCGGTGGACGCCTTGCAGCCGCCCTGAATCGCCGGCACCAGTTGCCGGTACATCAACGGCGAGTCCAGCCGGTAGTTGGCCGGCAGTTCCCAGATCACCAGCTTGGGCGGCGCCTCGGGCTTGTAGTCGGCCGACAGCAGGTACTCCAGCAGCGAGCCGTCCTCGCCGACCCCGGGCAGGGCATAGTTGAGGATGTCCACGCTCAGGTATTGCTTGAGGTAACCGTCGAAATTGAACTGCTTGCTCTCGTCCTCCCGGGCCGCGGCGTTACTGTCGCCGACCAGGATCACTTCGGGGTCTGGCGCCTCGTCGAACAGCGCGTCGCTGCTGTCGGCCACCGGGATGGTCTGGTAGCCGCGCACATACTGGAAACCGTAGTTGTTGCCGCAGATGTAGCTCAGCGCCAGGTTGAGTGTGCCGTCCTTGGGCACCATGACCCCAGGCTCGGTACGGTACTGCTTCTTGCTCAGCCCGGCGTAGAACGGCTGGCGGCGGATTTCCTCGGCCAGCAGCTGCGCCGTGGCCTCGGCGCCGGTGGGGGTCCAGTGGTGGTCGCGGCGGAAGAAATACTCGCCCTTGGGCGGCGTGCGCAGCAGTTGCACCATCGGCGCGACCACCGCGCCCCCCTGGCGCAACTGGCCCAGGTAGGCGTCGAAGTTGCGGCTGGCGCTGGCATGGTCGAAACCATGCAACTGGTCGGGATACAGCTTGTCGCGATGCATCAGCCCGCGGGTCGGTTGGATGGCCATGGCCACCTGGATGCCCTGGCGGTGGAAGGCGTCCATCAGGCGGGCGAACTCCGGGCGCATGGGCGCGGGGATGCCGAAGTCGTTGGTCAGGTCGACCATCGAGCGGAACAGCCAGCGCTCCTTGCCGGGGACGATCTGGCGCATCAGCTTCATGCGTCCTTCAGCATAGCGCTGCGGCTCGGCGAGCGCCGGGCAGATCATGCATTGCAGGTTGTCGCAGGCGCTGTCGGCCACCGGCTGCGCGGCCTGCGCCGGCAGGCTCAGCAGCGCCAGGGTGGTCGCCAGGCCGAAGGGGAGGAGGGGACTCATGGCGCGTTTCACTCGGTCGGGTCGATGCTGTTGGCCAGGCTCAGGCTGCGGTTGCCCGGCAGCAGCACGTAGCTGTAGGAACGGCCCTTCTTGAGGAACAACTCGTCAAAGCTGGCGACTTCCTGGTTGCCGACGTAAGCGGCGAAGTCGATCTTGATCTCGTTGACCATGCGCGCGCCGGTCTGGCCGTTGGCCAAGGCCTTGACCACCTCGTGCTTGCCATCGGCGGTGCGCAGCATGGCTTGCGCCGGGGTGAGGTTGTAGAAGGCCACCTGGGCTTTTTTCGGCTCGTTGACGTACTGGTCGGCGATCAGCCGCAACTGCTGGCCGTCGTAGACCACGGTACTGGCGGCGTTGGCTGCCAGGTTCGGTTCGATGGCCTTGGCGCCGATGCCGATGCGGTGCACGCCGGCGGGCACGAAGCGGTAGCCACTGAGCTGGCCAGGGGCTACCTTCTGCGGGTTGACCTTGCCGCTGAGGCTGACATCGACGCTGGCTTCGGACAGGTTGAGCACGCGCACGAATGCCGAGTCGGCCGGGGCCACGGCGTCGTACAGGTCGGCGTTGCCTTCGGCGGCTGCGGCGGTATGGCTGGCGACGGCCAGGGCGAGGGCGGCGAACAGGGGCGGGATTTTCATCGGGTTTCTCCTTGAAACGTCAGAAATGCGCGGGCTGGGTAGGGCCTGCGAGGGTGCCGGGACGGTGGGCAAGCAGGGTGCGTAGCGGGAATTCCCAGATCACGGTGTCGATCTGCGGGTTGCGCGATTGCTCGCTGGCGAGGAACTGCTGCATCGCCTCGAACGGCCCGCGGGCCTCGACGGCGATGCTCAGCAGGTCGCGGTTGAGCGCTTCCTTGAGGAAACCGACGAAGTTCCAGTCGTCGATCTTGCTGTAGCTGGTGCCCACCAGCAGCAGGCTCTGGCGCTGCTCGGCGAACAGGTCGTCGCTGTTCTGCGCGGCCTTGAGGGTTTCGTACAGCTCGATGGTGTTGGCGCCGAATTGCGGGGCGAGGCGGGCATGATCGAATTGCAGGTAGTTCATCAGGTCGCCCTTGACCTGCTTGGTGCCGGTCGGGCGCGACAGGTATGTCTGATCACCCAGCAACTGCGGGCGCTGGCGCGCCAGCTCGTAGGCCGACAGGCGCGCGCCGTCCGGGCTCCAGTGGGTATCGGACTTGAGGAACAGGCGCGGTCCGGCCAGGTTGCGCAGGTACGCCTCGCGCAGCGGCACCACATCCAGCTGGCGGGCCCGAAGGTCGGCGACGAAGCGGTCATAGAGGCTCTGCACCCGTGGGTCGAAGGCCCGCGCGGCGTGGGCGGCGTAGACATCCAGCTTCATCGGCAATGGCAGCAGCAGCAGATGCTTGCCGCGCGCGGCCAGTTGCCGCTCGATGTCGGCGATCTGCGCCAGCTGGCTGTCTAGGTTGGCGTCCAGGTCGTTGGGCACGCGGTATTCCTGGTTGGTGTAGAGCCAACCCTCGTTGCCCAGCACCACGCCCTGGGTGCCCTCGCCGAACAGCTGGAACTGGGCATCGGCCCACAGCGTGACCGAGGGCTCGCGCAGGAAGAAACGCTTGTCGTAGGCCTGCTCGAACCTGCGCAGCAGCTTGCCGTCGACGAACAGGTGCCAGGCGTCGCCCTGGGTGCGGGCGAAGCTGAACACCGGCGGCAGCGAGTAGACGAACATCGCCGCCAGCACCAGCGCGAAGATCACACCATTGGCCTTGCTGGCCGAATTCATCACCGGATACACGGTGTTCTCCTAGAACTGGAAATACAGGAACGGCGAGAACGAACTGGCCGCCAGGCTGCTCAGGGCCAGCAGGAAGCCGCTCCACAGCAGCAGGCTGTGCAGCACGCCCACGTGACGCATGAAGTAGCCCTGTTGGTTGCCGGCGTAGAAGCGCACGTTGTTGAGCCCGGCCAGCAGCAGCCAGGCGACTGCCACCAGGGCGAAGGCCATGGCCATCTTCGAGGCGCCGAGCACGTACAGTTCCAGCGAGCCGAGGCCGTTGAAACCGAACAGCGCCTGGTAGATCGCCAGGCTGTGGCGCAGGTCCATGGTGAAGAACAGCGGCATGCTGAGGATGACCAGCAGCGCGGTGCGCAGGTTGCGCCCCAGGTGGTAGGGCGTGTTGACCTTGGTGGCCAGGCCGAACTTGCGCTCCAGCACCATGCCCAGGCCGAAGAACAGCCCCCAGCAGATGAAGGCGAAGCTCGCGCCGTGCCACAGGCCCGACAGCAGCATGGTCCAGACCAGCGCCGGCAGGGCGCCGGCCACGCGCTTGCGCACCAGCGGCATGTACACGTAGTCGCGCAGGAAGTGCGCCAGGGTCATGTGCCAGCGCGACCAGAACTCGGTGATGCTCTGCGACACATAGGGCTGGTTGAAGTTTTCCGGGAAGCGAAAGCCCATCATCAGTGCCAGACCCAGCGCCATGTGGCTGTAGCCGGCGAAGTCGAAGTACAGCTGCAGGGTCGAGACCAGCAGGCCGAACCAGGCATCGCTGAACTGCAAGCTGCCCTCGCCGATGAACAGCAGGTTGATCGGCGCCAGGCGGTCGGCGATCAGCACCTTCATGATGAACCCGAGCATGAAGCGACACACGCCCAGGGAGAACAGCTCCAGCGAGTGGCTGCGCTGGCGCAGCTGCGGCGCCAGCTGGCTGTAGCGCAGGATCGGCCCCGCCACCAGGTGCGGGAACAGCGCGACGAAGGCGGCGAAGTCGATGAAGCTGCGGGTCGGCGTGGCGTCCTTGCGGTAGATGTCGACGATGTAGCTCAGCGCATGGAACACGTAGAACGAGATGCCCAGCGGCAGGAAGATGGTCTCCAGGGTCCAGGTGTTGATGCCCAGCGGCGCCAGCAGCATGGCCAGCATCTCGGCGCCAAAATTGGCGTACTTGAAGTAGCCGAGGGTGGCCAGGTTGCCGGCCACGCCAAGCCACAGCAGGCGCAGGGCGACGCGCTTGGCGCCAGCGTCCAGGCGCGCCTTGATGGCCAGGCCGAAGCCGTAGTTCCAGGCGGTGATGGCGACGAACAGCAGCAGGAAATCCGGCCGCCACCAGGCATAGAAGATGTAGCTGGCAGCGACGATCACCAGCGAGCGCCAGCGTGGCCGGGCCAGGTAGTAGATGGCCAGGAACAGCGGCAGGTAGAGGAACAGGAACACGTTGGAGGCGAAGATCATGCTGGGTGGCCCTCAATAACTGATCACGATGCCGAGGCTCAACTGGTAGTCGTCACCGGTGTTCAGCGCGCTGCCGGCGTTGAGATAGCTGGCGCTGACCAGGGTGTTGACGTCCAGGCGCTTGCCGTCGAGGGCCACCGGGAACATCTTCCAGTAGTAGTTGAGGTCGATCATCTGGCCGACGTTGTCGCCCTTGCCCTGGCCGGCGGCCAACGCGTCCTGGCGGCGCGCGCGGTAGTCGGCGCTCATGCGGATCGGCAGCGCGCCCTGGGCGTCGCGCAGGTTGAGCTGGGTGATACGCAGGTCCAGCGCGCTGCGCGGGGTTGGCTGGGTTTCCAGGGCCAGGCCGTAGTAGCTCAGGTTGCGCAGGTCCAGGGCCACGAAGGAACTGGTCAGGCGCGTGCTGTACGAGCCCTGGCGGGTGATGCGGTCGGACTGGATCGGGTTGAGCCGGAAGCCATCGTTGTCGTCGCCGGGCTTGTCGGTCAGGCCGCCGCGCAGGGCGACGCGCGGGGTCCAGGGCAGGTTGTCGAAGCGCTTGCCGACTTCGCCAAGTGCGGCCCAGCCACGGCTGGCGTGACCGGTGCTGGTGACGCCGCTGCCGTCGGTGTTGTCCATCGTGCCGTCGAGCGCCGCCAGCTCCAGGTGATAGTCGCTGTCCAGCGGCAGGTGCTCGCCCTTGAAGAACAGGCCGTAGCGCCAGCCCTTGAAGTCGTAGCGATCGTCGCTGTCGTGGTCGCTGCGATCGTTCTCGTGCATCAGGCGCAGCCCGACCTGGTGGTTGCTGCTCCAACGGTAGGCGTATTGGCCCATCAGGTAGAGGGTGCGCTCCTCGCTGGCGGGCAGCGAGTTGACGTCGGTGTTGTAGTTGTGGAATTTCTGGCCGACGGCGATGAAGGCGTCGGAGAAGCTGTCCTGGTAGTTGAAACGCAGCGATTCCAGGCTGTCGTCCCACCAGATGCCGTAGTCGTCGTTGAAGCGTTGGCGGCCGAACGACAGTGAGAAGCGTGGGTCGTCGCCGATCAGGTTGCGCTTGACGTACAGCTCGCGCAGCTCGGCGTACCAGCCCTCGGGTTGCTCGCGGGCGTTGTTGTTGGTCGACTCGTTCGCCAGGTTGCTCGACTGGCTGGAGTCGTAGTTCAGCCACAGGCGCCCATAGACCATCCACTTGGCCCAGCGTTTTTCCGGCGAGTACCAGGCGAACGACGGCTCATAGCGCAGGCTGTAGAAGCTTTCCCGGTTGCGACCGACCTGGGAGTCCTCGGGGCCGTAGCCGGTCTGCACGGTGAGCTTGTTGAAGAACTCCGAGGTAATCACCGGCTCGCTGCCGTCGGCGGCCAGGCGTACCGACGCTTGGCCGGCGGCCTCGGGGCCGGTGACTTCCTCCAGTGCCAGCGCCGCGGGCAGTGGCGCCAGGGCGAGCAGGGCGCCGAGCAGGGGATGGTGCGCTTTCACAGGGAGGCCTCCTTCAACAGATCGCCGCGCGCGGCCAGGGCGCGCTCGATGTCATCCTTGGGCAGGGTCTTGTCCAGCCGTTTGAGCAGGCCGCGGGCGCGGGTTTCGCCCAGGTCCATGGCGATGCGGGCATAGGTGTAGGCCTTGACCGGGTCGTGGCAGATCGCCCGGCCGCGCAGGTGCACGGTGGCCATGCGGTACCAGGCAGCGGTCGAGCCTTGCTCGGCCTGCTGTTGCCAGATGCCCAGGGCGCGCGTCTGGTCGGGCTGGTCCAGGCCGCCCTTGCTGTACAGGTCGCCCAGCAGCAACTGGGCATCGGGGTAGCGGGCCGCGATCAGTTCGTCGATCAGCCCCTGGGCTTTCTCCGGGTCCAGGGTCAGCCAGTTGTTGACCATGTAGAACGACGCCTCCAGTGCCTTGGCCTGGGTCGGCGCCTTGGCCCGCACCTGGGCGATCAGCGCCTGGGCTTGCTCGGCGTTGTGCTCGGTAGGGTTGGAAATCATGAAGTTGGCCTTGGACACCAGCGCCGGCAGATAGCCGCGAGCGACGGCGTTGTCCAGCCAGCGCTGGGCCTCGGCGATGCCGTCGGCGCGCAGCTTGTCGTTGGCCTGGTCGCGGGCGATCTGCGCGGGCGTTAGTTCCTGCTTGGGACCCAGGGCCTGGCCCAGGCGCTGCTCGCGCTCGGCATCCAGTTCGGCGCGGGTGACGCTATGGATGTTGTCCACCAGAGCACCGACGCGCTGAACGATTTCCACCGCCAGGCTGGCCATTTGCGGTTCCAGTTGGCGGGCAAAGGCAAGGAACGCGCTGTCCTGCTGTGCGCCGAGGAAGCGGTAGTAGCGGTCGACGGCGCGTGGGTCGATGCGCGCGGCCTGCTGATACCAGCGTTCGGCCCCGGCGCGGTCGCCTTGGCGTTCGGCGACCACCGCGTGGTACAGCTCGGGGCGGCAGTTGAGCAGGCAGCTACGTTCGTACAGCGCTAGCAGTTCGGCGGCACGCTCACCGGGGACCAGTTGCGGGTAGACCAGGAACACTTCCAGGCTGGTGCTGGTGCTGCGTGGGTCGAGGTCGTTGGGGTAACGGCCCAGCGCCTGGCGCATCCAGGCCTCATGGCGGCGCTGCAAATTCGGCGTGCGATCGAGCAGGCGCGCCAGCGAGGCCAGGGCCGGGACCTGCCCATGGCCGTCGGCGAAGGCTTCCTGGTACAGGCGGATGATGTCCTCTCGGCTGGCGCCGTCACTGCCGGCCAGCACGTCGCCGAGCAGCTGCTTGGCGGCCAGGTCGCCGCGCTCGGCGAGCACGCGCAGGTCGGCGCTGACGTTGGCGCTAGGGTCCTTGTACAGCGCGTAGCGCACCTGCTCCAGGCTCAGCCCGGCGCAGGCGTTGCCGGCCCAGGCCAGACCCAGGCCGACCAGCAGCAGGCGCGGGGCGTTCTTGGCGTTCATGGCCGGCCCTCAGTTGCCGCTGCCGAACGGCAGGCCCAGGTACAGGTCGACGGCCACCGCCTTCTGGTAGGCCGCCGCCGGTAGGGGCTGGTCCGGGGCAATGGTCAGGGCCAGGTTGCGGTTGACCTCGTCAGAGCGGGCGTCCACCACCTTGCCGCTGAAGTGCTGGTCCAGACCGAACACCTGCAGGTCCACCGAACGCACGCGGTCGATATCGGCGAGCTTGTCGAACGGCACGTTGGCACGCACGAACAGGCCCTGATCCTTGGGCAGCAGGTGCATCAGCGGCGCGCCCTTGTAGCCGAAGCCGGCGAGGGGCGGCGCTGGGTAGTAGACCTGGCAATCGCACGGGCTGTTGATCACCGTCTCGACCGTGGCGCGCCCGAGCAGCGCCTGCACATCGCTGGGGGCCAGGTCGGCCAGGGCCTTGATGTCCGCCGGGGTGGTGAGCTGGGTGGCCAGCTGGGTGGAAATGCTCGCCAACGGCTGGCCGGCCTGCACCTCGGTGGCGCCGGCGGGCAGCAGGTATTTCACGTAGCCGTTGTCGGGCATGCTGATCACCTGGGCATGGGTCGCCACCGTGGCCTGCAGCGCCGGGATGCGAAAGAACAGCAGGTAGCCCTTGTAGCCGACGAAACCCAGGGCGGCGAGGCCCGCTGCGGTGTACAGCGCGGTACCGGCCAGGGCCTTGAGGCGCTCGCCCGGGGTGCGCGCGTGGGCCTGCTTGTGCTTGCGTTCCTTGATGTAGTTTTCCCGCTGCATCACGTTGAACAGGCCGTTGATATCGGCGATCTCGCCAGACAGGTAGGCGCTGATCAGGTAGCGCAGGATGTCGCGCTTCTGCGCGTCGAGGTCGACGAACTGGGCACCGACCTCCTGGCCGCGCTGGGAGACGATACGCACCTTGCCGTCGATCGACAGGTCGACCTGGTTCAGGCGCAGCTGGATCGAGGCGTCGTACAGCGCGCCGATGGTCAGCGGCGCGCCGTGCAGCAGGCCGATGCCGCCCAGCGAGATATCCTGCAGGTCGGCCGCGAAGGGCTCGCGGCCGCTGCCGGACAGGCGCACCCGGGCGTTCATCCGGGTGCGCACGTACTGGCGCTCGTCGATGGCTTCGTGGACGATATTGGCCGCCGTCTTGCCCGGGGCCGATGGGGTGTTCGAAGTACTCATGGCAGGCGCCTTTCCTTAACGTTGCGTGAGTTCCAGCAGGACGGTGATGACCCCGAAGAAGATCGCGATGGACGCGCACAGCATCGCCTTCGAGGACCAGCGGTTCAGGCTCGCGTCGAAGTCGACGCTGCCGTTGGCCAGGGTGGTCTGCTGCCGCGTCCAGCGTTGCTGGTCCATGTGGAACAGCGCGTAGACCTTCATCAGCGAGCCGACGATCTGGTTGTAATAGAGAACGAACGGGTACATCGGGCTGACCGGGTGCCCGGCGAAGACGAACAGCACCGTCACCAGGCTGCGCGAGACCAGCACCCAGAACAGGTACACCAGCAGGTACTGGATGCCGAACACCAGGCCGGCCACCAGCGAGGCGGTCAGGCCCATCAGGCAGGTCCACATCGACACCCGCTGGTCGAGTAGCACGTACAGCGTGAACAAGCCCAGGCGAGCGCGGCCGAGCAGGGCGGTGGCGCGAAAGTTCTGCCGCAGCGAGTTGCCGTACCAGCGGAACATCAACTGGCGGGTGGCCACCCAGAAGCTGTCGCTGGGGGGGTGCTCCACGGTCAGGGTGTGGCTGTCGGGCACGTAGAAGGTGTCCCAGCCGGCGCGCATCAGGCTCAGCCAGCTCGACTTGTCGTCGCCGGTGAGGAACTGGAAGCGGCCCAGGCGCCAGTGCTCGAGAAAGTCCGCCTCGACATCGCGGATGAACGCCGGGTTGGTCATCACCCCGGCACGGAAGAACGACAACCGCCCGGTGAGGGTCAGCACCCGGTGCGACAGGGCCATCGAGCACATGTTGATGTGCCGCTGGACGAAGCGCATCGAGTGCCACTGACGCATCCAGCGGCTGCCCTCGACTTCGCAGAACTCGTTGGTGGTCAGGCCGCCGACCCTGGGCAGCACGGCGAACAGCTTGACCGCGCGCTCGACGCAGCCGGGCAGCAGCATGGTGTCGCCGTCGACCACGCCGACCACCGCGTCGTCCAGCGGCATTTGCCGTGACAGCGCGCGGAAGGCGTGGGCCAGGCCATCGCGCTTGCCGGTGCCGCGGGCGCGGACGATCACCAGCTCGATGTCGTCGCGCTCGCGCACTTCGTTGCGCAGGATGTCCTTGATGAACTGCTCGTCGCCTTTCTCGACGATCGAGGCGATCACCGTGCACGGCACCTTCAGCCGCTGCACTTCCTGGAATACCGACTGGTAGACCTTGAAGGTGGTGTGGGTGGGAATGCGGAAGCTGGTCACCACCATGAACAGGCGCGACGGCAGCGCTGCGTCGCCCAGGCGCTCGACCTGGCGGCGCAGGCGCGGGAAACGCCAGTGCAGGAAGTACATGCCGCGCAGGTAGTGGACGATGGCATTGCCATAGCGCCACAGGCCCAGAGTGCCGATGATGAAGATGAACAGGTGGTGGTTGGGGTCCAGGTACTGTGGCGCGACCATCTGCGAGGCCAGCGCGATCAGCCCGGCGAGCAGCGCCCAGGCGCAGAAGCGGGCGGCCGCGCGCAGATGGGCCGGGGCCGCGAAGGGCCGCTGTTGCTGTCGATCCATGGCGCTGTAGCTCCTGTTGTCGGGTACCCGCCACGGCCGTGGCGGGGCGGCGTGGTTTACCAGCAGATGCCCTGGTGGCGGGTGTCGCTGGTGCCGTTCATGAACCCGACCAGGTCGACCACCTGCTTGCCGCTACCGGCATCCAGGGCGCGGGCGAAGCGCTCGTCGTTGTTGCCCAGCACGATCACCTCGGCGTCGTCGATCACCTGTTGCAGGTCGCTGCGCAGCAGCGCGCTGACGTGGGGGATCTGCTGTTCGATGTACTGGCGGTTAGCGCCATGGCGGCGGGCGTGCTCGACATTGGCGTCGTAGATGCGCAGCTCGTAGCCCTTGCCAATCAGTTGTTCGGCCAGGGTCAGCAGCGGGCTTTCGCGCAGGTCGTCGCTGCCGGCCTTGAAGGCCAGGCCGAGCAGGGCGATGCGCCGCTTGCCGGGGCGGGTCACCAGCTCGAAGGCCTGGCGCACCTGGTTGCGGTTGCTGTCCATCAGCGAGGCCAGCAGCGGGTGGGCGACGTCCAGCTGGCCGGCGCGGTAGGTGAGGGCGCGCACATCCTTGGGCAGGCACGAGCCGCCGAAGGCGAAGCCCGGGCGCAGGTAGTAGCGCGACAGGTTGAGCTTGTGGTCCTGGCAGACCACGTCCATCACCTCGCGGCCATCGACGCCCGAGGCCTTGGCGATGTTGCCGATTTCGTTGGCGAAGCTGACCTTGGTGGCATGCCAGACATTGCAGGTGTACTTGATCAGTTCGGCGACCTCGACCGACTTGCGGATCACCGGTGCTTCCAGGCCCTGGTACAGCGCCTCGAGCAGGTCGCCCGAGGCGCTGTCGAGTTCGCCGATCACGGTCATGGCTGGGAAGTCGTAGTCCTGGATCGCGGTGCTTTCACGCAGGAACTCGGGGTTGACCGCCACGCCGAAGTCGATGCCGGCCTTCTTGCCCGAGGCGCGTTCCAGGGTCGGGACTACCAGGTTGTTCAGCGTGCCCGGCAGCACCGTGCTGCGCACCACCACCGTGTGGCGGCTGGCCTTGTCGCGCAGGGCGGCGCCGATCTCGCGGCACACGGCCTCCATGTATGCCAGGTCCAGGTCACCGTTGGGCTTGCTCGGCGTGCCGACGCACAGCAGCGACAATTCGCTGGCCAGTATCGCCGCCTGTACGTCCGTGGTGCCGCGCAGACGGCCCTGGCGCACGCCGTCGAGCAGCAGTTGCTCAAGGCCCGGCTCGACGATGGGGGAGCGTCCCTGGTTGATCATGTCGATCTTCGCCTGGTCGATGTCCACGCCCAGAACCTGGTGCCCCCGTGCCGACAGACACCCGGCGCAGACCGCGCCCACATAGCCAAGTCCGAAGATACTGATGTTCATAGGTCCCTCTCCCCAGGCGCAGCACAAGGCCGGCCGAGATATGCCGTTCATGGAAGTTGGTAAAGACAGCCGCGCAGGATCAAGCCGCGCTTGGATATGGCGAAGCAGGTTGGTTCTTGGTGGTCTTTTTACATCCTAATGAGGTTTTTGTTAGTTGGGCAAGTGTTGTTTGGTTGTTGTTTTGTTTATGTATTTTTATTTTTGTTTTTAGTTAAAAAATCGTTGTAAATCAATCAGTTAAAGTTTGCGAAAAGTTCGGCGTCAAAAAAATGATTACGCTATTTGTGTCGATATATTGGCGTCAAATTCGGTATTTAGCGCTTGTGTCAGGGGGGCTGGCTTTTTGCAATGAGCCTTTTCTAGCGGTTTTTAGCGATGTTTTTGGGGGCTCTATGTGGTGCTGATTGCGTAAGTTTTGATGTTGTCGAAGGGGATTTGATCGCGTGAGGGCGGCGCTGCACTACTTTCGGCGAACCTCCCTTCATCCCAAACCCAACCCCCAACTCACCCAAAACCATGACTTGCATCGATTGGATCCAAAAGGCATAGTGCCCAGCGACCAAGCAAGTATTCACACGGGTGCCGGATGCACCTGTGTTCCACTCATGCAAAGGAGGCAATGCAGATGAACGGATTCGGTCCGCGACTCAGAGAAGAACGCGAACGCCTGGGCTTGACCCAGCGCATTTTCGGCGACATCGGCGGCGTCGAGCCCAACGCCCAGGGCAAGTACGAAAGCGGCGAGCGCACGCCGCGCATGGATTACCTCGCGGCCGTGGCCAACCGCGGTGTCGATGCCCTCTATGTACTCAGCGGCGTGCATACCCCCGCGCCGCTGGACAGCCTTACCGCCGACGAAGACCGCCTGCTCGGCGCTTTTCGCCGTTTGCCCGAGGCCGACCAAGCCGCCGTCTGGCACCTGCTCAACCGCCTGGCCGGCGAAACCGCTGGCCAGGATGCCCTGCGGATCCGCCGCCCCGACCGTCAGGCATATTTCCATGACGCTTTACGCTAGGTTGGTTGTGAAAAATTTTGTTAAGGTGGCGGGATCCAATCGCCCCACTGACGAGGTGTCTGCTTGATTAGGGTCCTGGTGGTCGACGATCACGATCTGGTACGTACAGGCATCACCCGCATGCTGGCCGACATCGATGGCCTGCAGGTGGTGGGGGAGGCGGACTCAGGCGAGGCCGCCCTCAAGCTGGCCCGTGAGCTCAAGCCCGACGTGGTCCTGATGGACGTGAAGATGCCCGGCATCGGTGGCCTGGAGGCCACGCGTAAACTGTTGCGCAGCCACCCGGACACCAAGGTGGTCGCGGTGACCGTCTGCGAGGAAGATCCGTTCCCCACCCGGCTGCTGCAAGCCGGTGCCGCCGGCTACCTGACCAAGGGCGCGGGCCTGGACGAAATGGTCCAGGCCATCCGCCTGGCGTTCGCCGGCCAGCGCTACATCAGCCCGCAGATTGCCCAGCAGTTGGCGCTCAAGTCGTTCCAGCCGCAAGGGTCGCCGTTCGATGCGCTGTCCGAGCGGGAAATCCAGATTGCGCTGATGATCGTCGGCTGCCAGAAGGTGCAGATCATCTCTGACAAGTTGTGTCTGTCGCCCAAGACCGTCAATACTTACCGTTATCGAATCTTCGAGAAACTCTCGGTCACCAGCGACGTCGAACTGACCTTGCTGGCTGTCCGTCACGGTATGGTCGACGCCAGTCTGTAAAGCACACCTCATGTCTCAAACCTTTGACGCAAGCGCGTTCCTGGCGACCTGCAGCGGTCGCCCGGGCGTGTACCGGATGTTCGACGGCGAAGCCCGCCTGCTGTACGTGGGCAAGGCCAAGAACCTCAAGAAACGCCTGGCCAGCTACTTTCGCAAGGCCGGCCTGGCGCCGAAGACGGCTGCCCTGGTGGCGCGCATCGCCCAGGTCGAAACTACCATTACCGCCAACGAAACCGAGGCGCTGCTGCTCGAGCAGACGCTGATCAAGGAATGGCGGCCGCCCTACAACATCCTGCTGCGCGACGATAAGTCCTATCCCTACGTGTTTCTCTCCGACGGCCAGTTCCCGCGGCTGGGCATCCACCGTGGCGCGAAAAAGGCCAAGGGCCGTTATTTCGGCCCATATCCCAGCGCCGGGGCGATTCGCGAGAGCCTGAGCCTGTTGCAGAAGGCCTTCTCGGTGCGCCAGTGCGAGGACAGCTACTACGCCAACCGCACCCGCCCGTGCCTGCAGTACCAGATCAAGCGCTGCAAGGGGCCTTGCGTGGGGCTGGTGGAGCCGGCCGAGTACGCTGAGGACGTGCGCCATTCGGTGATGTTCCTCGAGGGTCGCAGCCAGCAGCTGGGCAACGAGCTCAACGCCGAAATGGAAACGGCGGCCATGGCCCTGAATTTCGAGAAGGCCGCCGAGCTGCGCGACCAGATCGCCCTGTTACGCCGGGTCCAGGACCAGCAGTACATGGAAGGCGGCTCCGGCGATGTCGACGTGGTGGCGGCTTTCGTCAACCCAGGCGGCGCCTGCGTGCACCTGATCAGCGTGCGTGGCGGTCGGGTGCTGGGCAGCAAGAACTTCTTCCCCCAGGTGGGCATCGAGGAGGAGGTGGCCGAGGTCATGGCCGCGTTCCTTTCCCAGTACTACCTCGGCAACGCCGAGCGCGAACTGCCAGGCGAGCTGATCGTCAACGTGGTGCATGACGACTTCGCCGCCATCACCGAGGCGGTGCAGACCCTGCGCGGCCGCGAGCTGAGCATCAGCCACCGTGTGCGCGGCACCCGGGCGCGTTGGCAGCAACTGGCGGTGACCAACGCCGAGCAGGCCCTCAACGCCCGTCTGGCCAACCGCCAGCACATGGCTGCGCGCTTCGAGGCCCTGGCCCAGGTGCTGGGCCTGGATGACGTGCCGCAGCGCCTGGAGTGCTACGACATCAGCCACTCCAGCGGCGAGGCCACCGTGGCCAGCTGCGTGGTGTTCGGCCCGGAAGGCCCGCTCAAGTCCGACTACCGCCGCTTCAATATCGAAGGCGTCACCGCCGGCGACGACTATGCCGCCATGCACCAGGCGCTGATGCGCCGCTATGGGCGCATCAAGGACGGCGAGGGCAAGCTGCCCGACGTATTGCTGGTGGACGGCGGCAAGGGCCAGTTGAACATGGCCCGTGACGTGATGCAGGAGCTTGGCCTGAGCGACCTCACCCTGCTCGGCGTGGCCAAGGGCGTGACCCGCAAGGCCGGTTTCGAAACCCTGTACCTCAACGATGTGGCCCACGAGTTCACGCTCAAGGGTGATTCGCCGGCGCTGCACCTGATCCAGCAGATCCGTGACGAAGCCCACCGTTTTGCCATCACCGGCCACCGCGCGCGGCGCGGCAAGGCCCGACGCACCTCGAGCCTGGAAGACGTGGCCGGGGTAGGGCCCAAGCGCCGCCGCGACCTGCTGAAACATTTCGGCGGCCTGCAGGAGCTCAACCGCGCCAGTGTCGACGAGATCGCCAAGGCCCCCGGCATCAGTAAAAAGCTTGCCGAGTCGATTTATGCCAGCCTGCATAGCGAGTAGAATGCCGGGTTCAACCCGCAGCCAGTCGTACCGATGAATATTCCAAACCTGCTCACCGTTCTACGCGTCCTGCTCATCCCGATCTTCATCCTGCTGTTCTATGTGCCCTATCACTGGAGCTACATGGCCGCCAGCACGGTGTTCGCCATCGCCGCCGCCACCGACTGGCTCGACGGCTATCTGGCGCGTCGGCTGCAGCAGAGCACGCCGTTCGGCGCCTTCCTCGACCCGGTGGCCGACAAGCTGATGGTGGCCGTGGCCCTGGTGTTGCTGGTGCAGGTGCACGCCAACTTCTGGCTCACGCTGCCGGCGGCGGTGATCATCGGCCGCGAGATCGTCGTCTCGGCGCTGCGCGAGTGGATGGCCGAACTGGGCGCCCGCGCCCATGTGGCGGTGTCGAACCTGGGCAAGTGGAAGACCGCCGCGCAGATGCTGGCACTGGTGATCCTGCTGGCCAACCCGCCGGTGCTGACCTTCTGGGTGGTGCTGGGCTACGGCCTGCTGCTGGTGGCGGCGGGGCTGACCCTGGTGTCGATGGTGCATTACCTGCTGGCCGCCTGGCCGCACCTGCGCGAAGGTTCGGAGCAGAAGTAAAAGTTTTTTTGAATCAAGGGGTTGACGCCATTCTGTAAATCGCTAGAATGGCACCCATCACGACGCGGGAATAGCTCAGTTGGTAGAGCACGACCTTGCCAAGGTCGGGGTCGCGAGTTCGAGTCTCGTTTCCCGCTCCAAATATTGGCTCAAAGAATTTTATAGAATTCTTTGAGCTCTCGAAAAAAGACGCTTCGGCGTCTTTTTTCGTTCTTGTCCAAGCCATTTGCCGGTTTTGCTGTCAATCAATCAGCCAACCCGGATCACCCTCGACCAAGATTCCGCCATGGCTGGTGGTGTCTCCCTCCCTCGCTGCCGGTTGGCCCTCGATGATCGTGCTGCCAGCACCGGTTTCGATGACAGCGCCACAACTGATTCGGTCGCCGACGCGTGCTATTGCCCTGCCATCCACGAATGCTGCGCTTGCGCCTGTTTCTACGGTGCCTTCGCCATGGATAGGGCAACTATGACGATGGCCTACGAGTACGATGGGTTTCATTTGCGCTTTCCTTTTTTTAGTTGAACAGGGGCTTCGTCGTAGGCCTGTGGCGGGGGCGGTGCTGCCCGGACATTGAACAGGCGGCACACGCCGTACCAGCAGAGGGCAAGGCCGAGGTTGTAGGGGAACAACACGGCCCAGAACGGCAGTTGCCAGTTTTTCTTGCCCTGCATTTCTCCGGGCTCGCCGGTTCGCCAGGGGGCGTAGTGGCGCCAGGCTTCTGCCGGGGTCAGGCAGATGGCATGAAGCGGTCGGTACCACCAGTTGGGTTCGCCGGGAGGAGGGAGTTTGGCTGGGCCGTAGTTCATGAAATGGCGGAGGTACTCCCAGACTTCGGCGACGTGCTTGATGCCGGATTCTGTGGGTTCGTTGCTGTCGGTCCAGAGGCAATCTTTTTGATGGAGGCTGCCGTCTTTTCGACGGGGTGCGAATGCGAGTGCATAGGAGGTGGTGAAAGATGAGCCACCAAACTCTGTGCGCCTGAAAAGACCACCTCCAGTATTGTGCCACTCGAAGACGAATACCTTCTTAAAACGTTGGTAGTAGATTTTTTTTGTTGAGCGGTTGAAGCAAACGCTTGATAAGCCTTTGATGAGCCATATTCGGTAAAATAGAAATGGAAGGAAGGTGAAAGGCATAAGCACCATTCCAGTCATTAGTATGGGCTCAAGTAAAAAATCCTTCCAGCTGACGCTAGAAAATAGAAATGGGTAAAAACCGATCATTAATCCAATAATCATTGCGCAGTAAAGTTTTCCCATGAATACAGAGTCTGTTACCCATGGGTTGCGTAGGCATAAAGAGTTTTTGGATACGTTTAATAGCTGTCCACCAATGGCGGGTTCGTACCCTGAGCATGAGGTTGAGTTAAATAGCCATATAGTTGCCATGATCAGCGCTCGAGACGGAAGTTCGAATGAATCTCAGTGCCTTCGTCCAGCCCTTGATTGGCGCTGTAGGCGAGATGCAGTGAGACGTGGTTTTGGTGGGTCAGCGTGTGCTTGAAATGCAGAATCAAGCCAGCGCCCACAACGTAGGCGGCGGGAGTGATCGGAAATACGTCCATTCCTCCATCGTTACGAAGGCTGCTCGAACTTCCTGACCACTCGCTTGTTCCTATTGCGAAGCCCGGTAAAAGAACTGTGAACTCAGCGCTGGGTTGAGGCGTGACTACTTCGTTATGCGTGATAGCGGTCCAGTTTGGCGGTGCCCAATGGTTGTTATGATGCCACTTGGTGTCCACATTGGTTACACCAAATGATAGGGCCTGCTCGGCTGATATGAGCTTTGGTCCGTAGTGCTCGTTGTGCCAAGCTTTGATTTCTGCGTGCAGTGAGGAGAATCTCGGAAGTTTCTTTTCATGGTCTAGGATAATTTCAGAACGGGCCTCTCCATCGTTGATGCGATTGCCAAAGATGCTGCGTGCTGCCCAAAGCTCAATCGGACTGTGAACGCGTTCATGTGCTTTGGCGTGAAGATACAGGCCTCCAGCAATGATTGCTGCTCCCGCGAGCACCAATGCAACTGCGGCCCATCCGGCGAAGGGCACAAACACCGTGGGCCCTGCTATTGCAAGCCCGGCCTCAAGGACGATGACAGAGCCAACAGCCATGCTTACTCCACCGGCTGACGTATAGCTGGCTGCAGTTGAATCACCATTATCGAGTTGGCGTTTCGTCTTGAGTCCATCAGAGAGTAAGCCAAATGCTATTGCAGGGTATCCCGCTAAACGCGCAAACAGATTACTGCTCAAGAACTTGATCACGCCATTACCAAACGCCATCCCCGGCGCCGTCGCACTTAATCGCAGCATCACGGCCTTCTGCGTTGCCCGTACGCTGACCAATGTCGCCGCGGCCGCACCGATCACACCGAAAATCGACGCCGCAAACCCCAAGGTGTATTCCGGCGCATTGCTTTTCTGCAGGCTGTTGTAAGCCGTCTTCAGCGAGATCACGTTGAACCACAGCATCCCGGCGTTCAGAGCACCGCCCCCGCCCGACGTGAGCAACCCGAGAAAGTTGGGTTTAACCCGCGCAGTGGTGGTCAACTCAACCGCTACCGTCCGATTGCCCGAAATACGCAGCTGCTTCATTTCCTCAACTTGCGCCATGCCGCTCTTCAAATACCGCTCCACCTCCTGGCTGAACGGGTTCTCGCGGATGGCCTGGTCGGTGATCTGGTAACGCGCCGCCAACAGCCCCAGCGCTTTCTCGGCATTGGCCTCACGCGCCGCCAGCAGCACTTGCTGACGCAGGGTATGGCTGGCATCGCCCGTACGCGGCACGATGGCATAGCGCACCGGCAGGATGGGCACGCGTGGGCTGCAGGCCGGGCCGGAGGTGGTGCTATTGGCAGAAACGTCGGTCATTTACGCTGCCTTTTGGTTGAGCGTACTGGGGCTTGCTCGAAGGCCTCTGGTGGAGGCGGTGCAGCCCGGACATTGAACAGGCGGCATACGCCGTACCAGCAGAGGGCAAGGCCGAGGTTGTAGGGGAACAACACGGCCCAGAACGGCAGTTGCCAGTTTTTCTTGCCCTGCATTTCTCCGGGCTCGCCGGTTCGCCAGGGGGCGTAGTGGCGCCAGGCTTCTGCCGGGGTCAGGCAGATGGCATGAAGCGGTCGGTACCACCAGTTGGGTTCGCCGGGAGGAGGGAGTTTGGCCGGGCCGTGGTTCATGAAGTGGCGAATGTATTCCCAGACTTCGGCGACGTGTTTGAAGCCCGGTTCGGTGGGCTCGTTACTGTCGACCCAGAGGCAGTCTTTTTGGTGGAGGCTGCCGTCTTCTCTGTAGGGAGCAAAGGCAAGTGCATAGGAAGTGCTGAAGGATGCGCCACCATATTCAGTTCGCTTGAAAAAGCCACCGCCTGTAGTGTTCCACTCGAAAGTGAACAGCTTTCTTCCTCGCTGGTAGTATATTTTTTTGGTTGCACGGTTGAAGTAAAATCCGGAGAGATTTTTTATAAAATAGATTCTATAAAGCAAGAAGGGGAAGAAGACGAAGGGTGTAAGTGTCATTATGGCTATGAAGGCAAGATTGAGGGTGTCGAGGTTTAATATTTTGATTGATAGAAGGCTTGGGTAAATGCCAGTCATTACTCCGATGATTAGTGCGGTATAGATTTTCCCCATAAATACGGAGTCTGTTACCCAAGGATTTCGCAGGCTTAATATATCTCCAGACAGGTTTGCTAACTGTCCAGCAATGGCTGGTTTGTATCCGGAATCCGAATTTATATTAAGTGCCCAAATGACTGACATTATTAGCGCTCGAGACGAAAAATTGAACTAACCTCATTTCCTTCATTCAAGCCTTGGTTGGAGCTATAGGCTAAATGCAGTGAGGCATGAGTTTGGTTGTTTATGGTGTTCTTGAAATTCAGAATTAAGCCGGCGCCTATGACGTAGCAAATAGCAGCAAGTGGAAAGACGACCATTTCTCCGTCTTCACGAAGGCTGCTCAAGCTAGCTGACCATTCGCTTGTGCCTACGATAAAGCCCGGTAGGAATACTGTGAATTCCACGGTGGGTTGTGTGGTGGTGACTTCGTTGTGGGTGATGGCGGTCCAGTTTGCTGGTGCCCAATAATTATTTTCATGCCAGCCACTGTCGATCCCGGTCATGCCAAAGGATCGCGCTTCTTCTGCGGATATTAGCCTTGGTCCGTAATGCACATCATGCCAGGCTTTAAGTTCGTCTTGCAGATAAGGGAATGGAGGAAGTTTTTTTTCATGATCCAGTACGATTTCGGGATGCACTTCTCCATCATTTTTACGATTGCCGAAAATGCTCCGTGCTGCCCAGAATTCAATAGGGGAGTGCAGGTGCGCATGTGCTTGGGCGTGAAGGTATAAGCCTCCGGCAATAATCGCTATTCCTAGAAGCACTAGCCCAGCTGCGGCCCACCCGGCAAAGGGCACTACTGACGTAGCTCCCGCTACTGCGAGTCCTGCTTCAAGGGCGACCACAGAACCCGCGGCCATGGTCAGTCCACCGCTAGCTGTATAGATAGCGGCAGTTAAATTACCGTTGTTATACTGGCGATACGCCTTTAAACCGTCTGAGACTAAGCCAAAGCCAATTGCAGGGTAGCCTGCTAAACGAGCAAACAGATTACTCCCCAAAAACTTGATCACGCCGTTACCAAACGCCATCCCCGGCGCCGTCGAGCTCAATCGCAGCATCACAGCCTTCTGCGTTGCCCGTACACTGACCAATGTCGCCGCGGCCGCACCGATCACACCGAAAATCGACGCCGCAAACCCCAAGGTGTATTCCGGCGCATTGCTTTTCTGCAGGCTGTTGTAAGCCGTCTTCAGCGAGATCACGTTGAACCACAGCATCCCGGCGTTCAGACCACCGCCCCCGCCCGACGTGAGCAACCCGAGAAAGTTGGGTTTAACCCGCGCAGTGGTGGTCAACTCAACCGCTACCGTCCGATTGCCCGAAATACGCAGCTGCTTCATTTCCTCAACTTGCGCCATGCCGCTCTTCAAATACCGCTCCACCTCCTGGCTGAACGGGTTCTCGCGGATGGCCTGGTCGGTGATCTGGTAACGCGCCGCCAACAGCCCCAGCGCTTTCTCGGCATTGGCCTCACGCGCCGCCAGCAGCACTTGCTGACGCAAGGTATGGCTGGCATCCCAGCGGGTGTGACCACGCAGGCGTTTGAGCACCACGGCGTTGACGGACTGGGCCGTGAGATCGGTGATGTCGGCAATGGCCGGAAAACGCCCGGCCAGCCCTTCGATGACATTGTCGCTGCCACCCAGCACATTGCCGGCCGCATCGGCTTTGTCCTTGAAGGGGTTGAACGGCGCCAGGGCGGTGTAGAGCGGGCTGTCGTGCTGGTCCAGCCACTGTTCCAGGCGTTTGAAGCGCCGGTCTCGGTCTTCGGTACCGGGTGTCGGCTGGCCCATCGGGTAGATCAGCAGGGCCAGGGAGATTTCCAGGCCACGGGCCGAGATGCGTTCGTCGCGGTCATAGCACGCCAGTGCGGCGGCCAGGCTGTAGGGGTCATCGATATGCGCGGCTTCGGCCGTGGCCAGCCACGCGTCGTGATCATGACTGGCTTGCAGGGCAAGGTTGCGCAGGCCTGCAATGCGCTGCTCCAGCTCATCGCGTTCGGTGAGGAACTGCAGGTATTTGTCGGTATCGATGCGCAGCGCCAAACGCGCACCGTTCGGGGAATAGTCCTCGTGTGTGAGCGCCCGATAACGTGCCTCGGCCGGGGGGAGAGGGCGTCCGGTGCGGGGGGACTGCAGTCTTGTTTCGACCACGTCGGTAGCGGGCATATCCGCCGGGTACATCGTCTCCAGTGTTTTGTTCAGCAACAGGGCGACCAGGTTGCGATGGTGAAAATCGCGGCTCTGCTGGCTGAGCCGTTCGGCATCGAGCTGGTAGCACGCCGGTACGCCTGCCTGCTCGGCGCCTTGCGCGGGCTTGGTGTGTTCGAGCTGCTCGGCGGGCATCAGGTCGTGCAGTTGGTGCTGGTAAGCCGAAACCGACAGGCTCAGGTCCAGGGCCATGCCTTCAGCATCAGCCAGCGCCACCACCACCGGTATCTTCGGTTGGGTGCTGGGATAGTCCCGGGCAATGGCGTTGAGCCTGCCGATGGACAAGGTGGTTGTGGACGCGTGGCTGCTCCAGGTCAGGGACATACGCCGGCTTGCCGGTTTGTAGTCTTCGACCCAGTTTTGCAGCGCACTGAGCGGCAGTACATGGGGCTGGGTGGAGGGGGCCGGGTTGCCGGCAATCAGCTCGGCCATGTCCAGCTGACGCATATGCCGTTTGCGCAGGGCTGCTGAAGCGGTGATGCGGGCAGTCGTGGCGTTGCTCCACAGGTGCGGGCTATAGCCGATCCACACTTCCTTGGCGGTGTCCGGGCTGGTGTCGGCCCATACCCAGCCCATGCTCTGGCTGGACAGGTAGCGTTCGCGCAAGTGGTAGCCTTCCAGCCCTTGATAGCGCAGCTCCTGGTAGCGTCCTTCGCCGTCGTACTCATGAATGACCAGCTTTTCGCCCTGGGGACCTTTCATGAACACGTAGATATAGCCTGGGCGCAGGGTGCGCAGGGTGTAGGACGAGTGCTGCAGCGGGGCGAAGCCTTGTTCCAGATTGAAGCCTGCGCCTGCATAGCGACAGGCCGGGGCATCGCCCGTACGCGGCACGATGGCATAGCGCACTGGCAGGATGGGCACGCGTGGGCTGCAGGCCGGGCCGGAGGTGGCGCTGCCGGCGGCAGTATCAGTCATGGTTGGATTCCTTGATTTGGACCAGTGCGTGCAGCTCGCGAAGACGGGCCTGGGGCGACTCGTTGAGGTTGGTGTAGATCTTCGTAGCCTGGTCACTGCTCATCAGCCACATGTGCCCGGCCATCAGCCGAATGAACTGACCTGCACTTTCCTCGTCGCGAAAGTTGAGGGACTTCAGCTGTGGCAACAGGGCTTCAATCCATTCCCTAATGGCGGCTAACGTTTGGGTGGCATGGGGTGGCATGGCCAAGACTTCGTGCGCCAGCGTGAGGATGAAGTGCTCGCGTATACCTGCGTGCAGCCGGTCCAGTTCATGCACGCGAAGGCGCAGCGGTGCTTGCGATATCAGGCGGGCAGTAGTCGGGGAGCGTTCGTGTGTTTTCCATTCATGGGCCGGCCCCCAGTTGACTCGCCAGGCCAGTGACGACACAGGTCCAAGCCAGGTGGCGCGATGATCGCCGTCCAATGCATCGAGCCAGGCTGCAAGATGATCCGGCTTGAAGTAAAAATTGGCCGCTCCCTGATCCGGGAGCATGACCTGAGTAAGGCTGGTGAAATGGTCCGCTAGCACTGCGAGGCAAGCTTCGCTATCCAGTGCTATGGCCCCGCCAACGGGCATCCAGGTGGTGATTGCATGGGTAAGGAGTTCTGGCGCTTCTGAAACGTCGACCAGCAAAGGGCCAAATTCGTGGCGGTCGTCCAGCGCGCTGCGCTTCCATAGCCATGCATGTCGAGTATTTCGACTGACGTTATGGATGAGGTCGAGTACTGATGGGGCATAGGCCGGTACCAATTCGCCTTCTTGCGGTATGGGCCGGTAGGCCCAGTACTCGAGCTCGCGGGTCATGAGCAGGATGAAGCGAAAGGGATGTCCGAGAGGTTCGCCGGACAGCTGCGAGGGTGTTGTATTCATTGGACTGGCCCTTTGATACAGCGGCAGTCGGGCAACGGGCAGGTGCCATCGGGGCGCCGCCCGCATAGGCGTTCCAGAGGTTTGCCAGTGATGGGTGCGCTGCTGATGGAAAAGTGGTTGGTGCTACCGCTTGGAGATTGGAGCAGGACGCCGTTGATGTGTATGGTCGGGCTGTCCAGGGTGATGCCCTTGTCATCAATCCGGATGGAGCCTCCAGGCCCTTGGATGATCACAGCTTCCGCTGTTCGAAGGTCGTAGCGTCGGGTGCGCCTGCGGATTTCCAGCCCCGCCTCCAGCTCTGCATGGCCCTCGACCTGCTGCTCAAGATTGCCGCCGACGCTGATGTGGTGATTGGCTGTGATCCGGTCGTGGCGATGATTGCCGACGGCCTCTATACGGTCTTTGGCGATGTTTATTTTCTGATTTCGGCCTATATCGACAAACGTATCCTGGCCAATCCGGACCCGCTCATCATTGCCCACCGTTTTGCTGCGGTCATGCCCGATACTGAGCGACTCGTCATGATCGACCTGTTCACTGCGGTCATTGCCGACGAAAGTGGTTTCGTTGTGTTTGACGACGTTGTTCTGGTCTTTCTGCGCATGGATAAACACCTCCTGCCGGCCCAGCTCATCCTCGAACCGCAGCTCGTTGAAGCCATCGCCCTTGTGGGTCTGGCTCTTGATGGTCATGCGGGTCTTGTGGTCGGGCAGGTCGTAGGGCGGCAACTGGTTACCGCAATAGGTGCGCCCGGTGATCATCGGCTGGTCGGGGTCACCGTTGAGGTACTGGATGATCACGTCCTGGCCGATACGCGGGATGGCCATCGACCCCCAACTGCCACCTGCCCATCCCTGGGATACCCGCACCCAGCAGGAACTGAACTCGTTGTTGTTGCTCTCCCGGTCCCAGGGAAAGCTGACTTTGACCCGACCCCATTCGTCGCAATAGATCTCCTCACCGGACGGCCCGACCACGGTGGCCATGTGAGGACCGTCGACGCGGGGCTTTTTGAGCGGAGCAGGGCGCCACTCGGTTCTGCCGGGTACAAGCTGCGCGGTTTGCTCGTAACGTGTGCTCTGATCGAGGCCGGCGGCTTCTTCCTGCAGGCTGGTGAACTGGCTGCCCTTGTGAACCACGCTGTTCACGCGCCAATGCGCATTCAGATCATCACGTGGGTGGCCTGTGAGCGTGAAGCTGAGCCCAGGCTGCAGCCTTACGTCATCGCCCTGAACTTCCGCAATGCGCACATCATGGCGCAGGGCAGTTATCCGGTTTTCGGTGAACGGTTTGCCCACGGCATCGCGTTTGTAGCGGCCGGGATAGTCGAAGCGTTCGTACTCGGTGGACTGGTGTTCCAGGAAAGGGCCGCAAGCACGGTGTTCCTGGCGATACGCCGGGTGAGTGAAGGTGTAGTCGCGCTGGACCTGTCGCGAGGTTCGTACCTGCTCGCTATAGCGCAAGCGCCGCAGGCAAGGCCTGGCTTGATCGCCGCCACTGCTGGATTGATACAGGACGGTGTTCGGATCGATGACCTCCTCGCTATCGAAGAGGTCATCGTTGTCGGTCTTGAGCGCGCCATGGCTGATCAGTCCGAGGGATTGCAACTGATCAGTGATGATCAATTTATGCAGTTTTTCGCTGTGTTCGAAGCGATAGACAAAACCCTCTTCAGCCGCCAGGCGGGCGATGAAGTCGAGGTCGGTCTCGCCCGCTTGCACGCAGAATTCGCGCACCTGGTGGTCCAGGCTCGCGCGAAGCTCGTATTGATCGATGCCCTGACGCTGGAGCATCAGTTCAATAATCTGCGGGACAGTCTTTTGCTGAAAGATGCGCCAGTTCGAGCGCAGTCCGGCGCGGGCCAGTATGGGCTCGACCAAGGCGTGGTAGTAGGTACGGTAAAAGCCGCTTTCACCCTGGCTGAATCGGCTGACCAGCCCATGCACGTGGCGCAGCGGACCTTTGCCATCCCAGATCGTGAATACGATGGGTTTATCCAGCAGTTGGCCGAAATCGATGTCGGGCTCGAAGCTGATCAATTCCAGCTCGAGAGTGAAAGGCGCGCTGATTTCTTCCTTGAGTTCAAACGACACCACTTCAAACTCGGCATTGCCAACGAGTGGCTCGAAGGTGTACCGCAAATCAGATTGGCTGGGCATCAAAAGTCCTTACGCCGTCCGAGAGTTCAAACGCCCCCGGCAGGGCCTGCCTGCCTGCCAGGGAGGTTCAGCCGGGTTAGACGACGGGTTTACGCCAGTCGTCGGAGCCTTCGGTGCCTGCGGTGACGTGTGTCCAGGAGATCTTCCGGTACGACATCGATACCTCGATCAACTGGGTAAAGTCAGCGTTCTCCTTGTTTTGTGCGTGCGGCAAGGTGGTGTTGATGTCGACGATGGTGGCGTCCTCCAACTTGGTGGTGAAGAAGTGCTCCTGCTTGCCCTCAACCGAAGTGCGATACCAGTTGACTTCAACAGTCGGCAGCATTTCGCCGCTGGACAGGGCCTGATACATCAGCGGTGTCGCCTTGTTCAGGGCGCTGGTGAAGATGAAGGGTTTGTGGACCCGTTGGCCTGCAGGTTGGCCGCTTTGCGGGTCGGTAGGTACGGTCACCTGGTGCTTGATCTCCTGCACCAGAATCTCGTCTTCGTGGCCCTCGACAAACACGTTGCCGACTGAATCGGAGGTGAAGGCGCCCGCGGTGATGTTGCCTTGGGTCTGGCCTTCGATCTTGATGTAAGCGGGTGTTGGCATGACAGTTTCTCCTGCGTCCATGTGGATAAGCACGCGCACAAGCGGCAGCGTGGCCATCGGAATCGATGGGCTTTTTCAACGCGGCAAACGCTGCGTCAAATCGTTGAATACGGTTGTGCCGACCGCCGGCGGTTTACTGCTGCAAGATGCCGTTGAGCGACTCCAGCACTTCTGTGGTTATCAGGTGCAGGCGGTAGCTGTAGATGCCGTAGGCCGTGGCCATGGCAATGGCGCAAATCACCAGCGGGCTCCACCAGGGCCATTGCCGATTCATGCGGAAGTTGCGCGGGGCAACGTTGGTGTAGGGGTCGCAGGCCGTTGTCGGCGTGGGCCCTCGTAGTTCACGTATGATTCCGTGGAGTTGGTGAATGAGGGTGTTCAGCGTCTCTGCGCCTTTGGGCGCGAGGGCGTACTTGCCTTTGAGCCCCAGGCACAGGGTGAAGTACATGAACTCCAGCACGTCCTTGTAGCGCTGGGGTTCTTGCATCAGGCGCGAGATAACGGTGAAGATCTTTTCGCCGCCAAACGTTTCGCTGTGGAAAATGCTGAGCAGGGGTTCCTGGCTCCAAAGGCTGGCCTGGCCCCATGGCCGTTCCATCACGGCTTCATCAATGAACAGGCACAAGCCATAGGAATACGCCAGAAGTTGCGTGGTCTCGTAGCCATGCTGACGCATCTCTTGCTGGATGTTTTCAATCTGGTTGCGCACCTGCTGGTGCACGTCCTTGATGTTTGGCAAGGTATCGAGCGTGCGTAGGCGCATGACCAGTCCAAGCAACGGTGTGGCTGCGTCCAGCATCAGGTTGTCGTAGCCGCCCCGTAGTTGAAAGTCGGGATCGGCGGGGTAGCCCTTGTAATCAGGAGCGGGCTTTGGTGTGGTTGCCTCGGAGGCCACGTCCCCAGTGGGTAAAGGCGTTGCAAGCGTTGATGGCAACTGCTCAGCTTGAGCTGATACGGTTTCATTGTGTGCGAGATTGTTCTCTTGCATCTCACTCGCTCCTGATCGCCCAGAACTGCAACTCGAGCCCAGGGAACTCCCCCGCGATATGAATCCCGAAGCCGTTGGCCGTCTTCATGCAGGCCCAGGCCGGGTCGCGGCGGTCGAGCTCGAAGTAGCTGAAGCCCGCATGGAAGGGCAGATCGCGAGGGGCCACAGGCAGCGGATTTAGCGCAATGCCGGGCAACTGCTTATGCACCAGGTCATTCAAGGTCTCCAGGGATGTGACCTTGGCTTTCTGCAGGAACAGCCGGCGCAATGTTGGCGGCGGCAGGTCCGCGCGCACGGCGAGAATGAAGTCCGCGTCATCGATCAGGCGGCGGTCTTCGAGCGTTGTTGTCATCACGCCGTAATCCAGCGCGTCTAGCGGCAGCGAGATGGCTCGCGGTTGCAGGACCGTTCCCAGGGCGCGGCGTAAAATGTCCTGCAGCGGCTTGAATGACGTGCGCAAAGCGGTGTGCTGATAGGCGGGGAACTCTGGAGGCAGCCGGCTTTCGTCGGTGAAGGTCACGAACTCGCCACAGGCCTGGCTCATATGCAGGTACAACTGCTCGGGGTGTGTCTGCCCCTGCCTGGCCAAGTGCTGGAAGCACGGCCACCAGCGGTTCATGGCCTGCAGCAGGTTGAAGTCGCGGATGTCGGCAATACCGGACTGGCCCGATGCGCCTATCCGGCTAGCCAGGTTGCGCGAGCGCTCGCGCAGGGTATTGGTGATCTCCTCGAGGTAACGCTGGAGTGCCGGCACCGCCCGTACCGAGACGCTGGTCGGGTAGAACCCTTCATCCAGTTGCAGGCTGCCATCGGGCCGGCGCTCCAGAATGCGTGCCATGGCAAGGCGAGTGTAAGCGCTGCTGTCATCGGCCTTGCGTTTGAGCTGAAGGTTGGGTACTGCCAGATCGACCTGCGCCAAGTCGCCGTCGGCGCTATGGGTGTCCTTGATTTCCTGAGCCTGTGCGCTGTAGCGGAAGTTGGCGGCATTGTCGGGCCAGCTCACCTCTCGGCCACCCTCGGTGCGCAGTGGCAGGCAGAGGTAGATCTCGCTGTCTTTCGCGCCGTTGTCCTCGATTTCCAGCGGCGGCGGCGGTGGCAGATCTGCCGGGATATCGAACACCGTGCCGTCCGGCATGGTGCCGCGCGCGCGGGTGATGGCGATCTTGCCCAGGCTCAAATATTCGTCGTTCAGTTGCAGCTCGCTGAATCCATAAAAGGCTGCGTTCAGGCTGCCAAGGCGTTGATGCAGGGCCGCTTCAGCGGCACGGCCAGCCTGCTGGAAATGCTGCGGTTTGACGAACAGACCTTCAGGCCACAGGACGGGATTACGTGAACTCATGAGCGCTCCATGTCAGCGTGAGTAAGTGAGAAGGGCTGGCTTGCAGGCGCCATCAGTCCTCCTCCTTGAGCAGGATCTGCGTGTCGTTGAGCAAGACCGACAAGATGATGTGTTGGCCGCGCGGTGGAATGCGCAGTACCTGGCTCCAGGTCGCGTTTTCCTGGTGGCGGTAGTCGGCGATCACCGCGATGAACCGGGTCTCGGCCTCGATAGCGGCAAACGGAATGAACTTGAATTGCCCGGGGCGTAGCAGGTAGTCGTCATCACGAATGTAGGTGCTGCGCAGCACCTTGGCGGGGGTCTTTTCCAACAGCTCATAAATGCTGTTGCGCAGCAGCGAGTCGTCGCGCAGTTGCAGGATTTTAATGGCCATTGGGGTGGCGGCCAGCTCGGGGGCCACTGTGGTTGCACGCGGTAAGGTCAGCACTACATCCGAGTCTTCGTAGTGGCCCGGCGTGTTTTCCTCCAAGGGAGAGCGAGCCGGCTCATCGGCTTCGTCCTCTGGTAGTTCGACGGGCGAGATGGCCGGGAATTGCTCGTGAAGAAACTCGAGCAGGGTCCCGACTTTCTCGGTCAGGGCATAGGGGTCGGCCGCGCTCAAGCTGACTGCGTAGGGGCTGGGCTCCAGGCTGCTTTCTTGCTCAGTCGCTGCTTGCAGGCTGTTGGGGTTGCTGTTGAGCGTGGGGCTGGCGTTGATGCTGAACGCGATTTCGGTGGGCTGATCCTTGGTCGCGCCGACGGGTATTGAGGGGTCCAACGCCACTTGGCCCATTTTGCTCAGGGCGGTGCAGCCCGAGAGCCCGATCAGTGTTGCCAGAAGGCCGGCCGTGAGTGAATGACGCGTCATGAGCGTTCTCCTACGATCAGGCGATCCAGCGGGTTCTCTTGCACTGGCCGTGTCACTGCTTCCAGGGCAGCCAAGGGATCGTTGCCCATACCCGGATCGAAGGCCGAGTAGATCTCAGCGACTTCTGGGGCCGCCGTGGGCTTGGGCAGCCAACGCTGCGCGGGTGTGTCCAGGATGAGTCGGTCGAGCACCCGCAAGTCTGTGTTGAACAACTCTTCCAGCGAACGGGCATCAGCTTGTGAAAGCTGGGCCAGCAGTCGATAAGCGCCAACACGTAGCCGGTCACCCTCGAGCAACCGCCTGGGTGACAGCGGCCCCAGGCTATCGAGGTTGTCGTTCAAGTAGGTGCGCTCGCAGCGGTCGATCACGCAGAAGCCGCCTTCGATCCAGCGGATCTCGCAATGGATCGGCGCCACGCCCTGTTCACGATCATTGATCAGCCACGTGGCTCCCGCGCTGCCGACGGTGCCGCCTGCACGATCGAATTCGTGCCGGGCGGTAACGTTGTGCTGCAACTGGTCGAGGTTGGTGATGCTCAAGATCAAAGTGCTCATGAGCGCCCCCGGAACCGCACGACGGGGCTGATCTGGCCGTGGCGGTCATCGACGAAGCTGGTCCAGCCCAATTGGGCGCCACGGCTGGGGTGCAGACAAAAGGGCGACAGCGCGTGCTGCTTCAGCCGCAGCTCCAGGTCGTAGGCCAAGCCGTCGCGCAACAGAAAGTCGATCAGGGCACGCAAGCGGTTGAAGTTGATGCCGCTGGGCAACAGGTCACGCAGCTGTGCCTGGTCGAGCTCGCTGATCACGATGGTGAACTTGCTGCTGCGAGTCCGCGTGCGACTGCCAACCAGGAAGGAATTGCCCAGCTCACCATTGCTGCGGCCAAGGCTTACCTGTTGCTGGATGGTCGTAGGTACCGAGCGGGTTTCGAACTCGCGAATCTGTACCTGCTTCAGGTCGAAGCAGTGCGCGATGATGCCGGCGACGGTGCCCGGTGCGCGGCTGCGGCTCGCGATAACACCCGCGAAGCTGAGCAGCCGGCTCCAGGGCAACGCCGTGTCGCCGCGCAGCTGTTTGTCATTCAACCCGAGCAGGGCAAAGATGTACTGGGAGAACCCATCGCGGGCACCCGGCTGGAAACGAATGTAATAGCGGTACTTGCGCCAGATGCGGTGTAGCAGGCTGAGCAGATAGTGATTGAAGAAGTCGAAGAACGCCGGTCGCACGCCGATACCCTGTGCATGCTCGTATGCCACCTGCTCCAGGTAGTAGGAAGGCAAAGGCGAATCAGTGCCGTGCAGGCCCATGAACGTGGCGCATACGCGATAGCGATCTTGTGTCTCGGGCATGCGTTCGGCCTTGCAGATGTCCGAAGCGGGGAAGCTCAGCCGCGGGTCGCTGCCAAGTCGAACGCGCAAGCGGGCCTCTTCGCTGGGCCAGCGGGGTTCAAGATCGTCTCCGTGAAGCCCGTGAAGGCGCTCGAGCAGTTGGTAGAAGTTGTACCGGTGCGCGCCCGCGAGCAATTTGTCGGCTAGATCAGCGGCTGCTTGCCGGTCTGGATGGGCCATGTGTAGTGCTCGTTGTTGGTGATGTTGATCACTTCCAGTTGATGGAAGGAATTGATGCTGGCGTACAAGGCGAAGAAGTGCGCCAGCACGCAGCCGAACAGGTACAGGTCGCCTTCGCAGAGGAATGCGGCCTGGTCGAGCTTCAGTTGCGTGCGCAGGCCACGAATGGGCTGTCCTTTGATCAGCCAATCCAGAGGCGCCGTTTGGATATCCCGAATGCCGTCGAGGCGTTTGCGGGTGGTGCGTGTCTGCTGGATGTCGTGCAAGGCCGCGAAGTCATAGGCGCGAATAACCGCCTTCAATGGCTCGGTCGAGAGCAGCGACAAGTAGTTGAGCGACATGTTGGAGATCAAGGCCCATTGCAACTGGCCGTCCAGCACCGGCCGATAGGGGCGGGTCGGTGCACAGATATTGGTGTAGGTGGTCAGCGCCGGGGTGACTTCGCAGAGCACATTGATGTCGTCGATGCCCAGAGCCAGGGGCAGGTCGCGGTTGGTGCAAGTCAGGTCGATGGACGCCGTTTCCAGCTCACCGATATAGGTATTGGCGTCGGCACGCACGAAGGCGATGCGATGCGTGACGCCATCACCGCGCAGTGAGTCTTCGAGGGTGTAGCGGTAGTACAGCGCCGTGCGCCCTTGAACGTGCTCGATCTCGTGGGCGAAGGATTCGAAGGGGCGGAAGGTTCGCAGGTGCTTACTGGTACTTCCGTCGCTTGTCGTACGGGTGCTGATCACCTGATCGACACTGAAGATTTCGTAGGCGTGACGCTCGGCGCCTTTGGGTGTGAGCTCGGCCTGGGCGGCCTCGTTGGAGAGATCAATGGGCTCGGCGCTGTGCTTGAACAGGTTTACCGCAGGGGCGCAGAACAGGTTGAAATCCGCTTTGCCAATGCGTAGCGAGTCTGGTAGTTGACGGGTGAAGTGGAATTCCACGCCGACCTGCTGAGTCGTCTGATCAGGCCAGATCTTCTCCAGGCCCGTCAGGGCGAAGAAGTGAAAGCGCTCAGGAAAAATGAAGTATTCCTGCAGGATCCGGTAACCGTCGAAGACGTTCTGCGGATAAGGCAGCAAAGCGTCGTCCGGGCTGAAACCTGGGAAAACGATGCTGCTGGCCGGCAGCCGGCGAGCCTGACCATTGATGGTCACGCTGACATGGCTGAGATAGTGAGCGATCCAGAGGTACAGCGTGCGCGCTGTTCGGGTGGTACCGCTCAGGTGAAAGTCGAGGCTGGTGCATTCGAGCGTGTTCAATGGGCGCTCGACCAAGGTGCGTAGGTCGATGCGAACCACTGAACTGTCGAGCGTTTGAGTTGAGCCCACCGCGTCGATCTCGAACGGGTGTATGTCCACGGCGGTACAGGTGCGGAACTCACAGGGAATTCCATCGACAGGCTTGGAGAGCAGGCGTGCCCCCCTTGGCACGCGTTGCGACTGGCTGAGCGCCTGTTTGCGCGGTGTGAACTGGATGATCGTGGCACTTGGCAGTGGGCGAAGGTAGTTGGGCCACAGTAGCTGCAACATGGGGTGCGTCAGCTCTGGGAGGTCGTCCTCCAACTTGAGGCGCAGCTTGGCCGTCAGGAACGCGAAGGCCTCCATCAAGCGCTCGACATCGGGGTCGCTGCCACCCTTGCCCAGCAGGCGGGCAAGTTGTGGATTGTCCTGGGCGAAGTCGTTCCCCAGTTCATGGAGGTAGCGCAGCTCTTCGCTGAATCGATCCTTGAGCGACATCGATCACCTCACTTGGGTATGGCGGTTATGGCCGTTGACCAGCAGCTCCAGTTGCAACTGCTCCGTGTGGTTATTCACCTGCACGTGGCAGTCCAGCCTGAAATGCAGCTCCTGAGGGGCGTGACAGTCGGGCACGGCCTTGAGTGAACGCACCTGCACGCGAGGCTCGAAACGCTGGATGGTGCGGCGTATGTCGGCGCTCACTTGTTTCAGGAGGTCGCCACTGCTGACGTCATGCCCGTTGAAATCGCGCAGGCCCAGCTCAGGGCTGCTCTGTGAGCAACCCTGGCGAGCGTTGAGCAGCGTTTCCAAGTGGCGCTTGATGGCGGCGAACTTGTGGGACGCGTTCTCTTGCCTGGACGGCGCCCGGATCACGGACTGATCGGCAACCAATCGATCGAAAAATCCGCTCATTGGGTGTCGAGCCGGCCTACCAGCGATATCTCGAAGTTCGCGCCCATGTATTTGAAGTGCGGGCGCACGGCGAGCGAAACCTGGTACCAACCCGGATCGCCGGCAACGTCTGAAACCTCGACCTTTGCAGCACGTAGGGGACGGCGGCTGCGCACGTCGGCCGAGGGATTTTCCTGGTCGGCGACGTACTGCTTGATCCATTTGTTCAGCTCGGACTCAAGGTCGCGACGTTCCTTCCAGCTGCCGATCTGCTCGCGTTGCAGCACCTTGATGTAATGGGCCAGCCGGTTGACGATGAACAGGTACGGCAACTGTGTGCCCAGCTTGTAGTTGGTTTGAGCCTGCAAGCCTTCCGGGGTCTTGGGGAAGTTCTTGGGTTTCTGTACCGAATTGGCCGAGAAGAACGCGGCGTTGTCGCTGTCCTTGCGCATGGTCAGCGCAATGAAGCCTTCTTCGGCCAGCTCGAATTCCTTGCGGTCGGAAATCAGCACCTCGGTAGGGATCTTCGCTTGCAACTGCCCAAGCGCCTCGTAGAGATGCACCGGCAGATCCTCCACGGCGCCACCGGACTGCGGGCCGATGATGTTCGGGCACCAGCGGTAGCGGGCAAAGCTGTCGTTGATGCAGCTGGCCAGCAGGAAGGCGGAATTGCCCCACAGGTAATTGTCGTGTCGCCCGTCGATGCTTTCTTCGTAGTTGAAGCTTTTGATCGGCTGTTCCTGGGGGTGGTAGGCCGAGCGAAGCATGAAGCGTGGCCCGGTCAGCGCAGCGTGGCGGGCATCTTCGCTTTCGCGGAAGGCGCGCCATTTGGCATGTCGCGGACCTGCGAAAATGTCTTTGATTTCCTTCAGATTGGGCAGCTCTTCAAAGCTGCTCAGATTGAAGAAGTCGGGGGAGGGGGCGGCCAGGAACGGGGCATGCGACATGGCGCCCACGGAGGCCATGTAGCTCAGTAACTTGATGTCTGGCGAAGAGGGGCCGAAGTTGTAGTTGCCCAGCATGGCCGCCACCGGCTCACCACCGAACTGCCCATAGCCTGCGGTGTAAACGTGTTTGTACATACCGCTGCAGGTGATATCGGCGGCATTGTCGAAATCGTCGAGCAAGTCTTCTTTGCTGACATGCAGGACTTCAAGCTTGATGTTCTCGCGGAAGTCCGTGCGGTCCACCAGGAGTTTGAGGCTGCGCCACGAGGATTCGAGCGCCTGGAATGCCGGTTGATGAAGAATGGCATCCATTTGCTTGCTGAGCACTCGATCCAGCTCTGCAATCATTTGGTCGACGCGGTGTTTATTGATTAATTGATCTGGGGCATCGCTTTTGAGTATTTCTGCAATAAAGGCCGATACGCCTTGACGAGCCACTTGATAGCCCTCTTGAGCGGGCACTAGTTTTGTTTCCGCCATGATCTGATCGAGCAAGGTGGCATGGCTCAATGTCTCGCCAGATAGTTCTGCGGCGAGTGAGGTGCTGGTTGGCTTTGGCATGGGACGCTCCGTTGTCTCAGTCTTCTTTTGGCGCCTCAAGCACCAGGTTCAATTCTTCGGCGAGTTGTTTGCGGGCCTGCTCGTTGCTCAACAGGTGCTGCAATTGCTTGCGGAAAGCGGGCACGTTGCCCAGCGGGCCTTTCAGTGCCACCAGCGCCTCACGCAGCTCCAGAAGCTTGCTGAGCTCTGGTACTTGGCGGGCGATGCCGTCTGGCCCGAAGTCATTGAACGATCTGAACTGCAGGTTGACCGCCAGCTCCGCGTCGGCGGCCGTGCTGAGCATGGAAGGTACCGACACGGCCAAGCTGACATCGGCGTCGTTCAACACGTTGTTGAAGGTGTGTTTATCTATACGCATGACCGATCGGTCTTCCAGCGCACGGGTGTCATCCAGGCCGAAGTCGCCCATTACCAACATCTTGTGCGGCAGCTCTACTTCGGCCTGTTCATCGCCGGTGGCGGGTACGTATTTGATGTTGATGCGTTCTTTGGGTGCAACCGACCCTGTGGATTTGGCCATCGCAGAATCTCTCCGTGTTCTTAAGAATTGTCCGTATTGGGTTTTTAGTTACAGATTAGTATGTGGGAAGATTCCTATTTATTTGTCTGATGTATAAACAAAGTGCGGGATTGGTTGTGCGTCGCGTAAAAACATTGCACTTGGTTTTGTCATGTCGTCGAGTGTGAAAATGTTAAAAAATATTTTTTTGTTTGTTGCTGTTCCGATGGGCTAGGCTCTTGCCGTTTGCGGGAATTTGAGTGCCTGAGAGGGCTGTTTCAGATTCACTAATTTGAATAGGTCATATGCGCCGTATGAAAGGTATTTACTTGCGATGCTGGGTAATAAAACTTGTGGCGTAAGTCTTTGGCTGGTGCTCGGGTGCATGCCAATACCCGTGTATTCCGATCAGGATTGCTCGCGGATCGTGTCCAACCTTGAGCGTTTGGCGTGTTTTGATGAAGCCGCCGGAACGCCTGCACACTCGGTGCCCATGCAGTGGTCGCCGCCAGAACAGGACTCCCCCACGGTGCGCCGGGTGCTGACTCACGAAGCAGGACGCCATCCCGACGACCTGACGTTTCGACTCACGCCTGAAGACGACGGGCTGACGATCTCTGCACCTGCAATCGCTTCGACCGCGTCGCATCCCTACCTGGTGATCAGTTGTTTGCAGAACATTTCCAGGCTGCAACTGGTCACCGCGCAACCCATTGATGCTGGTCGGGTGACGGTGCGATTGCAGGGGGAGCGGAGCACCACCGTCGCAACCCCTTGGCAGGTGACGGAGAACGGTCAGGTACTCGATGCGGGCCGGGGCTTGCCCGGAATCGAGCAGATCAAGCAACTGATTGGGGCCCATCGCATTCAGGTCCAAAGCGACAACCGCTCCATTGATGGATTGGTCTTCGATGCTCAAGGCCTGGACCCGCTCATCGACGAGGCGCGCAAAACATGTCGCTGGTAGCAGAGGTCAACGCACAGGAAATTACACGGCTGCTCGCACCAATCGATGCGCAGGCACCGGTCGGTCTGTTCGATGTGGAGGACGAAACCTATCAGGCCATTGACCAGGAAATGGTCAAGCTGGGCGGGCTGCAAGCATCCACCATCGACTGGGCCTATATCGAGGAAGCGTCACGCCAGTATCTGGCGCAGCAGTGCAAGCACTTGCGTATCGTCGCGCACCTGAGTGCTGCGTGGCTTCGCAGTGGATGTTGGGAGCGATGGGGTTTTACCTTGGCGTTGCTGGCCGGCATGGTCGAGCGCTATTGGGAGGTTGCGCATCCAAAGCCTGGCCCCAAAGGTTTCCTGGGCAAGCGCAAGCTGGTTGGCCTTGTGCTCGACCGCTTGAACGAAGCGCTGCCGCGCCTGGACCGCTACACATTCACCCCTGTTCATGCGGCCGTAGCTCAAGAGGCATTGCAGCGCCTGCAACAGCAGCAAGCGGTTGCTCAGTTGGATGGGGCCTTGCTGAATGATGTAGATCGACTGCTGCGCAAGCAGGCGGAACAGGCGAGCGGTGCTGGCGAGCCTGCTGCGGCGAAACCGTCGTCGGCGACCACCGAGTCTGCACCGCTGGCCGAGATCATTGCCACTCCAATGCCTCGTGTCTCGTTAGGCAGCGAGCGTGAATCACGACGGGCCGTGCTGGCCATGGCCGAGCTGATCAACCAACAAGACCCCTACGACCCGACGGGCTACCAGCTACGTCGATTCGGCCTGTGGGCCCATATCCAGGCGGCGCCTCAAATCAAGCAAGGCAATCGCACGGAACTGATGGCGGTGCCGCTGGATATCGCCAGCGACTATGAAGAGGCGATTGCTGGCACCGCGATCGACGCGGCGTTGCTTCAGCGGATCGAAAAGAGCGTGACGGCCTGCCCCTTCTGGGTACGCGGCAGTTTCCTCGCGGCCAGTGCGGCGACACGGTTGGCGATGGGGGAGGTAGCTGAGGCAATCCGCGCAGCGACTGCCCGATTCGTCCAACGCATGCCCGCGCTCCAGCAGTTGTGTTTCAGCGACGGCAGATCGTTCGTGGACGATCAAAGCATGGCTTGGCTCAGAGGCGCAGTTGGGCAAGCGCAAGCCGAATCTGCCCACGAGTTCGCAGGCCTGCGCGAAGAGTTGGCCGGTCAGTTGGACGCAGGTGGGGTAGAGCCGGTTTTGCTCAAGTTGCAGGCCATGCAGGCGGACCTTCGTGCTCCGCGTGAGCGCTGCCATACCACCGTCATTGCGGCCGATTTCTTGGCAGCGCGAGGCGTGTCCTGGTTGGCTCAGGACCTGTGCGCCAGCGTCGCACGGACCATGCAGCACACCACGGCCGCCGTTTGGGAGCCTGAGGTGTTTCAACGATTGCAACAGTATGCCTCTGCTCATGTGTTGGCTGATCAGAACAAGGACTAGGCCCCATGAATCAACTATGGACGCTATTGAAACGATGGGGTTTGCCCCTGATGACTCGGATCGGCCTGGCCATGCCGCTGCTGCTTGTGCTGGGTACCGTGCTGATGCTGGTCGCCATCTGGTGGCTCGGGCCGCAGTGGATGTGGCGTGAACAGCACCCGCTGGCCAGCATGGCGCATCGCAGCCTGGCCAGCCTGGTGCTCGTGCTGGTGCCGCTGTTGTGCTGGCTAGTGGTGCTGCGCAGGCGATACGTTCGCCTACAGGCTGAGCGCAAGCAGGCGGTGGCCGCTGAGCTGGACAGCGTATTGCCGCTGGTTCAGGCGCAAGAGAAAGCCTTGGACCAAGGACTTTCGCGATTTCTCGATGGCGCAGGCGGGCGACGTGCGTTGTATCGGTTGCCCTGGTACTTGGTAATAGGCGACCAGCATGCCGGTAAGACCAGCTTCATCGATCGCACAGAACAAAGCTTTTCCCTGACCCGTATCGACAAGGCACAAGCACGAGGCAGGCAGGCCCAAGCGCTGGCCTTTCCGATAGGTTGGTGGGTCAGCAACGATGCGGTGATCATCGATCCGCCAGGGGCGTTCATGAGGCAGGAGTCGCTGGCAGGCTCGCCCGTCGACGAACCAGGCGCACCGCATGTATCACCTGCGGCCCCCGCCAGATTGTGGCAGCACCTGCTGGATTGGCTATTGCGCAACCGCAGCCAGAGAGCCCTCAATGGCGTATTGCTGGTAGTCGACTTGCCTGCGCTATTGCATGGCACGCCTGAGCAGCGCGTTGCCTTGGCACATGTGTTGCGCACCCGTCTGTACGAGGTCGGTAGTCAGTTGGGTTCGCGGCTGCCGCTGTATGTGGTGCTGACCAAGTTCGACCTGCTGGATGGGTTCGACCAGCTCTATGCCGGTCTTTCCGTCTCGATGCGGGAAAAAATGCTCGGTTTCACGTTCAAGCTGGATGCGATCGGCACGTTCGACGCTTGGCTGGAGGAGTATGGCGATCAATACGAGCAGTTGATCAGCCAGCTATTCGAGCAGGTGGTGGATCGGCTCGATGCGCTGGACAGTGCTGCGCAGCGCGCGCGCCTGTTCTCATTGCATGCCCAATTGATCGGCTTGCGCCCAATACTGCTGGGGTTTCTGAAGGAAGCGCTGGCCAGTGATCGCTACACCACGCCGGCCTTGGTACGTGGTGTGTACTGGTCCTCGGTCATCCAGCAAGGTGACATGTTCAATGCGTTCGTGCGCGAAGCCGCGCAGCCCTACAAGACGAAGCTCCCTCTGCTCGAGGGCAAGGCGCAAGGCAAGGCGCTGCCGTACTTCATTCAGCATGCGTTCGGGCGCGTCATCTATAAGGAAGCCGGGCTTGCTGGGGACAACATCAAGGTGGCGCGCAGCAAGCGCCAACTCCTATGGGTCGGCTCTGGGTTGGGCATACTGGCTTTTTGTGTCGCCATCGCCAGCTGGCAGCGCTTTTTCGACATCAATGGTGCCAAGGCTGCCAACGTGCTTGCCAAAAGCAGGGAATACAGCCATCACGAGGTGGATCAGCGTATGGATCCTACCGGACGTAACCTGCTGGAGCCGCTGGACCAGATTCGCGATGCGGTATCCGTATTTGGCGACTACCGCGTTGCATGGCCGGGTGTTTCCGATATGGGGCTGTATCAGGGGCGCGCCATCGGCCCGCGTGTCGATGAGGCATATCTCAGCTTGCTCTCCAAGCGGTTCCTGCCGGCCTTGGCCAGTGGTGTGATCGATACCATGGATGCGGCTTCGCCAGGCAGTGAGCAGCAAATGGCTGCCCTCAGGGTTTACCGCATGCTGGAAGACCGCCAGAACCGCCGCGCCGAATGGGTCGAAGAGTGGATGGCCCGACAGTGGCAGCAGAAATTCCCTGGCCAGGGGCAACTGCAGCGCGACCTCATGCGGCACCTTAAGTATGCCTTGGCCTACGCCGATACCGACCTGCCGCAGTACAGCCAACGTGTCGCCGTGGTGCAGGCAGCGCTGCGCAAGGTTCCGCTAGCCGAGCGGGTTTACGCCGGCCTGAAACAACAGGCGGGGGAGCAGTTGCACACCGGGTTGGACTTGCGTCATCAGGTCGGGCCGGCCTTCGACGTGGTGTATCAGGCGTCCATGGGCGCCAGGAAGGGTGATGATGTGCTGTTAGCGCCGATGCTCACGGCCAAAGGCTTCAAGGAGTACTTCGAACCACGCAGTCAGAGCTTCGCCGATTTGGCGATGATCGACCAATGGGTGCTGGGCGAGCGTAGCCAGCTCGATTATTCGGATGCCGACCGGGAGGCGCTGAGCGAACGGCTGCGCAACTTATACAGCGCCGATTACATTAACAGTTGGCGCCGTGCCCTCAACGCATTCAGCGTGGCTGATTTTCGTGACCTAGACCATGGTGTCGCGATCTTGCAGCAGTTGACGGGGCCTGCGGCGCCGCTGCATCGATTGATCGATACGGTAAGGGACAACACGTCGCTGTCATCGACTGGCGTTGTTGAGGCGGCAGATGAAGCCAAGACAGTGCTGCCGACAAACAGCAAGCCTGAGCATCAGCAGGCGTGGACTATTCAAAGGGCCTTTGCCGGGCTGAGCGCGATGCTGCAGGGAACGGCAGAGAGGCCTAGCTACTACGATGAAACCCTGGCTGCTATCACAGCCGTGCACGACTACGCCAAGGCGGTGCAGGACAGCCCGGACCGAGGCAAGGCTGCACTGCAGGCCGTGCATCAGCGCTTTACGATGACCGGGCATGATCCCATCGGCACCTTGCAACGGGTATCCATCGGCTTGCCTGAGCCGATCAACCACCAGATCCGAAAGGTGGCTGATCAAACGGCGCAGGTGTTAAACGTTGAAGCCCTGCGCGAGCTGGAACGGCGCTGGGACGCCGAGGTGTACAGCTTCTTCCAGCAGCGCCTGGCAGGCCGATACCCCTTCGTGGCCAGGGCGCCCGATGCCTCCCTGGATGACTTCGAGGCGTTCTTTGGGCCGAAAGGTCGGCTACAGCAGTTCAATGATCAGTATCTGAAGGTGTTCCTGAAGGACAACCTCGAAGCCCTGCAAGCCGGGCAGCAGGGGCAGTCCCTGATCCGCAGCGATGTGATCGAGCAGTTGGAACTGGCAGACCGCATTCGTGAAACGTTCTTCGATCAGCGCGGCAACTTGAGTGTGCAGTTCAGTATCGAGCCGTTAGGGCTGAGTGCGAACCAGCGCACCAGCTTGCTGGACCTAGACGGTCAGTTGATTTCCTACACCCATGGCACGAGCCAGATCACTGGCATCATTTGGCCAAATACGCTTGGGCAACATGTGCGTAGCAACCTGACGCTGCTTAGGCAGAACGGCAATAGCAGCAGCCTGGAGTATCGAGGGCCATGGTCCATGTTTCGCCTGCTCAGTCGCGGTTCGCTCAATGGGCGGACGGCGACCAGCGTGGACCTGAGCTTCAGGACCGGTGATGGCGTGATGCGCTATCGGCTCAGCGCTGAGAAGGCCTTCAACCCGATCACCCAGGAGCCTTTCAAAGGGTTCCGATTACCGCGCGGTTTGTTGCAACAGCCACCCAAGATTGCACAGGCCAGGTAGAGTCCCCTGGGCAGCAGGTCGGTCACAGTGGCGAGATCATCCGGCAAGCGCTGCTCGCAATCGCTTCCCAGCATAGAAGAAGAGGCCCAAAGGCCTCTGTCTTCCCACACTTGAACTCTACAGCGGCGCGCCGGTGCTCGCTTCAGGCGCCGAGGTCAGATGGATCGCTGAACACAGCAGGCGCAGGGCGATGCGGTCGCGTTCTGGCAGGGCGCGGAAGTGCTCGAGCAGGTTCGACTCTTCTTCACTGAGCGGGCGGCACGAAGGGGTGGCGCGGCCCTGGGGCAGTTTGCGTAAGAGCTGGATCAGATAGTTATTCTTGAATGCCATACATCACCTTGCTTGTGTCTCCATCCCTGGGCGATTGCTCTGTGTCCTTGCGTGGGCGCAATGCCCAGACAAACACGTGGCGGAATTTGCAGTGTAGGGGCATGTAGCCATGCCCCGCATCCCGCGCATCATTACATTTGTTTTCCACACCCGCTGGCCAGGTTTCATGACGCGCGGTGCAGCGAGCAAGAAACAGAGTGTGCTGTTCATCGCCCTCCCTGAAAGTGGTGTTGCCAACCCAACAACCCTTTCAGGATGAGGTCCGATCATGCAATTGACAGGCAAGGTAGCCATTATCACTGGTGCCAGCTCGGGTATCGGTCACGCCGCCGCGCTCTTGTTCGCCCGCCACGGCGCCCGGCTGGTGCTCAGTGCGCGACGGCAGGCGGCGCTCGAGCAATTGCTCGAGATGCTTGGCCGTGAAGGCTATCCACTGGCGGTGGCGGTGGCGGTCGCGGGGGATATCAACGACCCCGCCCTGGCCCAGGAACTGGTGAATACTGCCCAGGGCCATTTCGGCGGCCTGGATATCGCATTCAACAATGCTGGCACCCTGGGTGAGCTGGCGCCGTTGCCGGCGTTGTCGCTCAGCGCCTGGCGGCACACCCTCGACACCAACCTCACCAGCGCCTTTCTCTGCGCCCAGGCACAACTGCCGGCACTGCAGGCCCGAGGTGGCGGTGCGCTGGTGTTCACTTCCAGCTTCGTCGGCCATACCCTGGGCCTGCCCGGCATGGCCGCCTACGCTGCCAGCAAGGCAGGGCTGATCGGGCTGACCCAGGTCATCGCCGCGGAATATGGCGCCCAGGGCATTCGTGCCAATGCGTTGTTGCCGGGTGGCACCGACACGCCCATGGGCCGCAGCGTGGCGAACAGCCCCGAGGCGCTGGCGCAGGTGGCGGGGCTGCACGCGCTCAAGCGCCTCGCGCAGCCGCAAGAGATCGCCGAGGCGGCGTTGTTCCTCGCCTCGCCAGCGTCGAGTTTCATGACTGGCGCGGCGTTGCGGGTGGATGGCGGGATATCGATTGTGCGCTAACCGAGCAAGCTGGCGTACATGAGCATTGCGAGGTTGCTTGCAATGCAGCATCAGCGCGTATCAAGGTTTCTCGTACAACAAGGGCCGCACTGCGGCCCTCAGGGTGGGTGTCAGTCTGCCTGCTTGGGTGCGAAGCGCAGGATGCAGCAGGCGATCACCGCCGACAGCAACGAGCCGAGCAGGATGCCGATCTTGGCGGCGTCTACCTTGTCGGCCTGGCCGGGGAAGGCCAGCTCGCCAATGAACAGGCTCATGGTGAAGCCGATGCCGCACAGCATCGCCACGCCATAGATCTGCAGCCAGCTGGCGCCGCGTGGCTTGCTGGCCAGGCCGCTTTTCACCGCCAGCAGCACGCCAGCGAACACGCCAAGCTGTTTGCCCAGCAGCAGGCCCAGGGCGATGGCCAGGGGCAGCGGGGCGAAGATGTCACCCCAGCCCAGGTCGCCGAACGAAACCCCGGCGTTGGCAAAGCCGAAGGCCGGTACGATCAGCAAGCCCACCCAGGGGGCCAGGCCGTGTTCCAGCTTGAGCAGCGGGCTGGCCTCGCGGGCCTTTTCAGTGCCGGTGCTGTAGGGAATCAGCAGCGCGCCGACCACGCCGGCGATGGTGGCGTGCACGCCCGACAGCAGGGTCACGTACCACAGCGCGGCGATGCCCAGCAGGTAGGGCCACAGCGCGACCACGCGCAGGCGATTGAAGGCCAGCAGCACGGCGATGATAGCGGCGGCGCCAGCCAGCGCCAGCAGGTCGATCGACGAGGTGTAGAACACCGCGATGATCGCCACCGCGCCCATGTCGTCGATGATCGCCACCGAGACCAGCATCACTTTCAGTGACAGTGGCGCATGGCGCCCGAGCAGCGCCAGGGCGCCGACGGCGAAGGCGATATCGGTGGCGGCGGGGATCGCCCAGCCGCCGGCCAGGCCGGGCTCGCCGCGGGACACGGCCAGGTAGATCAGCGCGGGAACCGCCATGCCCATCAGCGCCGGCAAGGCCGGCAGGCGGCGTTGCTCCCAGCTGGCCAGGCGGCCGTCGACCAGCTCGCGCTTGATCTCCAGGCCCACCAGCAGGAAGAAGATCGCCATCAGGCCATCGTTGATCCACATGTGCACGGTCATCGGGCCGAGCTTGTCGGTCAGGGTCGGGCCCACGGGCAGGTGCAGCAGGTGCAGGTAGGCATCGGCCCAGGGGCTGTTGGCGATGACGATGGCCAGGGCGGCGGTGAACATCAGCAAGACGCCGCCGGCCGCTTCGGTGGCCAGCAACTCGCGCAGCATCGAGCGCTTGTGGGAAAGGGGGGCATGCATGGTGCGGTCCTCGTTCATGACGTCGCCCTCGCGAAGGCAGCGGCGCGGCGGGCAACAGGCACGGCGAGACGATGGCGCCGATTGCGACGGGCCACTGCGGCGATGAGCGAGAAGAAGGATGGGTAAAGCGGCGCGGCAAGCCATACCGTGAACACACGGGACGGAAAGCGCCATGGGGATAGCAGGCATGCGTGCAACATGGTCGAATCTCACGGAAAACAAATGAATGTTCTCCGTATTCGGGAAGGGCTCCCGGGCGCACGCAGCACACGCCAGGCGCACATTCTAGCGATGCGGATGGGTGTTTGCCTCGGTTATTTGCGTCCAAATGTTGCCGGGTGCGCTTGTCAGCCTATCGGGGCTTGCGTAGCATCGACGGCCAGGAGATGGCATTCCTCCTTGAACCGCCTTCGGCTTTTCCTATAGAGCCTAGTGCTGATGATGCCTGCGCCAACCCCCAGTGGAGGGGTGCGCAGGCGCTTGCCTGCCTCTCCATGGGGGTCTTTCCGACCTTTGATGGAGCTTGTCGATGTACCTGTCCTTATTTTCCGTTGTCGTCGGTGGTAGTGCCGGTTGCGTGCTGCGCTGGTGGTTGGGCCTGCGCCTGAATTCGCTGTTTGCCGGCATGCCCATGGGCACCTTGCTGGTCAACCTGGTTGGTGGCTTGATCATCGGTGCGGCGATGGCGTTGTTCCTGCGCTTTCCCAACCTCGACCCGGCTTGGCGCCTGCTGATCACCACCGGTTTCTGCGGCGGCCTGACCACGTTCTCGACCTTTTCCGCCGAGGTGCTATCGATGCTCATGCATGGCCGCGCAGGCTGGGCGATGGTCACGGTGCTGGCGCATGTGCTGGGTTCGCTGTTGATGACCTTCGCCGGGTTTGCCTTGGCGCGCTGGCTTGCTTGAAGGTGGCGTTGCGCGCGTGCACAGCCGCACACCCGGTAATCACGGCCGGCACATCAAGCGCTGGCGCTCGTAGTTCACCGCCTTGTCCCGCTCCGGCAACTGGTAAGGCGCCGTGCATTGCCGCTCGCCCCATTTCAGGCTCAGCTCGCCCTGGTCCTGCTCCAGCAGCACCAAGGCCTTGCCGCTTGGGTCGGCAATCGCCAGCTGGCGGCCTTCGGCATCCTCCACCGAGGCGCCAAACGGCAGCGCTTGGCCATTGCCATCGAACAGCTCGAACTGCACGCGGCGCCCGCTCTTGCCGGTATAGCGGGCCAGCACCACGGCGCCGCGGCGCGGCACCAGCTGCTGGGTGGCGTTGTCTATTTCGATGTCGCCGCCCAAGTCGCGGGTGTCCAGGCTGATCCAGTTGACCCGGTACGGCTGGGCGTTGGGGATCACCGCATAGCCGTTGCGTCCGGTTTCCACACCGCTGTAGCTGCTGATCTTCGCGCCCTTCACCCCAGGCACCTGGGCCAGGGCGAAGGTCTCGCTGACGGTCTGGCCGAGGTTGATGCCGCCACCGTGGGCCACCACCGCGCCGGCCAGGTTGAGGTTTTGCGAGTCGTAGCCACGGCCCTGGCTGTAGCCCAGGCTGATGTCGGCCACCGAGGTGCGGGTGTTCAGGTTGGCCGAGGCCGAGTTGCCGCTGGTGCGGCTGTGGCCGCCCTGGATCGAATAGAAGGTGTCGCTGGTTTCCGACAGGTAGCCGTTGACGCCCGCCTGGGTGGTGGCGTTGCCTTTCTGCGTGCTGGTGGTGACGAATGCGCGCGGCGCCCGCACGCGGCTGCCCAGCGGGAACGACACCGAGAGGTTGAACTGGGTGTCGTCGCTGGTGGGGCCGGCGTTGTCCAGGTCCTTGGTGTGGCTGACATCGAGGTTGTAGGTGACCTCGCCCCAGTTGTTGCTGTAGCCGGCCGACAGGCTCTGCGAGCCGCCACGGTTCCAGTAGCGCTGGTCGATGGCGGTCAGGTACAGGCTGCCGAACTCGCGGTTGCGCCCCAGGCTCTGGCTGATGGTCAGGTCGGTGCGGGTCTTGGAGTTGCCACTGCGCCTGCGTACGTCGCTGCTGAGGTCCTCGATGTGGTTGGTGAGGCTGCGAAAGCCCTCGGTGGAGTAGCGGTAGGCGGCCAGGGTGAAGTTGGTGTCGGTACCGGTGAAGGTCTTCGCGTACAGCGCCCGCAGGCTATTGCCCTGGGTGGTCTGGCCCTGGGCCTTGCTCGAGGAATGGGTGACGTCGAGGGAAAACGCGCCCAACAGAGTGTTCAGCCCGCTGCCCACGGCCAACGCTTTGTAGTCGTCGGTGGCTTGCAGGCCGAGCACGCCGGTCAGGGTGTTGGACAGGCCGTAGGCCAGCGTGCCGCTGAGCATCTGCGGCGTGGCCAGGCCCTCGCTGTTGCTGTTGTAGCGCCCGGCGGACAGGCTGTACTTGACCTGGCCGTCGCGCACCATCAGCGGCAGGCTGGAGAACGCCTGCACGCTGACCCGGCGGCGGCCATCGGCCTCGATGATGGTGATCTCGAGGTCGCCGTTGGAGCCGCTGGGGTAGATGTCGCTGATCTCGAACGGTCCGGGCGGTACGCTGGTGGTGTACAGCACGTAGTTGTTCTGGCGGATTTCCACGGTCGCGCTGGTCTGGGCCACGCCACGCACCACGGGGGCATAGCCGCGTTCGCTGTCGGCGCGCATACCTTCGTCCGAAGCCAGTTTCAGGCCACGGTAGCGCACGCTGTCGAACAGGTCGGCGTCGCTGAAGATCTCGCCGGCGCTGAACTGGCCCTTGAGCGCGGTAACGTCGTGTTGCAGGTAGCTGCGGTTGCTCTTGAAGGTATCCGGCCGGCCGGTGCCGCTGCTGAAGTTGGACTCGTTGCGCAGCCGCCAGCCGCCCAGGTTTAGGCCATTGCGCAGGCTCAGGTTGTTGGCGGTGCGGGTCTGGTCGTCGCTGGTGCTGCGGCTGGTGTTGAACTGATAGTTGACGAACGCTGCGGATACACCCTCATCCCACAGTTGTGGGTCGACGTAGCCGCGCAGTCCGCGCTTCATGGCCAACTGCGGAATGCTCGCGGCCAGGCGCAGGCGGTTCGAATCGTAGCTCAGGCTGGCCTGGGCGATCAGCGTGGGCAGGTCGTGGCAGGCCTGCGCTGTGTCCAGGCGTTCCTGGGCCCTGAGCTTGTCCATGTCGATGCCCAACTGCTCGAGCAGCTCCAGGGTCAGGCAGGGCTCCACCCGCCCGGTCTGGTCGTTGCGCTTGAAGTCGATGTCACGTCGGCCCACCAGCACCTCGTTGCTGTACAGGTCGACCCGGTAGTTGCCCGGCAGCACACTGTTGGCCGACAGCAGCAACTGCAGGTCGACCGTCGATTGCGCGCCCTGCAGGAAGGTGGTGTTGAAACCCAGCAGTTGCGTGTCGGGGGCGGAGTCGGCGGCGGCCAAACCGGGCAGGGCGGCGCCGATCACCAGCGACAGGGCGTTGCGTTGCCAGGTCGGGCGGGGCGTGCCGCGCTTGGACGCGCGCGCGCCTGCATCGGCCCCGCGGACGGGGCGGGCTGCGATGGACAGAGACATACGAGGAACCTATTTCATGTCCCGGCACGGGCTAGGCACGGCAAGGCCGCACGCAAACCGGCGCGCGAGGTAGGGCGCGACGGTTTTCAGAAGGCGATGGTGGGTTCTGCGGGCTTGGCGTTGGCCGGTTGGGCGTTGTCCAGACGCGCCGAATATTTATGTTGGGCGCCATAGTCGTTGATGTTCTTGAAGGTCAGGGTCAGCGAACTTTGGGTCGGTGAAAGCACGCTGCCCAGGGTTTTTTGAGCACCGGGCGCAATCATGGTCGAGTCGGCGGTGAAGACGGTTTGTTTACCCAGCTTCAGTTCGATATCGGCCATGGACACGTGATACAAACTAGGGTTTTTCACGGTCAATTGCGCTTTACCCGCGTGCGCGGTTAGTTGCCAGACCAGTTGTTCCGGTGCCAACAAGGCATTACCGGGCAAGTTGGCCGGGCGGAAGAAAATCTTGATGCGTTGGCGCACCGCCAACTGCAAGGTATTGGCTTGGCCACTGGCTTGTGGAATTTCCTGGACATTCAGCCAGACCACCGATTCGCGATCGCTCGGCAGGCCTTGGCCTTCATACAGAATGCGCAGCAGTTGCTCTTGCTTGGGCAATACCCTGGCCAGTGGCGGGGTAATGGCGAACGGCACTTGCGCCAGTTCGCTGTCGCCACCATCCACCCAGGATTGCACCAGGACTTCCTGGTTGCCATTGCGCACGGTGACGTTGGCTTCCTTGTGCGCGCCGTCGAACACGACGCGGGTGGCGCTGAGGGAAATACTGGCGGTTGCCTGGGCGGCGGCGAGCATGCCCAGCAAGCCGAGCACGGGATACACGGAACGACGCAACATGGTCGGGCACCTTGCGGGATGAACAAGTGGCGAGGCTTTGCAGCCTCGCGCATGGGGCACCTGCGGGGCGATTACTCGTACTGCAGGATGAACGGCAGGGTGGCGTCACCACGACCGGCGGTGGCGGTGCCGGCAGCGCCGGTGGTCACGTAGGCGGCGGAGAAGCTCAGGGTGGCGTCGCCGCCCTCGGCACCGGTGCCGTGCACGTCGCTCTGGATCTTGGCGGTGGCCGCCGAGCTCAGGTCGATCAGGTTGCCGGCAGGGTCGAGCAGGGCGATACCGACGTTGGCGGCGGTGCCGGTGCCTTTGGTCAGGGCCAGGACTTTCTTGCCGGTTACCAGGCCCGAGCCGCCGCTGTTGGCGTCGAAGACCATGGATACCTTGGTGCCCACGTTGCAGTTGACGTTGAGGTTGAAGTCCTTGCCGGTGACGCGGCCCGATGCCGGGTTCTCGGCGGTGCCCATGTCCTTGATCGAGACAGTGCCCATGTCCACGGCGATGACGCGGTCGGCATTGGCGCCGTCGACCGAGCAGGCGTCATTGTTGATCACGCCGGTGAAGGCGATCTTGCCGCTGCCGCCTTTGATCGGGCCGCTAGGTTCGGCGGCGAAGGCGCCGGCGGAAGCGGCGATCAGCGACAGGGTCAATGCGGCCAGGGAGAACTTTTTCATTTTGATGTCCACGCGATTATTGGTAAGTGCTGCATGTGAATGCACGCTTACGATAAGTCGCGTGGAGGGAGTGGCACATCAGACGAATCTGAATGGTAGCTTGGTGCCATTATTTCAATTAAAAATATTGCCGGCCAGGCAGTAGGCCAAGAGTTCCTGATCACTGCTTACATCAAGTTTGCGCATGGCCGAAACTTTTTGCGCGCTGATGGTCTTGGTACTGCGGTTTTGGCTGTGGGCAATTTCACTGACACTTTTTCCGGAAACGAACAGGCGCAATATTTCAAACTCCTTGGGCGACAGGCTCTCTACCCGTTGATCGAGCGCGGTGGTGCAGGCGACGACCGAGTTGCGCGCCGGGGCTTGCGAGCGGTAGGGATTGTTGCGGGCGACGGCATTGAGGGCTTTTTCGATTTCGCCGTGCAACTGGCTCTTCTGGATGACGCCGTCCACCCCCAGTTCATGCAGCCGCGTGAGGATCAGCGGGTTGGAAATCATGGTCAGGACCAGGATACGTACCGTCGGGTAGTTGCGCTTGAGGTAGTCGATCAGTCTCAGGCCGTCGCCATAGGGCGAGTCGGCCGGCATGTTGTAGTCGGAGATGACCACGTCTACCGGTTGCGCTTCGAGCAGATCGATCAGCCCTTGCGAGCAGACCGCTTCGCCGACCACGCCAAAGCGCGCGTTACGCTCGACCAGTTCGCGCACGCCGAGCAGCACGATCGGATGATCGTCGGCGATGATGACCTTGAGTTTTTCCATAAAAGACGACCCGTTAGCCGGTGCGGATGGGAGGGGAATTCCATTGGGGTTCAGCGTATGGGGAGATTCTATTGGAGTGTGGCCAGGATTGCCGCCAGCCTGGCCAGCACCTCTTCCACGCGCCCGGCCAGGGGCGCATCGAGCGGTGCGCCGAGCAGGGCATTTTCCAATGCGCAGCATTGCTCGGCCAGGGCCCGGGCCTGCACGGCGCCCAGGGCGCCGGCGATGCTGTGCAGGTGCTGGCCCAGGCGCTGGCTATCGCGCTGCGCCAGGGCCTGGCGCAGGTGATCCATGTCCTCCTGCAGGGTGCTGACGAACAGCGCGCGCATGGCCGGCGACAGTTGCACGGTGTCGGCTGGCACCGCGACCAGGGTGTCAGGTGCATCGCGGCTGGGGCCTTCGACCAGGCTTGGCCGGCACAAGCGCACCAGGTGGCTGCGCAAGGTTTGCAGGCTCAAGGGCTTGACCATCCAGGCATTCATGCCCACTTCGAGGCAGCGTTGGCCCTCCTCGCGCAGTGCGTTGGCGGTGACGCCGATGATCGGCAACTGGGCATCGTGCTGGCGTAGCGTCCTGGCCAGTTCATAGCCGTTCAGCAGCGGCATGTTCACATCGGTCAGCACCGCGTCGAACAGGCCGGGCTGCCAGCGCTGCAGGGCTTGCTCGCCATTGGCCGCGAGCACCGTGGTGCAGCCCAGCGCTTCGAGCTGCTCCTGGAGGATCGCCTGGTTGATCGGGTTGTCCTCGGCCACGAGGATATGCAAACGCAGGGCGGCACGCTGTTGTCGTACCGCCTGCTGGTCATCTGCCACGCCGCCCTGGCGGACCCGGGCAATGGCCCGGGCGATGGCGCGTACATCGTGCATGTCCACTCGCCAGCGCCCCTCGACCCAGGCTGCGGGCACGGGGCCGTCGCTGCTGGCGCAGATGCGCGTGCCTTGCCAGGGTTCGGCGTCCGGGCAATCGAGCAGGTCCACCCGCAGGGCCTGGGCGTTGTCTTGCTCCTGCGCCGGGATCGTCAGGGTCGCGGCGATGCCCAGGCGCTGCAGCCAGTCGACGCAATGCTGGGCCAGCTCCGGTATCGGTGCGCGGACATACACCGGGCTCGGCTCGGGCGCCAGTTGCGGACAGTCGCCCAGTGCGCCTTCAGCCAGCGGCAAGCTGACCTTGAGTGAAAAGCTGCTGCCCAACCCTGGCTCGCTGACCACCTTGATCTGCCCGCCCATCATCTGCGCCAGCCAGTTGCAAATCGGCAGGCCCAGGCCCGCGCCGCCCTCGCTGGTGGCATCCATGACCTGGTAGAACAGCTCGAAGAGCCGAGCTTGTTGCAGCTCGGAGATCCCGATGCCGCTGTCGGTCACCTGCCATTCCAGGCTGACCTGGGTGGCGTCGATCGCCAGCACGCGGGTGCGCAGCACCACCCGGCCAGTGTCGGTGAACTTGATGGCGTTGCTCAGCAGGTTGTTGAGGATCTGCCGGATGCGTATCGGGTCGCCGACCACATGCGCCGGCAGCTGTGCATCGGTGCAGGCATACAGCAGCAAGCCCTTGCGCTCGGCAAAGGCGCGATAGGTGCGCAGGGTGTCCTCGAGCATGTCCAGCGGGCAGAATGCCACGGGCTCCAGGGCCATTTGCCCGGACTCGATCTTGGACACGTCGAGCACATCGCTGATCAGCTGGAACAGGGTCGCCGAGGAACGCTGGATGGTGTGCAGGTAGCCCTGCTGGCGACTATCCAGCGGGGTCAGGCCGAGCAGTTCGAGGGTACCCAGCACGCCGTACAGCGGGGTACGGATTTCATGGCTCATGGTCGCCAGGAACAGGGTCTTGGCCTGGTTGGCGGCGTCGGCGGCGCGGCGTGCGTCTTCCAGTGCCTGGGCGTCCTCGACATGGCGGGTGACATCGCTCAAGGCGAGCAGCTTGACATCCTCGCCGTGATAACGGGTCGAGACGAAACCGACCTTGAGGTGACGCCCGTCGATCTGCACGTGATGCTCGCCGCTGCGGCTGTTGTTCAACTGCGGCGCAAGCGTCTTGATCAGCTCGCCGCTCCCGTGCCACTGCTGGGCACATTGGTTCTCCAGGAGCACGGCATGGTCGGCGTCACGTACCACGCACAGCCCGGTTGGGGCGGTATCGATGACCACCCGGCTGAAGGCCTCGCTCTCGGCGATGGTTTCGTGGGCCGCGCGGGCCGGCAAGATGACCCGCTGCTGGTACCAGCGGATGGCCACCCGGCCCAGGCCGAAGATCACCAGGAAGGTGACGGCGAGGCTGGCCAGCGACCAGAACGCATAGCGGAAGAAGTGCTGGTAGGTCACGGTGTAGACCGCGCTCCAACCGCCGTTGGCCTGTTCGTGCAGACGGAACACCAGGCCGTTGGCCTTGAAGTTCAGGCCCTCTTGCAAGTCGGCCAGCGGCACGGGGTCGCCGATCAGGACGCTGCCGGAGGGGGCGACCAGGGTGAAACGGTCATACACGGTCCAGGCCATGATGCGTTCGAAATCGTTGATCTGAGCCAGATCGACCAACGACGCCACCTGGAATCGTCCAGCGCTGGCCCGCGCCGGGTCCTGGACAATACTGGCGAACGCCAGTACCCGTGCCGGTGAGGCCTGATCGGGATGGGCGACGTAGCTGCGCCAAAGGACCGCGTCCTCCTGCGCCCAGGCGGCTTCTGTAGGCAGGCGCGCGGCCACCTGGCCGATTACTGTCATGAAGGGTTCGTTGCCACTGACCGTCTGGCCACGACCACGGCCGGCGGCGGGCACGGCGATATCGTAGTGCATCCCTGGCGAGAACAGGATCACCTGGGGCGAGCGGTAGTGGGCGGCCGACCAGAAGCTGCTGTAGAAGGCGGCGAGGTTCGCGCCCTGGCTGAAGATGCGCGGCATTTGGCTGCTCTCGACGCGCTCGCGGTCGAGTTTGACGCTGAATGGCAGGGTGAACGAGAACGCCTGGCCTTCGAAGATTTCCGGGCCTTCCGCGACCATGGGTGTCAGTGATGCATCCAGGGGGCGGTGCCGCTCGAGCAGTTCGCCTTCGACGCTTTGCCGCACCAATGCCTTCAAGAAGTACTCCTGCTCGCGGATGTTCTCCATCAGGCGGGCAAAGTGAATGTTCACCGTGTCATTGTGCTCGTCGATCAGGCGCTGGATCGACCAGACGCTGAAAGCCAGCAGCAGCACGGCCAGCCCCAGCAGCGCGGTCATGCCTTTGTTCAGGCGCAGAGAGCTGCGGGCAAGGTTTTCCAGCAGGGCGTTGTACTGTTTCATTGGGGGCAGCGGAATCCGGAAGGCCTGGGAGGCGTCGATATCAAATGGATATTACCTCCGAAGTTCGGCCTTCACAGGGGTAATGCAAATTAATAGGCCGCGGGCGGGCCATCGCTGTGCAGCAGGTGCTGGAATTGATCGACCGACACGGCGTGGGAGATCAGAAACCCTTGTACCTGGTTGCAGTCGACCTTGCGCAGCATTTCCAGCTCCTGGGGCGTCTCGACCCCTTCGGCGACCACGGTGAGGCCAAGCTTGCGGCCCAGGGCGACGATACTGGCCAGGGCCGAGGCCAGGCTTTCGCTCTCATCGCAGCGTTGCACCAGCGCGCGGTCGATCTTGAGCTCGGTGAAAGGCGTCGAGACCAGGCTCATATAAGAGCTGTAGCCCTTGCCGAAGTCATCCTGGGACAGGCCGAAACCTTTCATCCGCAAGCGACAGGCGCCGGCGTAGAAGTTGCTCAGGTCTTCGGGGATCGAGCACTCCATCAGCTCGAAGCACAGCTTGGCGGGCACCCCCTGGTGGTGCAGGACGAAGGCCAGCAAACGGTCGGCCAGGTCATGGCTGTTGAGCAGGTGGGTCGGCAGGTTGATCGACACCGGGATGTCATAGCCCTGCTCGCGCCAACGCGCCTGGGCGTCCATGGCCTGCTTGAGCATTGCCCACAACAGGCGCTCTTCCAGACCGAAGGCGTTGAGGGTCGGCAGGAAGGTGCCCGGCAACAGCACGCCTTGTTCCGGATGCATCCAGCGCACCAAGGCCTCGGCGGCGACGATGCGGCCGTTGTGCAAGGACTTCTTGGGTTGGAACCAGGCCTGGAAGGCGCGGTTGTTCAGGGCGTCGACCAGGGCCTGGCGGTCAAACTCAAGGGCGGCCGGGGTGCTTTGCGTGGTGGCCTGGCGGCGCAACTGCAACTGGTCGATCAGACTGCGCAGGGCCGCGGGCTCGACCGGCTTGGAAATCAGCCCGAGCACATCCACGCCCAGGTTCTTGGCCACCAGGCTGGCGGCCATTAGCATGCGCCGCGAGGCGGCGCTCATGATCGCCAGGCCCGGCTTGTGACGCAGGCTGGTGAGGTGCTGGATGAACTGCACGCCATCCATGCCCGGCATCAGCAGGTCGGTCAGGACCAGGTCGAAGTCGCGCAGGCGCAAGCGTTCCAGGGCTTCCTGGCCATCCCGCGCGGCTTCCAGATGAAAGCTGCCCAGTTCACTGAACAGGTGTTGCAGGTACATGTGCTGGAATGGGTGGTCTTCGACGATGAGGATGTTAAAGGGCTTCAAGACGGCTACCTCGATACGGGGCCAGGCAGTTGAACAGGGCTTGCAGGTTGAAAGGTTTGATCAGGCAGCGGTCCATGCCGGCGGCCAGGCACAGCTCTTCCTCGCCGCGCAGGGCATTGGCGGTGGCGCCGATGATGGGCAGGGCGCAGCCTTGCTGGCGCAGGGCGCGGGCCAGGGCGTAGCCGTTCATGCCGGGCATGTTGATGTCGCTGAGCACCAGGTCGAAGCGCTCGTGCTGCCAGGCATGCAGGGCCTGCTCGCCATCGCCGGCCAGGGTCACGCTGCAGCCGAGTTCCTTGAGCTGGTCGCGCAGGATCAACTGGTTGATGACGTTGTCCTCGGCGACCAGCACGTGCAGCCCGAGCGGCTCCGGTGTGTCTGCGTGCATCAGGGTTTCGCCGCGTGCGCGGTGCAGGCCCTGGGCCTGGCTGACCGCGTGATGCAGTGCGCCGAGGTCGGTGAGGTTCACCTGCCATTGGCGCGAGTCTTCACGGGCCTCCCAGCTGCCGAAGGCACTGGCCATGATGCGTGGGCCAAGCCATTCGGCCACCAGTGGCTGTTCGAGGCTGCCCGGGTGCAGTTCGAGCAACAGTTCGCAGGTTGCCGGGCCAGCGCTGGGCGGCATGCCCACCTGGGCCCGTGCGCCCCAGCGGCACAGCCAGCCGACGAAGGTCTCGGCCAGCTCGTGAATGGGCGAGACCACATGGATGCGCTCGGCCAGCAGGTTGAAGGGCGCAAGGGCAGGAGCGCTGGCGGCTGAGGTGACTTCCAGCGGCAGGGTCAGACTGAAGCTGCTGCCCAGGCCCAGCTCGCTGACCAGGCGCAACTGGCCGTTCATCAACTGCGTCAGGCGCTGGCAGATGGCCAGGCCCAGGCCGGTGCCGGACACCAGCTGGGTATGGCCTTCGCTTTGGTAGAAGGGGTCGAAGATGTTCGCGTGGTCCTGCTCGGCAATGCCCTTGCCGGTGTCTGCCACCTGCCACAGCACCGAGGAGCGCTCGCCCTCGCGGTTGAGCAACCTGGCGCGCAGCACCACGCGGCCGCAATCGGTGAACTTCACGGCGTTGCTCAGCAGGTTATTGAGGATCTGGCGGATCCGGTTGACGTCGCCGATCAGCCGCTCGGGCAAGTGCGGATCCAGGCAACCATAGAGTTGCAGGCCTTTGTTCCTTGCCGCTGCGCTGTAGCTTTGCACCACCTCCATGGCCAGCTCCGCGACGCTGAACTCGCTGCGCTCGAGGGCCAGTTGGCCGGCTTCGATCTTCGACACGTCGAGCACATCGCAAATCAGTTGCAGCAGCGTCGCCGACGAGCCTTCGATGGCTTGCAGGTAATCACGTTGCTGCCCATCGAGGGTCGTGCGGGACAGCAGCTCCAGGGTGCCGAGCACCCCGTGCAGCGGCGTGCGGATCTCGTGGCTCATGGTGGCCAGGAACTGGGTCTTGGCCTCGTTGGCGCTGTCGGCGGCGCGCCGGGCATCCTCCAGCGCCGCCTCGATCTGCTTGCGCGCGCTGATATCGCTGAACACGCAAAGCACCACGTCCTCGCCCTTGTAGCGGGTCGGCGCGCAGCTCAGGTAGAGGTGTCGGCCTTCACGGGTTTCGAAGTCATCGCCGCAGGCGACACAGGGTTCGGCGAACGCCTGTTCGATCCAGGCCGCGCTGCGCGAAACCCGGGCTTCTCCCAGCCACTGCTGGGCCAGGTGATTTTCCAGCACCACCTGGCCGTCGCTGCGACGCAGGACGCACAGCGCCACCGGCGCGGTCTCGATCACGTCGCGATTGAACAGCTCGCTTTCGACCAATGCGCGGATGCGTTGCACCGTCGGGCTGATGAACCGCTGTTCGAAGCGGCGCATCAACAACAGCATCAGGCCGATACTGAGCAGGCAGAACAGCAGGGCGCCGACAATCTGCAGCCAGAGTCCGGAGAGGATGGCGAGCAGGTCGATGGCATACACCAGTTGCCAGTCCGACGACATCAACGGCTTGTTGATGACCAGGTACTCCGGCAGCAGCCCTTGGCCGACGAAACCGAAGAAGTCACTGCCCTGATGGGCGAGCAGCAACTGGCTCAGCCCAGGGTCGGAGCTGTTGCTGAACACCAGCATGCCATCGGCGTTGTACATCATGAACTTGCCTGATGTCGCATCGTCCAGGGTGGGCGAGACTTCGCGGCTGTCGATCTCCAGCCCCAGCCAGCCGGAGTCCGGGTCGCGCTGGTCGAGGCGTTGGAAGATGTACAGGTGTGTGTGCTGCTCGTCCTGGTCGGCCAGCCACAGTTCCTCGACCGTGGCGGGCAGGCGCGCCTGTTCGGCCTGCAAGCGCCGCAGCAGTGTGGCGGAGGGGGTGTGGGCGTGGGCGATGGTGCTGTACAGCCAGCGTGCCTGGCCCTGGGGGCCGGCGCCGACGTACAGCAGGTTGACCTGCTTGGCGCGCAGGTAGTCGCACATGCGTTGGGTCAGCCACAGGCTCCATTGCTTGCCCGGCGTGTCGCCCAGCAGCAAGTGCACTTCCTCGCTGGGCACCTTCGCCATCGGCAGGCTGCCCGGCGTGGTGCGGGCAATGGCCGAGAGGCTCAGGCTTTCCAACAGCGCTTCACGGTTGGTGAAGAAGGTGTGCGCCTCGGCGATCGCGCTGCTCATGTAGCCGCGGCGCTTGGAGATGTCGGTATTGAAGCTGAGCAGCAGGAAGCTGTAGGCGCCGCCGAGGATGCCCGCCGATAGCACCAACGCCAACAACCGAAGCAGGTGGCGCGCCGCTTCAGGGTTGGAGAGCAGTGGGTTGATCTGTTGCAGGTAGGTTTTCAGTCGCATCGGGCGACTTTAGGTGGGGGGATGGCAGGACGATATCAGACGATCCTTAAAGCCATTTGCGCCCAGGAGGCTCAGGTGAGGGGCTTTCGTTGTTCGCTTTGTGATGGGTATCACATCATCCGACGTGTCTAGTACCGCTTATCGGATAGGCTGGGAGTATAGGGGTTCACCAGGGAGAAAAACGATGGGCATCAAGGCATTTGCAGCGTGTGTAGTGGCTTGCCTGGGGTGGGCGGCGCAAGCGCAGGCAGCCACGGCTATCGGCTCGGGCGTGCTGCAGTTCACCGGCAGCATCGTCGAGTCCTCCTGCCGGGGAGAGGCAGGGGCCATGGGGGTGCGGGTGGCGGACTGCCCTTCGCTGGCGCAGCGCAGCCAGGTCGATGTCCGGCGCGTGGATCGCCAGGCGCAGGAGGTGCAGGCCATTCGGGCTGATGCGCAGGGTGAGCTGTATCGGTTGGTCGATATCAAGGGACAACCGCTGGCCCAGGGTAATTATGTGGTGATTCTGACCGCGCCTTGATGATCAGCCTGTGCCATAGCGGCGTTTCTTTTGCCGGTACATCTGGTCATCAGCATGGCTGAGCAGCGTATCGGCATCGCTACCATCCTCGGGATAACAGGCCACGCCGATGCTGCAGTTGGGCATGGCGATCCCATTGCAATCAGCGCCCAGCGGCTCGGCCATGGTGGCGAGGATCCGCGCCAGCGTCTCGGCCAGCGCACCCGCCGCCGCGGTGTCGGCCAACAGCACGGTAAATTCGTCGCCGCCCATGCGCGCCACGGTGTCGCGCGGCCCCACGCAAGCCTTCAGACGCTCGGCGAGGGTGCACAGCACCCGGTCGCCCGCCGCATGGCCATGCACATCGTTGATGGCCTTGAAATCGTTGACGTCGAGAAACAGCAGCGCCAGTGGCCGCTGCTGGCGCTGCGCCTCAGCTAGCGCCGAGGCCAGCCGGGTATTGAACAGCGCGCGGTTGCACAGCTTGGTCAAGGGGTCGTGATGGGCGAGAAAGCGCAGCTCCTCCTCGGCCTGGGTGAGCGCCGTGATGTTGCGCGCCACGCCGATCCGCGCGCCGAGTTCGTCCGACCAGAAGGCCGCCCAGAGGATATGCACGATGCCGCCATCCTTGCGCAGGTAGCGGTTGCGAAAATCGAAGTGGGCATGGCCGTTCATCACCCGGATGATCGAGGCACGGGTCGCTTCGAGGTCGTCGGGGTGCATGTAGTGGGTGATCGGCGTGCCGATCAGCTCGTCGGCACGGTAGCCAAGCAAGGCCTCGCAGGCATTGCTGACGAACACGATGGTGTTGTCCCGGTCGACCACGAACACGGTGTCCAGCATCAGCTGGATCAACTTGGGATAAAGCGCTTGCAGGTCTAGGGGCATAGGGCAGAAAGTCCGGCGCAGAGGGCGTATTCGCGAACGGCGGCGGGCGTCCTTGCCGGCTGGGTACAGGGCCGCAGGTTGCGATATGCGGCGCGTGGCCAGCATACACAGAGGCAGCCTGGTGGCACTAGGCTCTGTATGAAAAGTCTTGAGGCGAAGGTCAGCAGAGCCTAACGGGGGGCGAAGTTCAGCTTTCGCCGGACAGGTCGGCTTCGGCGGCCAGGCGCTCGCGCTCGGCCTTGCAGATGTACCTGGGTTTTTTCGGGGCGAGCTTGGCGCTCGCCTTCTTGGCGTGGGCTTTCAACAACTGGTTGATTTTCTTGCGGCGGTTCATGTGCGTCCTCTGCCCACGGTCATGTGGGAGCGGGGATTGTACATGGGCTCAACGGCGATAGTAGCGGTAGTCTTGTTGGTAGCGATGGTGCATGGCCCGCTCGTGGTGGCGCTCCCAGTAGCGCTGGCGCTCTAGCTCGCGACGGTGCTGTTCGCGGCGCCATTGCTCGCGCCGCCACTGTTCGCGACGCCAGTCGTCGCGACGGTCGTGCCAGCGCTCGTCGTGCCGATAGCGCTCGTCGTGCCGATAGCGGTCGTCGTGGGCAAGCAAGGTAGTGGCGGGCTGTGCGGTCATCTCGGCAAGGTCCGGCCAGGGGCTGGCGGCACGGGTGGTGGCTGCGGGCTCTTGGACGAAGGTAAGCGGTGCTGCCGCTGCCGAGCCCGCTGCCACGAGGGCGAACAAGCCGAAGAACAGCGTGCGCGGGGAAAGGGTAGTCATGAACGGGGGCAGCCTCTGCGGGACAGTGGGTCGATGGACGGATAAATAGACCGCGCCCGTGGAAAAAGTTCGAAGCCTGTCGCCTGGGCACAGGCGCCCCGCCCCATGGCCGTCGTTCTAAGCCCCGTAGGAGCCAACCGTGCTGGCGAAGCAGGCGCCGCAATGGATGGCACCGGCTGTGCCGGTGTTCGCCGGCACAGCCTGCTCTTACGTCGTTGCTCGTCCTGCTCTGGTCGGCGTGCCTTGGTGAAAGACCATCTGCCAGCCGTCGTCGCTCCTGCGCCAGATCGAGCTGCGCAGCGTCGGCGTCTGTCCCACGCAGGTATAGGTCACCTGCGCCACCTCGTCGGCCAGCAGGCGCACCTGGCAATCATGCAAGGCGCGGGGGGTGAAGGTTTCATGCAGCAAGGCGTCGATCACCTCCATCTTGCGCCAGACCCGGCCGCTGGCGCCGAACTCCAGGAAGTCGTCAGCCAGCAGCCGTTGCAGTGCTGCCGCATCGCTACGGATCTTCTGGTTCAGCAACGCCTGTTCCAGGCCAACCAAGGTGGCTTCAAGGACCACCCGCTGCTGATGCAGCCAGGTGTCCCGGGTCAGCTCCCAGGTTTCCTGGCGGATCGGACCGCTGACGAAATGGCCGTCCTGGACCCGCAGCAAACGCATGCCTTCACGGGCCGAGATACGCCGAGAGGCGAGGTTGTCGGCGGCCTTGGGCACGCGCATCGTCGGCCGGCCCAGGGTCTGGAACCAGAAACGGTTGACCGCGGCGCAGGCTTCGCTCATGTAGCCCTGGCCTTGCCAGGGTGGCGAGAGCCAGAAGCCGCGATGGTTATCGGGCTGGTCATGTAGCGACACGCAGCCAATGGCCTGGTCGGACTCATCCGCCAGGCGGATCACCCAGTGCCAGGCCTCGCCCCGGGCGATCGCCGGCAGGGCGATATCACGCACGAACTGCAAGGCGCCATCGTCGGGGTAGGGCCAGGGCACATGGCTGTCGAGGTAGCGTACCACCTCCCAATGCGGGAACAGCCGCTGGATGCTCGGGGCGTCATCCAGTTGCAGTGGGGTGAGGACCAGGCGCTCGGTCCTTAGTGTTGGCGTGCTGTCCATGGCGAGCCTGCGGGATTGTTCGGGAGGGGCTTGGGATCTTGCCGAATCGCCACGGGGTTGGCCAGGGCCGGTGAGCAAGCAGGGCTAGCCGCATTAAAAATGCACAATCGCATTGATTCAATGCATATTTATGCATATAATATGCATGCGCTGGTGGATTTGGTTGCTTGGAATGCCCAGTGTTATGCATCGCGCCAGCGCGCTTTACAGTTTTCGAAGGAGATTCACAGATGGCACAAAATGGACTCACTCCCGTACGCAGCGTTGAGCTTCAACCCCTGGTGATCACCCCAGACCGTCAACAGACCTATGGGCCGGGCGGCGGCGGTGGCTACCTCAACAGCAGTGGTGGTTGGGGCTTGCAGGAAGGACCACATCGAGGCGAAGGCCCGGGTAACCCCCATCGTGAGATTGGTGGGCCCAACGTCATGTCCGAATTCATGAACGAACAGATCTGGAACCAGAAACAGATCGACGCCGATTACACCGCTCGCTTCAAAACCCTCACCCGTGACACCGAGCGTGAGCTGGAGCAGAAGAAAGTGGCTGCCAAGGCCGGCCAGAAGTTGTCGCCGGTGCAGGTGGCAGCCGCAGAACAGAAAGCGGCCGTAGCGATGATTACGGCGAAGCAGGCCCAATACGTCACGATCGTCCCCACGATGTATGGCATGCATGGGCAAAGCCCGTACTTTCTCATGGATGTACTGCCGCGCAAGATGATGTACGAGTTTCTCAACTCTGGGAAAGCCAACCCAGACAGCCTGATGAAGCTCTGGACCTTGTACGACGATGTCTACAAGGCAGCTCTGGAGGCAAAGGCGCTGTCGTTGGCGGTTGCTGTAGTGGCGGGCAAGCTCGCAGGCCTGGCCCAGCAACGTGACCGGCTCGAGGCACAGGCCGTGCCGAGCACTGCGCAACAGGACGAGCGTCTGGCGCTCATCACCCAGGAGCGTGATATCCACTTCCAGCAATTGCCGGAGTTCCTGCAGAACGAAGTGGTGAAGAGCGCAGGCGCGGTGGCGAAGATGTCGACGGCCCAGGCGCTGAATCACTACATGGGGCTCATGCAGCGTCTGGCGGCCTCCAACCTGGCTGCCGTCGGGCCTATCGTGGCACCACCGCCTTTGAGCAGCGGCGGCCTCACCATTACCTTTTCGGCCAACAACCCGAAAATCAAGGCGCCGCTGAGCAAGCCTGAACTGGAAGCGCTGAAGGAGTTGGTCTACCTGCAGAACAACACTTCACTGGGCCTCAAGTGGGTGAGCTATCACGATGCGCTGCTCAAGCAAGAGTCGGCACGCCAACTGAACGAGACGGCAGCGGCCTTTGCTGGCCTGGCCGAGCGGGCGGCCGACGCCGACCAGATCAAGGACGCCATCAAGTTCACCGCGGACTTCTACAAGGAGGTGACCGCCAAGTACGGTGAAAAGGCCTCGGCGGCGGCCAAGGAGCTGGCCGGCAAGGCGCAGGGCAAACGTATTCGCAATGCCCAGCAGGCACTCAAGGCTTTCGACCAGTACAAAGGCATCCTCGACAAGAAGTTCAGTGTCAAGGACCGCCAGGCCATCGCCAATGCGCTGGCGGCCCTGGACAAGGACATGATGGCCAAGGACCTGGCGCGTTTCAGCAAGGCCTTCGGTTCGGTCGGCACCGTCATGGACTATGTCGACCTGGCCACCGAGGCGAAAAAGGCCACGCAGACCGGCAACTGGTCGCCGTTCTTCGTCAAGGCCGAGACCATTCTCGCGGGCAAGGCGGCAACCGCTGCGGTGGCCGTGGTCTTTAGCATGATGACCGGTGCGACGCTGGGCGTGCTGGGCTTCGCCTTGCTGATGGCGGTTGTCAGCGCCTGGGTGACGGATGAGCGAGTGGGCAAGCTCAACGATTTCATCATGGCCCTCTAAACGCTGGGCTTCAGTGTCTGCGTGCCAACCTGAACAGCAGGTAGGCAGCACCCAGCGGGATGGCGAACAGCATGCACAGGAAGGAGAACAGGGCATGGAGGCCCGGGCTGTTCACATCCTCGATGAAGTAGCCCCGGCGCCAGAACCCTGGGCGGGTCAAGCGCTCGGCACTGGTCTGCACCAGGTACCTGGCGCAAGGATAGAGCAGGGTACTGCACAGCATGAAGAGCACCAGCCAGGCTGAGCGGTAGAAGGTGTCGCCACTGAGTATCCAGGCAAGGCTTACCACGCCGAGGTAGAGGCAGCCGATCAGCAGGTGGCGGGTGTAGTAGGGTCGATCCATCAGCGGCTCATCGAGAGGCAATGGCGCCGGTTCCAACAGGACCGGCGCTTTTGTCGTGCGGCTCGCACAAAGCGCCATGATTACAGACTCGAGCATCCGTTGGGAATCGCGTTGCTGCTGGGCGATGAGCGGCCCAATGAGTGGCGGGCTTGCCTCCACTCATTGGGCGCAGCAGTTACTACTTGCCTACGAAGGTACAGGCATAGATGAAGTTGCCGCCAGCACCTCTGTTGAGGTCACCGGGGACCTTCAGATAACCATAGGGAGCGTTGATATCCGCATTGTTGCCGCCGATGACCGTGACCTTGTTGATTGCGGTGTCGGTGTTGTAAGCCTCGGTCTTGTAGCAGAGGAATACATCATCACCGCCCGCGCCCTTGTTCAGGTCCTGGGGCAGCTTGGTATAGCCAGGTGGGGTAGGCTCCTTGTTGAAAATGATCCTGATATCCGTCACAGCATCTTTAGGCCTGTCGGCCTGCCAGGTTTGTTCGTGATAGCACAAGTAGATGAAGTCACCGCTGGCACCGGCATTGAGGTCGTACTCGATCTTGCTGTAGCCGACCGGTGGTTCGATGGTTGAACTACCGCCGGTGATGACCACCAGTTGGTCGATGTAGTTAGCCTTGACCCGGTACTTTTCCGATTGCGCCGGCGCCCAGACGTCATCGTAATGCTTGCGCATGGCCTCGGCCTGCGCCTCGCTGCTGCACAGGGTCCAGATTTCCTGCATGGGGATGGTGGGGACGAAATCGACGAAGTCCGGCTAGGCGCTCACACTGTCTACCCAGGCCTGGAAGTCTTCTTTTTTGCCGCTGAACACCCCATGTGCCTTGGCACCGTCGCCGCCGCGCACTTCCTGGTGGGTATTGGAGTACTGAGTGAAGCTGCTGATCGACTCGCCATACTTGGCTTTGGCTTCTGCGCTCAACTGGCCGGTAAGCCCTTCGTAGCTCGCCTTGGCGACCACCGACACCGAGTAGTCACGCTTGACCCTGAGCTTGTTGGTCGAGGAGGCGAGGATGGCCCGTCCACCCATTACGATGCCGGTAAGGAAATGGCTGCCAACTCTATCGAAATAGCGGCTTATGGCCTTCGGGTCGTTGACGTTCAATTCATCTAGTTGTTGGCGCATGTGTGGCAGCATCAGTTCGCGCAATGACTTCACCGAAGGCAAGCGCAACGACCAGAGGTTGATCGATTGCTGAATGCGAGTGAACTCGCTTTCCGCGTTGCGCAGTGAATTACTGTCGAAATCCGTGGACAGCGAGCCACTGAAGAAGTTGTAACGGCCTTCGATGGCGACGCTGGTAGCCAGACTGCGCTGGTACTCGCTGATCGTGTTGCCGCTGACGTTGGTGTAGGTTGCGCTGTCGTTCTGTTGCACGTCGACGATCTCGGGTACGAAGTAGCCGGCTTTGAAAGGCACTTCGCGTTTCTTGGCCGTGGCCCAGTCGAACAATTGCACCGCGCCGCTGTTGACACTGGCATAACTGATGAATGGGTTATAGCCAGGTCCAATGGCTTCGACGCCAGGTAGTACGGTTTCATTCAAACCTGCTTTAAAACGAATAAGTTGCAGGTGTTACGTGGAAAAGTTTACAAGGCCTTGTGGCAAGTCTATGTTTTTCATGGTGATTTCCTTATGTTTTGTAGGCGGATAGAACAAATCGTCCAGCGAGCAAGGAATCAGCATAGATAAGTTTTTTATTGTGTTTGATGGGGGCGGTTAAAATAGTGAAATCTTTGGTATTACTGCGTTGAGTGTATATATATTGATGGGGTTTAAATGAAGTCGGGGGAGTGATCGCAGGGCCAGGTGCTAGTGCTTGCAGCGCTGGTCAGATCGGGTGCCATGGCGCTTTCGTTGAACACCCACGGCCACCCATCCGAGTTGGTGCTGGTGCCGCCAAGGGTGAAACCCTTGCGTGCCGACAGCAACGAGCGTTCGTTGGACGCCACCGCCTTTTCCAGCGCGTGCACGCGCAATGCGCCACTCTGCACGCCGCGGTATTCGCGGGTGGTGCCGCTGATGACTTCCTGGCGGGTGGCATCGAACTCGTCCAGGCCTTGGAGCTGTTGGCGCTGGCCTTGCCGGTCAATTCACATAGCTGGGCACGCTCCAGGCGCCGTCCCTGAAACCCCGGCAGCGTACATAGCTGGCACGGTAAGTCAGCACGAAGCGCGTGCCGTCCCAGGTCCAGAACGCCCGCTTCATGCAGTCGCCGCGCGGGCTCTGCATCTGCCAGGAGCCAATGGTGGCCCGCGCGCGGTCGAAGCGGGTGCCGGCTTCGGTCACCAGGCTGGCCAAGTAGGGCGGCCGGTCCTCGGCGACCCAGAACCCGGTCGCGGTGTTGTAGCTGTTGGCCGCGCATTGCGTGCTGACCAGCAGCCGGTGTTCATCCAGCCGCTCGATCAGCAAAGGCTCGGCGTGCAAGGCGGGGCAGGGCTGGTGGGGCGCCACAGCGGCGGCCAAGGCTTGGCGCAGCGACGGGTCGTCGGCCAGGCGAGCATCTTCGACGCGGGTGTCGAGCAGTGGTGGATGGCTGATCGGCGGTGAGGCTCGTTCGGGCCCAGGCACCAGGTCTTCGTCCTCGTCACCGCGCCTGACCGCGGCGGTAGGGGTGCCGAGGCGTTCCTGCAGTTCGTCCATCTTCAGCAGCACGGCGGTTGCGCCAGCGCCGGACAAGGGCCAGGCGTGTCCGAGTGCATCGACGAAGCGGATCCTGGTATTGCCCGCCAGGGCGTTGACCAGGCGTCGGCTGGCGTACTCGTCGAGCATGAAATCGCGGGGGCCATGTTCCTTCGCCGAGGCGACCAGCTCATCGTCCAGTACCAGGCTGACCGGGGTGGTCGGTGGGTCGCCGGCCAGATCGGCGAACAGCAGGTTGCCGGTGAAGGACGTGCGCGGGCCAGCTTCGCGATTGAGCGCCAGGCTGATGCCGTCGAGGCTGTCGCCGGGTGAATAGCCCATGGCCACGCAGGTACCGGTCCTGAGGCATACCAGGTCCCAATCCTTGTGGGAGAACTCGACGCCCTCCCTGGGCACCTGGGCCTGGGCAAGGGTGCCGAGCACCAGCAGGGGCCAGCACAGTGCGTGCAGTTTCATCCGTGCTCCGCGCAACGCACAGGCCTTGAGCGAATGTCCTGGCACTGTCACTTCACCTGGCCGTTGTACACCACGCTCGCCGAGCCCTCTTTCTTGATCGTCAGGGTGTTGCCTTCGGCCAGGCTCTCGACCATTTCCGAGCAGCCGTCCACCTGCTGCTTGCCATCGACCTGTTCAGCATTGCTATCGAAGCTGAATACGTAGGTGGAGGCGGGGCAGGCATTACCGCCCTCGCCGGTGGATATCACCAGCACATAGCGGGAGGGGCCGAATGCGTAGGCTTTTTCGATGGTGACGTACCCCGTGTATTCAGCCTCTTCGACGATGGCCTCCATGAGGTTGATCACCCCGGCACGGGACGGGTAGTTCAATGCGCTGCCCATGCCCATTTGCTGCAAGGTGAACGGCCCGGCACCGGCATCGCTGACGGGCAATGGCACATAGGTCACGCTCGGCGCCGCGGGTGCCAATTGGATGGCGGCAGGTTTGCTCAGGAGTGCTTGCTGGGGCTGCGGGTTGACGCACTGACCGCTTTCGCAGATTCGTTCACCCTTGCAATCAGTGTCCTTGGCGCATTGGCCGGTGAGCGCAGTGGCCTGTTCGGCCTTGTCGCAGCCGCTTATGGCCAGGGTGAGCAGGGTCAAAGCGAGCAGTCGCTTCATTGGCGAAATCCTTTTCGGGGGGGGATGGCGGCGTGCAGTATCACCAATCCCATTGGTCTTGTCGTGTGCCGAAAGGCAAAGGCGACTAGGTCGGGCTGGCGAACACGTCCTCGATAAAGCGCTCGATGGACTGCTGCTCGAGGATCTCGATGGAAAAATGCCCGAAGCGCTTGGGCAGCCAGAGGATGCGCGCGCCAGCCGGCGATTGCAGGTCGGCGCGGGCCAGGGGCCGGCCGTTCTCGTCCTCAGGCTGCACGCCGGCAGCCAGCAGTTGGTCGTAGGCCAGCTCGATGTCCGGGGTCGAATAGCAGTGGCGGTAGATCATGCCCTCGCCGTGCTGGTCGAGCAGGGTCTTGAGGTTGCCGGCCAGCGGCTGGACCAGCATGAAGCGCTCCTGGCCCAGGCGCGCCACCGCGTAGCGCACCTGCAGGCCGCGACGTTCCCAGACCTGGGTGGTGGAAATCTCGGCACCGAGCATCTGCTGGTAGTAGGCGCAGGCGGTTTCGAGTTGGGCGACCAGTACATCCACGTGGCTGAACTTGAGCTGCATGGCAGGGCTCCTGAAGGGGCAGTCAGTATGCCCGTTGAGCGGATAGTCGCAAACGACTGACGTGGCCCTTTGACATCTATCTGCCTGGCGTCTAAACGGAATCAAGGGCCTGTCACCCCCGTGGGGTTCATCATGCCGATACCTACTCGCGCACCCGCCACCTTTGCCCCGGTGATGCGCTTCCCGGTCCGTCCACCGTGATGCTCAAGTCGTTGCTTCTGGCCGCGTGACTGCACCTGCAGCACGCGTCGGCGTGACCTTGACCTGGTGAATACGACCATGAAGATCCTGCTGATGCTTTGCGCCTGCCTGTTGGCAGCCTGCGCCCTGAACAAACCCCTGCGTGACGATCAGGTGGTGACCTGTGACACGCTGGTGTCGTGCAGCCACAGCTATTACGAACTGCATACCAAGCCGCGCTACGAGATCGGTTTCGTCGAGTACAGCGAGCGTGGCAACGATTTCTTCCCTGAGCGCACCCAGCAATTGCTCGAGCGCCTCAAGGGTTACTCCGCCGAAGGCGACCTGGCCATGGTGGTCTTCATCCACGGCTGGAAGCACAACGCCGCCCCGCAGGATGCCAACGTCGTCAGCTTCACCAAGGCGCTGGCCAACCTGGCGCAGTCCGGTGTGCTGGGCAAGCGCAAGCTGGTCGGCATCTACGTCGGTTGGCGCGGCCTGTCGATGCACGGCCTGGGCAGCGAGAACCTGACCTATTGGGACCGCAAGGCGGTAGCCGAGGAAGTGGGCCGAGGCGGGGTGACCGACCTGCTTACCCAGCTGGAGCAGATCGACCGCAAGGACAGGAACTACCTGGTGATCGTCGGTCACAGCTTCGGCGGTGCCATCACCCTCAGCGCCTTGCACGACCAGTTGCTCGAACGCCTGCATAACCAGCAGCTGGGCAACAAGGTACGGGCCTTCGGTGACGCGGTGATCATGCTCAACCCGGCCATCGAGGCCGACCAGGGGCTGCTGCTCAAGGAGAACAGCCTGAAGGTCGGTGTTTCCGGCGCGCAGGCCCAGCCCTTGCTGTACGTGATCAGCTCGGAAAACGACAGCGCCACCCATTGGTTCTTCCCGCCGGGGCAATGGCTGGGGGTCAACCTGAGCTGGAGCCAGGTGGATCTTCAGCGCCGTTACCGCGGCATGCCGTTCGTCCTGCGCGAGGAAGCGCTGGACACCACGGCGCTCGGCAACTACAGCCTGTTTCACACGGCGCGGATCCGCGATATCGAGCCGGCGCAGGCGACCGCTGCGGCCAAGACCCTGGAAGACACCAAGTTCGGCGACTGGCAGCTGACCAGCTATTGCACGCCCGATGGCAACAATGGCGGGCCGCAGGTGCAACGCATGCCGTGCTACAGCAACGAGCCGGTCAACTTCATCTACACCTCGAAGTCGTTCATCAGCAGCCACAACGATATCTTTGGCGACCAGGTGATCGCGTTCCTGGCCACGGCGGTGGGCAAGGCCATCTATGAACGTACCCAGGGGCGCGACTACCTCAAGGCCTGTCGCGGGGAAAACGGGTTCCTGTTCGCCGCCTGTTTCGACTATCACTACGAAACGGCCCGGCGCACGCGGCAACAGCTGGAGTGACCGGTTCAGCGCACCCGCTCGCGGCTCTGTAGCGCCAGGTCCAGCGCCTGGCGCATGTCCAGCCGCGCCGAACGCCCCACGGCGCTGTCGTGCAGTTGGTAACCACGCTCCGAGGGCAGGATCGGCGCGGTCAAGTCCTCGGCGTCCATGGCTTCGAAATCGTGCTTGTCGCCGATGCTCATGGCGCTGCGGCGCAGCTGTGCGGCTTTGCAGCAGGTCGGCGCAGCGCTGTAGATGTTCAACACGCAGTGGCGCTTCGGCGGCGGCGAAGCCGGGCAGGCAGATCAGGGCGGCGAGGGCTGCGCAACGTAAGGGCATGGGCGGTTTTCTTGCCGGTGGCACTGCTGTTGCGACCGCCGTGGCAAGGGTTTCGTTCAGCCGGGTTGGCAGAAGGGTGGGTGGCTTGGGGGTGAGGGGCGCTGGCGCGCCCGTTCTGCGGCCAAGTGACCGCGATTGCAGTATCCTGCGTGTCCCTGACTGGAGCTGCCCATGGCCAAAGATATCGACAACCCCTGCGTTTCCCTCTGCCAGCTCAACAGCGAGCTGTGTGTGAGTTGTGGGCGTACCCGCGAGGAGATTCGCAAGTGGCGGGGAATGAAGCGCCCGGAGAAGATGGCCACGGTGCAGCGGGCAGCGGTGCGGTTGAAGGCGGTGGTGAAGAAGAATGCTCGGCGGGGAGGGTAGCGGGCTGATGGGCGCAGGGTGTTCGCCGTGAGGGCGGCGCTCGGTCTGATAGGCGTGGCATCTGTTGTGGCGAACCAATTGCCAATACCATTGATGCACACCTTCGATCAAACCCGTGGAGCCCCAGGGTGAGTATCAATTTCGACCTGAACGACCTCAAGGCCTTCCGCGCCGTCGTCGAGCAAGGCAGCTTCCGCCGCGCCGCCGAAAGCGTGCGCATCACCCAGTCGGCCCTGAGCCGACGCATCGACAAGCTCGAAACCGCCCTGGGGGTGAAGCTGCTCGAACGCACCACGCGCAAGGTCGCGCTGACCAATGTCGGCCGGGCCTTCCTGCCCCAGGTCGAACGCCTGCTCGATGACCTCGACCTGGCCTTGCTCAGCGTCGGCGACGGTGGCGCGCTGCGCACCGGCACCTTGACCATCGCTTGCGTGCCATCTGCGGCCTACTACTTCATGCCCCACGCGATCCGCGCGTTTCATGGCCAGTACCCCAAGGTGCGGATCAGCCTGCTCGACGCCTCGGCCAACGAGGTCAGCGCCGCAGTGGCCTCGGGCGAGGCGGATTTTGGCGTCAGTTTCACCGGCAACCTGGCGCCAGAGATCGAGTTCAGCCCTTTGCTGGAGGAGCGCTATGTCATCGCCTGCCGCCAGGACCACCCGCTGGCGCGGCAGGCGGTGGTCACCTGGGCCGAGGCCTATAGCCACGACTACATCACCTTGGGCAAGGCCTCGGGCAACCGCCTTGTGCTGGACCGCGCCCTGGCCGGCATGCCGTTGGAGAAACAAAGCATCTGCGAGGCGCAGCATGTGACCACCCTGCTGGGCCTGATCGAGGCAGGGCTGGGGATCGCCGCCGTGCCGTCGATCGCCATGCCGGTGGGCACCCATCCGATCCTCGCCCAGGTGGCCTTGGTGGAGCCGCAGGTGACCCGGCAGATGGGCGTGCTCAAGCGCCGTGGGCGCACCTTGACGCCCGCGGCGCTCGAGTTCGAGCGCTTGATCCGGCAGTTGCCGGGCACTTTAGCGGGGCACTGAATCCAGGCCGGTGGCCTGCACGGTACCTTGCACCTGGGGCGAGGCCAGGTAGTCGAGCAGTTGCCGCGCCTCGGCGGGGTGCTGCGCAGCGGTCGGGATGCCAGCGGCGAAACGGGTCACCGACTGCACGTCTTCGGGCAGCTTGCCGGCGAAGGTCACACCGGGCACCGGCAGCAGTTCGGCTACCTGCTGCAAGCCCACCTGGTAATCGCCCTTGGCGACCACCGAGGCCACGGGGATGCGCTCGATCATCGTGCCGCGCGGGGCCAGTTGCGCCTGGATGCCGAGCTTGTCGAACAGCTGCCGCTCGACATAGACCCCGCTGGCGCTGTCCGAGTAGGCCACCGAGCGGGCGGCCAGCAAGGTCTTCTTCAAGGCGGCCGTGGTGCTGATGTCTGGCTTGGGTTCGCCGGCCCGCACCACCAGGCCGATCCGTGAATCGGCCAGCTCCACCCGCGAGTCGGCAGCGACCTTGCCCTGGCGGATCAGCTCATCCAGGGCGTAGCCGACCATGATCACCACGTCGGCGGGTTCGCCGCGTTGCAGGCGATTGGGGATCGCTTGCGGCGCCTTGCCCATGGACGGGCCGAGCACGGTGGTCAGGGTGTTGCCGCTGGCGGCGGTGAACTGCGGGCCGAGACGGTTGTAGGCGGCGGTAAACCCGCCCGAGGTCATCACCGTCAAGTCGGCGGCCAGGGCGAGGCTCCCCGGCGTGCTGACGACCAAGGCGAGTGCCAGGAGTATCTTCAATGGCTTCATCGTCGCGCCTCAGGCCGGCACGGTCGCAGCGCGACTGGCCAGGCGGCGGTACAGCACCAGCGTGGCGGCGAACGCGCAGCAGGCGGCGACCATCATCCAGTAGGCTGGCGCGGCCTTGTCGCCGCTGAGGTGAATCAGCCAGGTCGAGATCGCCGGGGTGAAACCACCAAACAACGCGGTGGCCAGGCTGTAGGCCAGGGAGAAGCCCGCCACCCGCACCTGCACCGGCATGATTTCGGTCAGCGCCGGGATCATCGCGCCGTTGTACAGCCCATAGAGGCAGGAGAACCACAGCAGCACTTCGAGCATGTGCCCGAAGCTCGGCGCCTGAGCCAGGAATTCCAGGGCCGGGTAGGCCGTCAGCAGGGTCAGCAGCGACATGGCCAGCAGCAGCGGCTTGCGTCCGAAGCGGTCGCTCAGGGTGCCGCCGATGGGCAGCCAGATGAAGTTCGACACCGCCACCAGCAGGGTCACCATCAGCGCATCGCTGGTGCTCAGTTGCAGCACGGTCTTGCCGAAGGTGGGCGCGTACACGGTGATCATGTAGAAGGCGGTGGTGGTCATAGCCACCATCAGCATGCCCAGCAGCACCACGCCGGCGTTGTCCAGCAGGGTGCGCAGCACGGCCTGCATGTCCGGGCGATGCTGGCGCGCGGCGAATTCCTCGGTTTCGGCCAGGTTGCGCCGCAGCAGGAAGATTACCGGGATGATCATGCAGCCAACGCCGAACGGCACGCGCCAGCCCCAGTCCGCCAGCTGTGCCGGCGCCAGCCATTGGTTCAGGGCAAAGCCCAGGGCGGCGGCGACGACGATGGCCACCTGCTGGCTGGCCGACTGCCAGCTGGCGTAGAAGCCCTTGTGCCCGGGGCTGGCCATTTCGGCCAGGTACACCGACACACCACCGAGTTCGGCCCCGGCGGAAAAGCCTTGCAGCAAGCGCCCGAGCAGCACCAGCGCGGGGGCCCACAGGCCGATGCTGGCATAGCCGGGCACCAGCACGATCAGCAGGGTGCCGCTGGCCATGATCCCCAGGGTGACGATCAGGCCCTTGCGCCGGCCGATATTGTCGATATAGGCGCCCAGCAGCACGGCGCCGAGCGGTCGCATCAGGAAACCTGCGCCGAATACGGCGAAGGTCATCATCAGCGCGGCGAACTCGTTGCTGGCAGGGAAGAAGGCGGCGGCAATATAAGTGGCATAGAAGCCGAACAGGAAGAAATCGAACTGTTCGAGGAAGTTTCCGGACGTGACTCGAAAGACCTGGGCGGCCTTCGACTGGCCACAGGGCGCAGGCTGCTGCATGGGGTTCTCCAGCGTTTTTAAACTTATTTGTAAGTGCTTGTAACTGGAGATTCTGGGTGAAAGTGCGGCTGAGGATAATCGTTGTTTTTGCATGGACTGATGCACTTTTGCGATCAATCGCACTGTAGGCGCCTACCGCGATAGCTTGTAGACGTTGGACAATGATAGTTTGCGCCGCGCCCGCAATGATGCGGCGCGGGCCATTTGCAGATGACAAGGACGGTTGCAGTGAACGACACCCCTTCGCTACTGAGAAAAATGCTGCTTTGGGCCCTGGGGCTGGTGGTGGTGCTCCCCGTCATGCTACTGGCTGGGTACGCCTGCCTGGCGGCCATGATCATCATCCCGGCCATGTCCTTCGAGAAGCTTGATGATCCTTGGGAGTATCACCTTGCCCGTTTGGGCGCGGTTGTCGTGGTGGCCATGGGCTTGCTCGGCCTCAGGGCCGGAGGTCGGCTTTACCGGCATTTTCTGCGCAGTACCCAAGCACCGGCGTGGGCGCGTTCTGCCTGGCTTGGTCTGGCGTGCGGCACTGCGGCAAACCTGGTGTTCCTGGGCTGGTTGCCCAGGCTCGAGCAGCATGAACTGATTCTATTGGGGTGGCCGCTGATCGGTAGTGTGGCATTTGCCCTGCTGCTGCTGGGTGCCCGGCACCGCCGTCATGAAACCCCTCACTGAACGGCTATCAGCCTGGCTGCAACACTTTCCGCTAAAAATCCCGGATAATGCCGGCCATTTATCCGTCCCGCCCGCTTTCTGGTACCCCGCGCATGGAAATCAAGGTCAATTTTCTCGACAACCTCCGTCTGGAGGCCAAGTTCGACGACTTCACGGTGATCGCCGACCAGCCGATCCGCTACAAGGGCGACGGCTCGGCCCCGGGGCCGTTCGACTACTTCCTGGCCTCGTCGGCACTGTGCGCGGCGTATTTCGTCAAGTTGTACTGCCAGACCCGTGACATCCCCACCGACAATATCCGCCTGTCGCAGAACAACATCGTCGACCCCGAGAACCGCTACAACCAGATCTTCAAGATCCAGGTCGAGCTGCCCGAGGACATTTCCGAGAAGGACCGTCAGGGCATCCTGCGCTCCATCGACCGCTGCACGGTGAAAAAAGTGGTGCAGACCGGCCCTGAGTTCGTCATCGAGCAGGTCGCCAACCTCGACGCCGACGCCCAGGCGCTGCTGATGCCGGTGTCCGATAGCGCTACCTATATCCCCGGCAAGGACCTGCCGCTGGAGCAGACCATCGCCAATATGTCGGCGCTGCTGGCCAACCTGGGGATGAAGATCGAGATCGCCTCGTGGCGCAACATCGTGCCCAACGTGTGGTCATTGCATGTGCGCGACGCGCAGTCGCCGATGTGCTTCACCAACGGCAAGGGCGCCACCAAGGAGGCGGCGCTGGCCTCGGCGCTGGGTGAGTTCATCGAGCGGCTGAACTGCAACTTCTTCTACAACGACCAGTTCTGGGGCGAGGACATCGCCAATGCGCCGTTCGTGCACTACCCGAGCGAGCAGTGGTTCAAGCCTGGGCCCAAGGATGCGCTGCCGGCCGAGATCCTCGACGAATACTGCCTGGAAATCTTCAACCCGGACGGTGAGCTGCGCGGCTCGCACCTGTACGACACCAACTCGGGCAACAAGGAGCGGGGTATCTGCTCGCTGCCATTCGTGCGCCAGTCCGACGGCCAGACGGTGTACTTCCCGTCCAACCTGATCGAGAACCTGTACCTGAGCAACGGCATGAGCGCCGGCAACACCTTGCCCGAGGCCCAGGTGCAGTGCCTGTCGGAAATCTTCGAGCGAGCGGTCAAGCGCGAGATCCTCGAAGGCGAGCTGTGCCTGCCTGACGTGCCGCAGGCGGTGCTGGCCAAGTATCCGGGCATTGTCGCCGGCATCCAGGGGCTGGAGGAGCAGGGCTTCCCGGTGTTGGTCAAGGACGCCTCGCTGGGCGGTGAGTTCCCAGTGATGTGCGTGACCCTGATGAACCCGCGCACCGGTGGCGTGTTCGCCTCGTTCGGCGCCCATCCGAGCTTCGAGGTGGCGCTGGAGCGCAGCCTCACCGAGCTGCTCCAGGGCCGCAGCTTCGAGGGCCTGAACGACCTGCCGCAGCCAACCTTCGAAAGCCACGCGCTGACCGAGCCGAACAACTTCGTCGAGCACTTCATCGACTCCAGCGGCGTGGTGTCGTGGCGCTTCTTCAGCGCCAAGGCCGATTTCGAGTTCGTCGAGTGGGACTTCTCCGGCCACGGCGAGGACTCCAACGCGCAGGAGGCCCAGACCTTGTTCGGCATCCTCGAGACGCTGGGCAAGGAGGTGTACATGGCGGTCTACGACGACCTCGGTGCCACCGCCTGCCGCATCCTGGTGCCGGGCTATTCGGAGATCTACCCGGTCGAAGACCTGATCTGGGACAACACCAACCGCGCCCTGGGGTTCCGTGCCGACATTCTCAACCTGCACAGCCTCGACAACCGCTCGCTGAAGCTGCTGCTCAAGCGCCTGGACAACGCCGAGGTGGACGACTACACCACCATCACCACGCTGATCGGCGTCGAATTCGACGACAACACGGTGTGGGGCCAATTGACCATCCTCGAGCTGAAGCTGCTGGTGCACCTGGCGTTGCAGCGCTTCGACGAGGCCAAGGAGCTGGTGGAGATGTTCCTGCAGTTCAACGACAACACCGTCGAGCGCGGGCTGTTCTACCAGGCGCTGAACGTGGTGCTGGAAGTGGTGTTGGACGATGAGCTGGAAATGGCCGACTACGAGGTCAATTTCCGCCGTATGTTCGGCAACGAGCGGATGGACGCGGTGCTCGGCTCGGTGGAGGGCAGCGTGCGCTTCCACGGCCTGACGCCGACCAGCATGAAGCTCGACGGGCTGGATCGCCACCTGCGCCTGGTAGAGAGCTACAAGAAACTGCATGCCGCGCGAGCGAAGGCGGCAGGGCTGTAACGGCAGGCTTCAGCGTAAACCACGAGGGGCCGCTTTTGCGGCCCTTCGTGCGAATACCGTTATTGCGGCAACTGCGCCTGGGCGCGGGTGAAGGCGTCGTCGAAGACCTCGTCCAGCTTTTTCGCCAGGGTGTTCTCGATGACGGCGGCCGTCAGTAGGCCTTGGCTGAAGCCGATGCTTTGCTCCTTGGCCACAGCCAACTGCTGGCGGTTTTCCGCTTCGGCCATGTCGCCCAGGTAGTGGGCGGCGCGGACGGCGTAGCGTTCGGGGAGTGACAGCTGTTCGAGCGCCGTCAACGAGAGGGCGAACTGGCTGGCGGCGGCGGGTCTCAGGCTGAGGTGCTCGAACTGGAGCAGGCTCAGGCGATCGGTAGTCAAGGCGAATCTCCGTTTCTTTGCGGGAATACCCGGTTACTCTCCTGCGTTTTGCCGCGCAACGGAAGGGGGGGCGGGGCAATGAAGCGAAAAAAACTGCATCGTCTTCAGGCTCGTCGCTTGCAGGGGCCTTGGCTGCGAGGGTTTTTGCTTGCGTGAGTACCGCCAGATGCCTGCCGTAAACCATGCAGCGCCTATGAGATCGAGCGCCGCCCGCGCGGCGCAAGGCCGCTTCTTCATTTGTTTCGGGGCAATCTGTTCTGTGCCATTGCGCCTGGCGCATCTACCGGGTCAGCCCTTGAGCTCGGCCAGGACCTCGGCGGCGGTGGTGACCTTGCCGAAGTGGTGCTTCCACAGGTCGATGCCTAGCTGGCCGGAGCGGTCCAGCGACGAGCCCATGGTCAGGTCGGTGACCAGGGTTGGGCACAGGCCGGCGTCGAACAGGGCGAAGCCTGCGGCCAGTACGCAGGTTTCGGTCTGCAGCCCGCACACCAGCACGCGCTCGACACCCAGGCCCTTGATGTAGGCGAGGGTCTCGGCGCTCTGGCCGTAGCCGTGCTTGACGAACACCTTGTCGGCCTCGACCAGGGCCACGTCCTCACGGGCCGGGTGCCAGCCGAGCTGGCGCTGGAACGGAGTGACCTGCTCGTCATGCAGCTCGATCGAGGCGAGGGTGGGGATGTGGGCCGAGAGGACGCGGATACCATCGACCAGCTTCTCGGAGGGGCTGAAGGTGGACTGCACGTCGACGATGAGCAGGACTTGGTGCATGGCAGGTTCCCGGGCCAGGTTCAAGGGCCGGGGAGTATACCGTCGTGCTTGGTTGTCGTGGCAGCCGTGGGCTCGGCCTGTGGTGTTTCATGCAGGCAGCGCCAGATCACCCCGGTGGCCGTGCATTCGACGATGGCCAGCGACCAACGTTGGGTCTGCTGCCCATTCCAGCGATGAGTTTCCTGGTAGCGCACCGCCACATGCGCGCCGGCCTGCCATACCACGCGCACCTGGTCGACGCTGATCGCAAGCCCCGCCCGGGTGCCGGCCGCGGTCCTGAACAATTGCTCGACCTGCGGGCGTTCCAGCACCTTGCCCGCCGTACCGACCATGCTGAAATCCTCGGCGAACACCGCCATCAGCCCGCCCAGCACGGCCTGGGTTTGCCCAGGCGGGCGGGTGAACATCAGGTGGATCAGCTCATGGACGTGATGAATGCTGCGCTCGGCGCGGGCAATGGCGTTATCGGGCATGGCAGGGGGGCTCCAGGGGCAGGGCGCGCAGGCGCATTATCGGAACCAGCCCGAGCAATGCCGCCAGGGCGAAGGTCAAGTGATAGGCCTGGGGCGCGTCGGTGCCCTCAGGCCATAGGTTGAACAACATCAGCAGCAAGGTGGCGCCGAGGCTGAAGGCCATCTGCCGGTTGAGGTTCCACAGCACGCTGGCCTGTTGCATGCGTTCGCCGTTGAAATCCAGTAGTGCAGTGGTTTGCGCGGCGTTGGCCCCCATGCCTCCGCCCAAGCCCATCAGGCCGTAGGCGGCGATCAACAGGGGGTTGTGCGCTGCGCTGTCGACCCGTGCCAGCAGGGCGATACCCAGGCTGTGCACGAGCATGCCGAGCAACAACAGGCGGCGGGCGCCGACGCGGTTGTACAGGCGCCCGACCGCCAGCATTGCGATGAACGCGCCTGCCGCATAGAGGATCATGTACAGGCCGGTAGCCTGGGCACTCAAGTGCAGCACCTGTTGCAGGTAGAAGATGTTCAACAGGTTGACCCCGGTGAAGACCCCGGGGATGGCGTGGTAGACCAGCATCGCGACGCGCAGGCGGGCGCTGGCGAGCAGTGTCAGTTCGACGATGCCGTGGCCGGCGTGCCGGTAGTGGGCACGATACAGCAGGGCGCACGCCAACCCTGCGGCGAGGCTCGCCAGGAGCACAAGGGAGCCGTGGCCGGCACCGTACAGCGACATGCCCGATAACAGGCAGGCGAGGGCACCACTGACCAACAACAGGCCTTTGAAGTCGGGGCGCGGTTGCCTGTTGCCCGGTGCCTCGGCAATCCAGGCCCAGGCCAGCGCGGCGGTCAGCAAGGCGAAGGGCAGGTTGGCATGGAAGACCCATGGCCAGCTGTAGCGATCGACGATCAGGCCCCCAATGCTGGGCGACAGCGCCGGGGCGAGCAGGGCCACGGCCATCACCAGGGTCGAGACACGGGCGCGCTGCGGCCCCTGGAACAGGTTGAACGTCAGTGCCTGGCCCACTGGGATCAGCAAACCGCCGGCCATGCCCTGGGCCAGACGCCAGGCGATCAGCGCCGCAAAGCTCGAGGCTTGGCCACAACCCCAGGCGCTCAAGGCGAATGCGAGCATCGACGCCGCCAGGACGCGGCGCGGCCCCCAGCGCGCCGACAGCCAGGTGCTCAGCGGGATCACCAGGGTCAGCCCGAGCATATAGGCGTTGCCGACCCAGGCGCTGGCGGCGCTGGCGACGGCGAACTGGCCAGTAATCGTCGGCAGTGCGATAGCGGGCATGAACATGTTGATGCAGTCGATGAAAAAGCCCAGCAGGAATACCGTGGCCACACGGTAGCGGTAAGTCATTGGCAGTCTCGGTCCTGGGCTGTTTTCCAGCGCAAAGCCTAGGTGCGTGGACTGCCCCTGTCGATGTCGCTACCCTTGAAACTCTGTTTGATGGAACTGAACAATGCTGCGCACGGCCCTCCACACCCAGCTCAATCGGGTGCAAACCTTTCTGGCGGTGGTCGACTTCGCCTCGTTCACCAAGGCGGCGGATTTTCTCGGTATCAGCAAGGCCATGGCCAGCCAGCACGTCAAGGCGCTGGAGCAGGTGCTGGGCGTGACCCTGTTGCTGCGCACCACGCGGGCCATCGCGCCAACCGAAATCGGGCAAGGTTTCTATGACGACTTCAAGGTGATCGTCGGTGATGTCGAAGGGGCCTTCGACAGCGTCATGCAGCGCCATAATGGTGTGTCGGGAAGCTTGCGCATCAGTACCACCGGGGAGTACGGCGAGCGGTTCGTCTTGCCGCTGATTCCGCTCTTCGCGGCGCGTTACCCGGCGCTGTCGATCAGCTACAGCATCGATTCGGCGTTGAGCGACCTGGTGGCCGAGCGGTTGGACCTGGTGGTGCGTCTCGGCACCTTGGTCGATTCGAGTTTGCGCAGTCGCAAACTGACCGAGTACGACATCCTGTTGGTGGCGACGCCTGCTTTCCTGGCTCGGCATGCCGTCGAGCGCCCCGCGGACTTGGCACAGGTGCCCTGGATCGCCAATAGCAACCTGCAGAACCCGACTACCTGGACCATGCAGTCGGCAGCGGGGCCAGCAAGTGTCAGTGGGCGGGCTGCGCACCAGTCCAATGTATCCCATGCGATCCGTGCATTGGCCTGTGCGTCGCTGGGAGTGGCGGTGTTACCCGCCTGGCTGGTCGAGCAGGATCTGCGCTGTGGCACATTGCAGCGGGTGTTACCGGACTACAGCCTGCCGGCACAGCCGGTAAGCGTGGTGTATCCGAACAGCAGCCATGTGCCGTACCGGACGAGGTTGTTCATCGACTTTCTGTGTGAGCATCTTTGAGGGGCTGGGTGGCGCAGGTGGTCGCGCCCAAGCCTACGCCGGGCGGATTCAACTGCGCGTAGCGGCTGGGCTGACAGTGGCTTGCGTGACTGCTTGGCCCTGGCCTTCGCGCAGCACGGCGAGGCGACGCTGTTCGTATGCTTCTTGGCTCAGCCCCTGGCGTTGCAGGGCCTCGAGTTGCAGCTGACGGCTTTCCTCGGCGCTGTAGGGGCGCAGTTCAGGGTGGTTGGCACAACCGCCGAGCACGGCGATGCCGACGGCGGTCAGGGTGGCGAGCAGCAGGCGGTAGGTGGAGTTCATCGAGGTGCTTCCGCGGGCGGGGTGAGTCGGTGAAGCCAGGTTATTGCCCGCGTCGAGTCATTGGAAATTGCTGTTCTCGATAGTGACTATTGAGGTAATTGCAAGCCCGGCCCTCAGCGCGGCATGTACCCCAATTGCCAGGCCCGTGGTATGAACAGCGTCACCAACGCCAGCAGGCAGGCCACGGCGCTACTGGCCGACAGCGCCAGCAAGCCCAGCCGTTGCTGCAGCCACGCGCCTAGCGCGGCGCCCAGCAGCATTCCGGTCCAAGGTACCAGCTGGACCCGCCAGCCATGTCGCCGCTCGCCCAGCAGCCAACGCCCCAGGCCGCGGCCGAAGCGCGATAGCGCGCCGGTGACGTAGGTCAGTCCGATGGGCAGGCCGTTGACCTGCTCGACCACGGCATTGAGCATGCCCATGGCCAGGGTCGCCGCGACCAGCGCCGGCAACGATAGGCCCGACGGCCAGGCCGCGGCACCGGCCAACAAGGTGGCGACCACCAGCAGCAACGGCGCGGCGCGGCGGCGAAAGCGCCGGGCCAGCAGTACGCCCAAGGCATTGCCGAGCACGAAACTGAGGATCGCCAGGGCCAGGCGGGCCATCAGCGCCAGGTCGGCCTGGCTGATCGCCACCGCCAGGCGCGTGGTGTTGCCACTCATGAATGAGACGAAATCACCCAGCGCCAGCAGGCCGATGGCGTCGGTCATGCCGGCGAGTACCGACAAGCCCGCCACCAGGCCCAGGCCGACCCGGCCGCGCAAGACTTGCAACCGGGTGCGTCGGGCGCTGTGCAGGGTTGGGGCGGTTGGCAGCATGAGTGGATCTCCGTGGCTGGGATCCCGATGTTATACCCCTGGCCAGGCCTGGCCCATGACCTTGCGCATGACCACGCACGGCAATTCGAGCCCGAAGGGCGAGTGATACACCGAGCCTGTGTCACCGACATAGCCGCAATGGCGGTAGAACGCAGCGGCGTTCAAGGTGGGCGCTGCGCAATCGCTTGAGGCTATTCAATCCCCAGGCCAAGCCCCGCATGCCGTGCGTGCTGTATTGGCGCTAACACCACCCTAGGCCGCTTCGAACGTGCCGGTGCGTACCGCGCCGCTGCGTTGGTAGCGGGCGATCAACACGCCGCTGGGCGAGGCGACCGACTCCACCAGGGTAAACGCCGCCGGTTGGGCGTCATCGCCGAACAGGCGCTTGCCGTGCCCGAGCAGCAACGGGTGGACCAGCAAGCGTAGTTCGTCCACCAGCCCGGCGGCCAGCAATTGACGCACCAATTCGCCACTGCCCTGGGTCAGCAAGGCCGGGCCTGGCTGTTGCTTGAGCGAGCGCACCGCCGTAGGCACGTCCATGCCGAGGGCATGGCTGTTCTGCCAATCCAGCGATTCGGGATGGTGAGTGGCGACATGTTTGTCCACGCTATTGAACAGGTCGGCCATTGGCCGGTTGTCCGAGTTGGCCCCGACCCGTGGCCAGTAGCCAGCAAAGATGTCGTAGGTACGCCGCCCCAATAGCAGGGCGAAAGGCTGGCTGAACAAGGCCTGCATGGCTTGGCCGAAGACCTCGTCGGCATAAGGTGGCAGCCAGCCGCCGTGGGCGAAGCCGCCGCTGGTGTCTTCCTGCGGGCCACCGGGGGCCTGCATGATGCCGTCCAGGGTGACGAAGGCGGCAACGGTGAGTGTGCGCATGGCGCGTGCTCCTGGAGTGGATGTGCTGGGTAGTCGAATGGCGCTGGCAGCAATCGACAGGAACCTTGAACGATAGCGCGGGTTCAACCGTTGCAGCGATCGACGGAGGAGGTGGACGATGGACAAAGTGACAGGAGGCTGCCTGTGCGGCCAATTGCGCATAGAAGCACGCGGCGAACCACGGCGTGTAGGGCTGTGCCACTGCCTGGATTGTCGCAAGCACCACGGTGCGTTGTTCGGCGCTTCAGCGATGTTCGCCGCGGATGCCGTGCAGGTCACCGGCGAGGCGACGGCCTATGCGGGCAGGCATTTTTGCCCGCGTTGCGGGTCGTCGGTGTTCGCCCGCAGTGACGGTGAAGTGGAGGTGCACCTTGGCGCGCTGGATGAGCCGAACCGTTTCAGGCCAACCTACGAGCTCTGGGTGGTTCGGCGGGAGGCCTGGTTACCGGCATTCGTCGGCATGGCGCGGTTCGAGCGGGACCGGCTGGCCCCGTAGGCGCCTGCCTTGCTGGCGAACCAGGCGACAGGGTGAATGCCGGTGTTGGCAGACCTAGGGCGAGCGCTACAGCCAGTAAGTCACTGCCCACCAACCCAGGCCACCCATGACCACGGTATAGGGCAACGCCATCCACACCATGCGGCCATACGACAGGCGAATCAACGGCGCGATCGCCGAGGTCAGCAGGAACAGGAACGCCGCCTGGCCATTGGGCGTGGCCACGCTCGGCAGGTTGGTGCCGGTATTGATCGCCACTGCCAGGGTCTCGAAGTGCTCGCGGCTCATGGCGCCATTGAGGAACGCCTGCTTGACCTCAGTGATGTAGATGGTGGCGACGAACACGTTGTCGCTGATCGCCGACAGCAGGCCGTTGGCCAGGTACAGCATGCCCGGCTGTTGCTCGCTGGGTAGTGCCAGCACCCAGGCAATCAGTGGGCTGAACAGCTGCTGCTGGTGGATCACCGCGACCACCGCGAAGAACACCACCAGCAACGCGGTGAACGGCATGGCGTCCTGGAACGCACGTCCCAGGCGGTGTTCGTCGGTGATGCCGGTGAAGGCTGTGATCAGCACTATCACCAGCAGGCCGATCAGCCCGACCTCGGCGATATGCAGGCCCAGGCAGACGATCAGGATCAGCGCGGCCAATCCCTGCACCACCAGGGCCACGCGTTGGGCCTGGGTGCGCGCGGCATCGTCCTCGGCGGCGTAGGCGGCCAGCACCTGGCGCACCGGTTCGGGCATCAGCGTGCCGTAGCCGAACAGGCGCAGCTTTTCCAGCACCACACAGGTGACCAGGCCTGCGGCCAGGACCGGCATCGACACTGGGGCCACCTGGTGGAAGAACTCGGCGAAATGCCAGCCCATCTCATGGCCGATCAGCAGGTTCTGTGGCTCGCCCACCAAGGTACAGACGCCGCCCAGTGCGGTACCCACCGCGCCGTGCATCAGCAGGCTGCGCAGGAAGGCGCGGAACTGCTCGAGGTCCTCACGGTGCAACTGTGGGATGTGCTGGTCGCTGTCCAGCGCACTGTCTTCGCGTGGATTGCCGCCGGAGGCGACGCGGTGGTACACGGCATAGAAACCTACTGCCGCGCTGATGATCACCGCGGTTACGGTCAGGGCGTCGAGGAACGCCGAGAGAAACGCCGAGAGCACGCAGAACAGCAGGCTCAGCAGGGCCTTGGAACGCACACCGAGCAGAATCCGCGAGAACAGGTACAGCAGCAGCTCCTTCATGAAGTGGATGCCGGCGACCATGAACATCAGCAGCAGGATGACCGGGAAGTTGTGCTGCAATTCTTCGTACAGGGCCTCGGGCGTGGTCATGCGCAGCGCCAGCGCCTCGACCAGTAGCAAGCCGCCGGGCATCAAGGGGTAGCACTTGAGCGCCATGCCCAGGGTGAAGATGAACTGGATCACCAGCACCCAGCCGGTGACCACTGGGCCGAGGGTCGCCAAGAGCAACGGGTTGAGGAGCAGGAACAGGCAGATGACGGCCTTGTACCAACGCGGCGACTGGCCCAGGAAGCTGTGGGCGAGGGCACCGGTCAGGGAACGGGACATGAATTTGTATCCTTTTGATTCAGCAGTGCCGCACGGTGCCGGATCGTGCGTCAGGGTGCAAGTTGTCCAGTCCGGCTTTTGGCACATGCACCGCCTTGCGGGTGCGCTAAGATCCGGCGTTGTGAATCCTTTCCCCACAGGAGTGCCGTCCGTGACCGAATACACCGCGTTCAAGGTCGAACTGACCGACAACATCGCCCACGTGCAGATCAATCGCCCGGAAAAGATCAACGCGATGAACGCCGCCTTCTGGGAGGAGCTGGTCCAGATCTTCCAGTGGATCGACGACACTGACGCGGTGCGGGTGGTGGTACTCAGCGGCGCCGGCAAGCATTTCTCCTCCGGTATCGACCTGATGATGCTGGCCGCGTTGGCCCAGCAGCTGGGCAAGGATGTCGGCCGCAACGCCCGGGTGATGCGCCGCACCATCTTGCGCCTGCAGGGTTCGTTCAACGCCGTGGACAACTGCCGCAAGCCAGTGCTGGCGGCGATCCAGGGCTACTGCATCGGTGGCGCCATCGACCTGGTCTCGGCCTGCGACATGCGCTACTGCGCCAGCGACGCGCAGTTCTCGATCAAGGAGATCGACATGGGCATGGCCGCCGATGTCGGCACCCTGCAACGTTTGCCGCGTATCATCGGTGACGGCATCATGCGGGAGCTGGCCTACACCGGCCGTATGGTCGATGCCCAGGAAGCGCTGCGTATCGGCCTGGTCAACCGCGTCTATGATGACCAGGCGGCGCTGCTCGACGGGGTCTTTGCCATTGCCCGCGAGATTGCCGCAAAATCACCGATCGCCGTGGCCGGCACCAAGGAGATGATCAGCTACATGCGCGACCATCGCATCGACGATGGCCTGGAGTACATCGCCACCTGGAACGCCGCCATGCTGCAGTCCGAAGACCTGCGCGTGGCCATGGCCGCCCACATGAGCAAACAGCAACCGACGTTCGCCGACTGACTGACAGTGGCGGGCGCCATCTAGGAACCCGAACCATGTCAGCACGCTGGACAACTGCAGTACTCGACCCGCAGACCATCGGGGGGCTGGCCGTCGCCCGCAGCCCGGACGGGTTCCTGATGGACGCCAACGGCGCGCTGTTCCCCCGTGACTGGCTCAAGCGCCAGGACCTGGACGTGTTGTGCGAGCATGGCATCGGTCATCTGGACGGCGAGCCGGTGTTCCTGCTGGAGCTGCGCAGGGCCAGCGAAGTGTCGGGTTGCGGCTGGCGGGGGCTGCGGCGGTTCATGCTCGAGGGGGACTTCGATACGTACAAGGTGCTCGGTTACGCTGCGCAGATCGGTACCTGGGCTCGCGAGCACCGGTTCTGCGGCAGCTGTGGCCAGCCGATGACGCAGATCCACTGGGAGCGGGCGATGTACTGCCAGCCGTGCGATTTGCGCAGCTATCCGCGGATTTCGCCGAGCATGATCGTGTTGATTACTCGCGGCGACGAGGTGCTTTTGGCCCGTTCGCCACGCTTTGTCACCGGGGTCTACAGCACCCTGGCCGGGTTCGCCGAGCCGGGGGAGTCGGCCGAGGACTGTCTGGTGCGCGAGGTGCGTGAGGAGGTGGCGGTCGAGGTGAAGAACATCCAGTACGTTGGCAGCCAGTGCTGGCCGTTTCCGCATTCGATGATGCTCGGATTTCATGCCGAGTACGCGGGAGGGGAGATTGTCATGCAGGCGGATGAGATCGAGGATGCGCAGTGGTTCAATGTGCATGAGTTGCCGCCTTTGCCGGCGGGGCGGTCGATTGCGCGGTATTTGATTGATTTGTATGTGGCGCGGCGGTTGGGGATGCCTGAACCGGTTTTGCCTGCCTGATATCTGGTTTCTGGTTTCTGGTTTCTGGTTTCTGGTTTCTGGTTTCTGGTTTCTGGTTTCTGGTTTTAGTTGGGTTGGTTGGTTTTGGAAGTTGTATGCGCATTCATTTGTGATGGTGACGCTTATTCACCTTTCCGCCCTTACGGCGGGTCCCTTTTTGAAGCATCAAAAAGGAACCAAAAAATGCTCGCTCCATTCATCCGGCCCTCCGCTTCGCTCCGGGTTCCCTCACTCCGGCCTTGCTCCCGGGAGGACCGCGCTGAACGCCCCATCCTGGGGCGCAGCGCTTGACGGGCATCCATGCCCGTCACCTCCCTCCGCAAGACCTCCGTTCGGCCTCCTGAAGTCGCGAAGTTACGGGCGGCGCCTGTACTGGCGCAGCTAGTCGCTAGTTGAATGTGTGGGAACTCTGGATCGCATCGCGGGGCAAGCCCGCTGTAAGCGTACAGCGAACTCACCTTCCGAACTCCAGCATTAAGGGCGATGGTGTCCGCGTATTTTAAGCGGACGCGATCACCCTTATCGCCAGGATTTCCATGCGCCAACGAAGCTCTTATACGAAACCATTCAAAGCTCAGGTCGTTCAGGAATGTTTGCAACCTGGCGCAACTGTGTCCGGCGTTGCCATCAGCCACGGCATCAACGCCAATGTCATCCGTAAATGGCTGCCGCTCTATCGAGACCAGTCCGCAACACCTTCGCTGCCGGCATTCGTCCCGCTAAAAGCCGCACCTAAACGGCCAGTCGAAGCGTCAGTGATCATCGAGTTGCCCATGGCCGGGCAAGTGATCACGGTTAAATGGCCAACCTCGGATCCCGAGGGCTGCGCGCAATTTATTCGGGCTGTCGCTCAATGATCCGCATCGATGCCATCTGGCTGGCCATCGAGCCGATGGACATGCGCGCCGGTACCGAAACCGCTTTAGCCCGAGTGATCGCGGTGTTTGGTGCGGCGAAGCCGCAATGCGCTTATCTATTCGCCAATCGTCGGACTAACCGGATGAAGTGCTGGTGCACGACGGCGTGGGCGTCTGGCTTGCCGCGCGGCGACTGAACCAAGGCAAGTTCCACTGGCCCGGCATTCGCCATGGCTGCGAGGTCGAACTCGACAGCGAGCAACTCCAGGCGTTGGTACTGGGCCTGCCGTGGCAGCGCGTTGGTGCAGGCGCTGTGATTACCGTGCTTTAAACGCCGGCCATTTGGCCGGTCTACTTATCGTCGTCCTGCGCCTGCTCTGGCACAATCGGCGGCATGACTTTCTCACTCAACCTCGACCAGATGACCCCGGAACAGTTTCGTGCCTTGGCGGCACAGGCGTTGCAGTTGCAGTCCCAGGTCGAGGCGATGAGCAAGAAGATCCAGAACGATGAAATCCTCATCGAACAGTTCAAGTTCGAAATCGCCCTGCTCAAACGCCACAAGTTTGCCAAGCGCAGCGAGCAAATCAGCCCGGCGCAAAGCAGCTTGCTGGATGACCTGCTCGATACCGATCTTGAGGCTATCGAGGCCGAGCTGAAACAGCTTCTCCCCGCTTCGTCACAGGCCGAACCACGGCAATCGCCGAAACGTGCGCCATTGCCGCCGCAGTTTCCACGCACGGTAATTCGTCACGAACCTGAAAACACCCAGTGCGCCTGTGGCTGCCAACTTCAACGCATCGGCGAAGACGTCAGCGAAAAGCTGGATTACACGCCGGGCGTGTTTACCGTCGAGCAACATGTGCGTGGCAAATGGGCCTGCCGTCAGTGCGAAACACTGATCCAGGCGCCGGTGCCGGAGCAGGTTATCGATAAAGGTATCCCGACCGCAGGCTTACTGGCCCACGTGATGGTGGCTAAGTTTTCCGGTCACTTGCCGCTGTACCGACAGGAGAAAATCTTTGGTCGCGCCGGACTGGCAATTGCTCGTTCGACCTTGGCCCAATGGGTCGGACAAACTGGCGTGAGACTTCAACCGTTAGTCGATGCACTGCGTGAAGCGGTGCTGAACCAGGGCGTGATTCACGCCGACGAAACACCGGTTCAAATGCTTGCGCCAGGCGAAAAGAAAACCCACCGGGCCTACGTCTGGGCCACGCCCGTCGCAAGTTTTTCGATCTGCACGTGGCGAACAAAAGTCAGCTGGCCGAACAAGCGCTGCACTCGATCAGCGGCTTGTACGAGGTCGAACGCAAAACGCGGGAAATGAGCGATGAAGACCGCTGGCGACTACGCCAGGAAATGGCGGTGCCGATCGTCAAAACACTGCATGACTGGATGTTGGCTCAGCGAGACTTGGTGCCCAATGGATCAGCCACGGCCAAAGCCCTCGATTACAGCCTGAAACGCTGGGTGGCACTGACGCGCTACCTGGACGATGGGGCTGTGCCAATCGACAACAACCAAGTTGAAAACCAGATACGGCCATGGGCACTTGGCCGCTCAAACTGGCTGTTTGCTGGGTCGCTGCGCAGTGGCAAGCGGGCGGCTGCAATCATGCGCCTGATCCAATCGGCACGCATAAATGGGCATGATCCGTATGCCTATCTGAAGGATGTGCTGACGCGCCTACCTACGCAGCGGGCGAGTGAGATTGCAGCGCTGCTGCCGCATAGATGGCGTCCGGCTTAGTCGTGCAAAGCGGTCTGCACGTATGCTTACCGATGAACTTGAATATAGCCGCCCCTCCCGAAAACAAGCTGACCTTACCAAGCTTGGCCGAAGATGGCCTATGATCTTCGTCAGTTATCCCTTCGAGTATTCCCTCAATGATAAAACGCTGCACCATGCTCGACCATGATGGTTGGCTCCCCCTGCGTGTTGCTCTGTGGCCTGACTCCTCCTCGAAAAATGAGCATGACAAACGAGTAATACTGAGCGCTCCAGAACGCTATGTGGTACTTCTTTTCGTTGATGAACACGGCGATGCGCTAGGGTTTGCCGAGGCGTCGATCCGGGTGGACTATGTCAACGGAACCAACTCATCGCCCGTGGCTTTTCTCGAAGGCCTTTACGTCCACCCCGCTAGCCGGAGCCAAGGCATAGCGCGGCAACTCGTGGCGGAAATTCAGCAGTGGGCCGAAGAAATGGACTGCACCGAATTGGCTTCGGATGCACTACTGGATAACCAAGGAAGCCACGCCATGCATCAGGCCTTGGGCTTCACAGAGACCGAGCGCGTAGTTTATTTCTTGAAGCCATTGAGGGCGATCGCGTCCACCTGAAAATACGCGAACACCATCTCCCTTAGTGCTGGGGGTTTGAAGGTGACTTGGCCAGACGCTTACAGCCCGCTCCCACGCCAAACCGATAAAGTGGCCAAGCGTGGAAGTGGGCTTACACCACGACACTGTTGAAACAAACAACTAAAAAACCAAAAATCTCCGCTCTTGATCTGCTCTTGATCTGCTCTTGATCTGCTCTTGATCTGCTCTTGATCTGCTCTTGATTTTGCTTCTAAGCACGCGATAGTCCAGGCGCCGCCAATTGCGACTTCAGGAGGCCGAGTGGAGTTCTTGCGTAGTGGGGCGACGGCCATGGATGGCCGTCGAGCGCTGGGGCCCAGGATGGGCCCTACAGCGCGGTACCCACGGGAGCAAGAACGGAGCGAGGGAACCCCGGAGCGTAGCGTAGGGGCCGGATGAACGGAGCCGAACGGTTTTGCCCACTTTTGCCAAGACAAAAGTGGGCCGCCGTAAGGGCGGAAAGGTGAATGTGCGTCGACATCGCAAATGAATGCGCATACAGAATCAAAACAATCACCGCAGATCCAGATCCAGCCCCATCACCCAACCCAATGCTGCCAAACCAACCGCACCGTCAACGCCAACACCACCGCAATAAACACCGGCCGAATAAACTTGCTCCCCCCGCTGATCGCCGTCCGCGCCCCGAAAAACGCCCCGACCATGACCGAAAGCCCCATGCACAGCCCGACGATGTAATCCACCTGCCCGGAAATGACAAACACCGTCAGCGCCGCAATATTGCTGACGAAGTTCATGCTGCGCGCCACGCCACTGGCTCGAACCAGGTCGATGGGATACAGCAACAGGGTGCTGACGGTCCAGAACGCACCCGTGCCAGGCCCGGCGACGCCGTCGTAGAAGCCCAAGGTGAAACCCTGGGGGAACTGCCATTTCTTGCTGATCGGCGCCTCGGCATCCAACGGCGCCTTGGGCGTGCCACCGAACAGCAGGTAAACCCCGCAGGCGAAGACGATCACCGGCAGCATCTTGTTCAGCCACTCGGCAGGCATGTAGTGGGCGATCACCGCGCCGAGCAGCGCGCCCACCAGGGTGGCCAATAGCGCCGGGCGCCACTGGGCCGGATGGAACAGCTTGCGCCGGTAATAAGTGAAACCGGCAGTGGCCGAGCCGAAGGTGGAGCTGAGCTTGTTGGTGCCCAGTACCAGATGCGGCGGCATGCCCGCGGTGAGCAGCGCCGGCGTGGTCAGCAGGCCGCCGCCGCCGGCGATGGCATCGATGAAGCCCGCGACGAAGGCCACCAGGGCGAGGATCAGCAGGGTGAGCGGTTCTACGGTGAGTTCGAAGGGCATGGGATAGGAGCTTAACGGCAGGGGGCGACAAAAGGTCGCACGCAGGGAACGCCATGGTAATCCTCAGTGGGTCTGGGTTGCCAGCACAGGCTCTATCGCCAGGCAACCCATACCCACGCCGCGTGCGTTCGGTCAGAGGAACCAGCGGTACTCCCGCGCACTGACCTCCTGCAGGAACGCCAGATGGTCCTGGCGCTTGTTCTCGCAGTACACCATCACGAATTCCTCTCCCAATCCTTCGTTCACCGCCGGGTGCCCGCGCATGGCTGCCACCGCGCCAAGCATGTCCGTGGGGAAATCGATGCCGCTGCCACGGTTTTCGTTCAACGGCGCGATCGGTTCCTGGCCTGCCTCGAGGCCATGCTCCATGCCACAGAGAATCGCCGCCAGCACCAGGTACGGGTTGGCGTCCGCACCTGCCAGGCGGTGCTCGATCCTCAGGTTGCGCGGGTCCGACTCGGGGATGCGGATGCACGCGTCGCGGTCCTCGAAGCCCCAGCTGGCCCGGCTGGCGGCATTGACCATGGCGCCATAGCGGCGAAACGCGTTGTGGTTGGCGGCGAACACCGGCATGCAGTGCGGCAGCAGTGCCAGGCAGCCAGCCACGGCATGACGCAGCGGGCGCTGGCCGTCGACGGCCAGCAGGTTGTTGCCGGCTGCGTCATAGAGGCTGACATGCACGTGCATGCCACTGCCCGGCGCCTGCAGGTACGGCTTGCTCATGAATGAGGCACGCAAGCCGTGCTTGAGCGCCACGCCGCGGGTACTGCGGCAGAACAGCGCCGCCCAGTCGGCGGCGCGCAGGCCATCGTCGCAATGGCCGAAGTTGATCTCGAACTGGCCCGGGCCCAGTTCGGCGGTGATGACATTGGCGTCGATACCCTGCTGGTTGGCGCTCTCGACCATCTCGCGCAGCACGTCGGAGAACCGCGACAGGCGTTCGATGTGCATGTTCGGCTGGTCGTCGGCGTCATCGCTGAACGGGTCGTGGGGGAACTGCGGCAGTCCGTCCTTGAGCGCGCGGTCGAACAGATAGAACTCCAGCTCGAACGCCACCACCGGGCGCATGCCGCGTCGCTCGAGGCGCCGCAGCACGCGGGCGAGGACTTCCCGTGGTTCGAACTCGATGGGCGCGGCGGTGCCATCCGAGGTGATCAGCATCTGCCCCAGCGGTTCGCGCTCCCAGTTCACCAGTTTGAGCGTGCCGGGCACCAGACGCCTGAAGGCATCGGGGTCGCCATCGTTGAAGCAGTAGTCGCCAATCGGGAACAGACCGCCCTGGGCGCCGAGCAGCACGCAGTTCTGCGGCAGCTTGAGCGGGCTGCCGGCAGCGACTTTTTCCAGCATGTCGATGGGGTAGCGCTTGCCGTAGAAATGCCCGGGGATGTCCAGGCTGATCAGGTCGACGTAGCGCACGTCGGGGTGTCGGGCGCGGAAGGCGCGCACTTCGCTGAGCAGATCGGGGAAGCCTGTTGTACTTGTCATTGGCATGCTCTCAACGGAAGACCCAGAGAACCCGGGTCGTTCGGGCGGTCAGGTTGGCGTAGCGGAACTGGCTGTGGGGTGGCAGCTGGAAGCTGTCGTTGGGATTGAGGGTGACGGCGTCGTCGCGGCCCTCGAGCCACAGGGTCAGTTCGCCCTCAAGGACGAAACCGCCTTGTTCCGAGCTGTCGTCCAGGTGCCCCTCGCCACTGCTGGCACCGGGTGCCAGGTGGCTTTCGAGCATGGCGAAGCGGCCATTGAGGGTCGGCGAGACCAACACGTCGGTAACCCCGGCGGCGTAGTACAGGGTGCGTCGCTCATCGGGGCGTGTCACCCAGCCGATCTCGCGGGGCGGCACGGCCTGATAGAAATAGGTGGTAGGTACGCGCAGCGCTTCGCTGATGGCGGTTAGGTCGGCCACCGTGGGCCGCGACAGGCCGCGCTCGACCTGGGAGAGAAAACCCAGCGAGCGGTTGACGCGAGTTGCCAGCTCGTCGAGGGTCAACCCCCGATGCTTGCGCAGGTCGCGTACCTGGCGGGCGAGGGCTTGGATATCGTCAGACATGGTCGCGCATCCTGTACCAGGCCTTGGCTGCCGCCTCCAGCGGCGCTGCCAGCAGGTCACCGCCCGGGAAGCGACCGTTGTCGATGCCCTGGTACAACTTCAGCAGGTCGTCGTCACCGAGAATCGCGTCGCTGACCGCGCGTGCACCGGCCAGGGTCGGCAGTACGCCATGGCCGGAAAAGCCCTGCAGCCAGTAACGCTGACCCTGGCGCCCGATATCCGGCGTGCGCTGGATGCTGCAATCGATGTGGCCGCCCCAGGCATGCTCGATGGCGACCCCTCGCAGCTGTGGGAACACCCGCTCCAAGTACGGCCGGGTGGCGCTGGCGACGTCCTTGGGAATGCCACCGAGGTACGTGCAGCCACCGCCGAACAGCAGACGGTGGTCGGGTGTCAGGCGGAAATAGTCGGGGACGAACTGGTTGTCGATCACGCAGCTGTTGCGTGGCAGCAGCGAGGCGGCGAAGTCGGCGTCCAGCGGCGCCGTGGCCACTTGGTAGGACCCCACCGGCAGCAGGCGACGCGAGAGCGTGCGGTCGAGGCGGTCGATATAGGCGTTGCAGGCCAGCACCATGACACGACTGCGCACCACGCCCTGATCGGTTCGGGCTGCGAAGCCGTCGGCGTGTTCCTGGTAATCGATCACCTGGCTCTGCTCGTAGATCCGCCCGCCATGCGCTTCGATCACGGCGGCCAGGCCCTGGGCCAGCTTCAGCGGGTTGAGGTGGGCGCCATTGGGATCGTAAAGCGCGGCCTGGTAGCGGGGGCTGTCGATCCACTGGGGCAGTTCCTCGCGGCCGATCAGGCGCAGGCAGTCGTAGTCGAACTTCTCCTGTGCTTCACGCCGGGCGTCTTCCAGCAGTTTTACACGGCGCCGCAATACGGCAGTCCACAGACTGCCCAGGCGATAATCGACGTCGAAGCCATGGCGCTGGGGCAGCTCGCGCAGCTCGCGGGCGGCCCAGCACATGCTGTCCCAAAGGCGCCGGCTGCGCTCCAGGCCCAGGGCTCGCTCCAGTGGGGGCAGGTCGCACGACCAGCCCAGCAGTGCCTGGCCACCGTTGCGGCCCGAGGCGGCCCAGGCCACCCGACTGGCTTCCAGCAGGGTCACGCGCTGGCCGGCCAAAGTCAGGCGCAGGGCCGTATGCAGGCCGCTGAAGCCGGCACCGACGATGAGGATGTCGGTGTCGTGGGCGCCCTGCAGGGTGGGGCGCAAGGGGATGATGGCGGGGTAGGTGCGGGCATAGTAGCTGGCGACGTGTTGGGCGGATTGCTTGAACATGCCGGGGCCTCGTGAAATTTTTTCTGATTATTTTCATGAAAAAATAGCAGAGGTTTTTCATAGCGCCAGTCGGAGACGCCATCGCGGGCGTTAGGGCGCCGCCTTGCGGCGGGTCTGTCTGGCTTTGCCTCCTGCGGCCGTGCCCTTGGCCGCGCTCTTGCGCTTCTTCTTCCACGGCGCTGTCGCCTTGCCTGCCGCCGGCCCACTGATGGTCAGGCGCATGCCGCTACAACGTTGCACCAGCTTGCCCATCCACGCGGATTGCCGGGCGACGAACTCTTCCAGGCTCATTTCCCCGCTTTGCACCATGTCCAGCGCCTGCTCCCAGATCGCCGTGGTGCCGGGGTCGGCGATGGCCCGGGGCACGGCGTCGATCAGGCTGAAGGCGGCAGGCGTGGCCGACAGGGCCTTGCCGTTCTTGACCAGGTAGCCACGGTCGAGCAAGCCCTGGATGATGCTGGCGCGCGTCGCCTCGGTGCCGATGCCGGTGGTTTCCTTGAGCTTCTGCTTGAGCCTGGGGTCGTCCACCAGCTTGGCGACGTTCTTCATCGCCTTGATCAGGTCGCCTTCGGTGAAAGGCTTGGGGGGTTGGGTCCACAGGTCCTTCAGTTGCAGATCCCGCACTGAGCAGTCCTGGCCTTCGCGCAACGCCGGCAGCACTTGGGCCGGTGGCGCTTCGCGACCCTTGGCCGGGGTCAGCGCCTCGGGCAATGCCCGGCGCCAGCCCGGTTCGACGATCTGCTTGCCCACCGCCCGCAACGCATGGCCGGCGCAGTCGAACTCGGCCTGGGTGCGGTCGTACTCGTGGTTGGGCAGGAACTGCGCCAGGTAGCGGGCGCGGATCAAGGTGTACACCGCCCTGTACTTTGGCGGCAGACGTGCCGGGTCGCTGGCGGCGGCGGTGGGGATGATGCCGTGGTGGGCGCTGACCTTCTGGTCGTTCCAGGCTCGTGAGCGGCGCTGGGCGTCGAGGTGCGGCTGCAGCGTGGCGAGGCTGCTGTCGGCGCGCTGCAGTGCGCCGAGGATGCCGGGCGCCTCGCCATGCTGGCTCAGCGGCAGGTAACCGCTGTCGCTGCGCGGGTAGGTGATGAGCTTGTGGGTTTCATACAGGGCCTGGGCGATATCCAGGGTCTCCTGGGCGCCGAGGCCGAGCTTCTTCGAGCACACCTCCTGCAGGGTGCCTAGGTCGAAGGGCAGCGGCGCGGCTTCGCGCACCCGCTCGGTGGCGATCTTCAGCAGCCGGGCGCTGCCGGCAGCCTGCATGTCGGCGGCGGCTTGGCGCGCCATGTCCTGCTTCAGGCAGCGGCCCTGATCGTCGCAGGCGTCCTCGGGGGCGCGCCACTGTGCGTTGAACACGGCGCCGGCGCTTTGCAGCTGCACGTCGATGGCCCAGAACGGTACGGGCACGAAGTCGCCGATACTGCGGTCGCGGTCCACCACCAGGCGCAGTGTCGGGGTCTGCACCCGGCCCACTGGCAACACACCCTGGTAGCCGGACTGGCGACCGAGCAGGGTGAACAGGCGGCTCATGTTCATGCCGATCAGCCAGTCGGCCCGCGAGCGACCCAGGGCCGAATGGTAGAGGCTGAAAGTCTCCTGGCCGGGCAGCAGGCGCCCGAGGGCCTTGCGGATCGAGGCATCGTCCAGCGCCGACAGCCACAGACGCTGGATCGGCCCGCGGTAGCGGCAGTGTTCGACCAGTTCGCGGGCGATCATCTCGCCCTCGCGGTCGGCGTCGGTGGCGATGACCAGTTCGCGGGCCTCGCCCAGCAGGCGCTTGACCGCCTTGAACTGGCTGGCGGTCTTGGGCTTGACGGTCATCTTCCATTTTTCTGGGATGATCGGCAGGTCGTCGAGGCTCCAGCGCTTGTAGCGTTCGTCGTAGCTGTCCGGCGGCGCGGTTTCCAGCAGGTGGCCGATGCACCAGGTCACGCAGACATCGCTGCCGACCCAGCAGCCGTCGCCGCGGCGCTGGGCGCCGAGCACCTTGGCGATGTCTTTTGCCTGGGAGGGTTTTTCGCAGAGGAACAGGCGCATGGCCGCAAACGCTTCATCGTGAAAGTTGCGCACTAGGATGCGCAAGGTGGGGCGTGCAGGCAAGTCTTATCTGTATGCATGTACAGGTTTTTTGTGCGCAACTTTGGCAGGGTAGCCGCCCTTTCGGGTTGGACGTGCCGGCGAGCGCGTGCCAGCTTTGCCTTTCGCTCGCCAGTCGTGTCACCGGACGAAGTCGCTGGGGTGCCTTTCCTACAAGAACAACAGGGATGTAGACCAATGCCCGTATTTGATTATCGACAGCTCGACAGCACTGCCTCTTCCGCGCTCTACAAGGACGCCATGGCCTTGGCGACCTACGCCTACCATGGCATCGACGACGGTTTCAGCGCCGGCTACCAGAAGCACGGTTTCGGCCTCGGCCTGCCGGCCACCCTGGTCAAGGCCTTGATCGGCGGCACCGATAGCCAGGGAGTGATCCCCGGTATCCCCTGGAACCCGGATTCCGAAGCCAGGGCCCTGGCCCAGGTCAAGGCCGCCGGCTGGTCGCCGATCAGCGCGGCGCAACTGGGCTACCAGGGCAAGACCGACGCCCGCGGTACCTTCCACGGCGAAGCGCCGGGCTACACCTCGGCGCAGGTGGAGATCCTTGGCCGTTACGATGCCGCCGGCCAGCTCAGCGGTATCGGCATCGCTTTTCGCGGCACCAGCGGCCCGCGTGAGAACCTGCTGGGCGACACCATCGGTGACGCCATCAACGACCTGCTGGCGGCGATCGGCCCGGCAGGCTATGCCCGTGATTACGCCGGTAACGCATTCGGCCAGTTGCTCGCCGATGTGGCCGCCTTTGCCAAGGCCAATGGCCTGAGCGGCGCGGACATCACCGTCAGTGGTCACAGCCTCGGCGGCCTGGCAGTCAACAGCCTGGCCGACCTGAGCGGCTCGCGCTGGGGTGGCTTCTACCAGGATGCGCGCTACGTCGCCTTCGCCTCGCCAACCCAGGCCGCCGACGCCAGCAAGGTGCTCAATATCGGCTACGAGAACGACCCGGTGTTCCGTGTGCTCGACGGCACTTCGGCCACCTGGGGCACCCTTGGCGTGCACGATGGCGCCAAGGCCTCGGCAACCAACAATATCGTCAACTTCAATGACCACTACGCCTCCGACGCCTGGAACCTGTTGCCGTTCTCCATTGGCAATATCGCCACTTGGCTATCGCACTTGCCCTCGGCCTACACCGATGGCCTGGGCCGGGTCTTGAACTCGGCCTTCTATCAGTGGACCAGCCGTGACTCGACCATCGTGGTCAGCAACCTGTCGGACGTGACCCGTGGCTCGACCTGGGTCGAGGACCTCAACCGCAATGCCGAGCCGCACAAGGGCAGCACTTTCATCATCGGCTCCGAGCAGGACGACCTGATCCATGGCGGGCGTGGCAACGACTACCTTGAGGGTCGGGCCGGCAACGACACCTTCCGTGACGACGGTGGCTTCAACCTGATCGATGGCGGCGCTGGCCATGACACGCTGAAGCTGCAAGATGCCTTGGCCAACCTGAGCATCGCCCGGGATGGCGAGGGCACCTTGTATGTGCGCGACGCCGAGGGCGGCATCAGCCTGGTGCGCAATGTCGAAACCCTGGTCAGCAAGGAGTCGAGCTTGTTGATCTTCAGCAAGGAGGTCAGCCATGCGGTGACGCCGGGTGGCTTGCTCGACAGCGGCAAGATCAATCCCTATGCCTTGTCGCACAGTGGTGGCCAGGGCAGCGACCAGTTGCTGGCCGGTAATCAGGGGCAATGGCTGTTCGGCCTGGGCGGCGACGATCGCCTGGTGGGTGGGGCGGGCAACGATGTATTGGTCGGCGGTGCGGGCAACGATGTACTCAGTGGTGGCGGAGGCCGCGACACCTTCCTGTTCGACGGCGCGTTCGGCCAGGATCGGGTGCTGGACTTTACCGGGCAAGACCGGCTGGTGTTCATCGGCGTTGACGGCGGCACGGCGGCGCCGGATTGGCGGGCGCATGCCAGCCAGGTGGGTGATGACCTGGTGCTGAAGTTCGGCGGGGACAGCGTGACGCTGGTGGGGATCTCGGCCCAGGGGGTGGGGGATGGGCAGATTGTGATTGCCTGAGGGGCAGGGGGTAGCTCTGTAGGAGCGGCCTCGTGTCGCGAAAGGGCCGCATAGCGGCCCCGACGATCTTTGCGCCAACGCTGAAATCCTGGGGCTGCTACGCAGCCCTTTCGCGGCACAAGGCCGCTCCTACAAAGAGCAGGCCAACCTGATGGCTCAGGCACTCTCGCGCGAATCGCGGACCATGTCCACGTGCGGGATGCCGGCCTCGAGGAACTCCTCGCTGACCACGCGGAAACCCAGGCGCTCGTAGAACGGCGTGGCGTGTACCTGGGCGCTGAGCATCTGCTGCTTGAGGTCGCGGTTCTGCGCCTCGACGATCACCGCGCGCATCAGCGCATCGCCGACGTTCAGGCCGCGCCAGTCCTTGAGCACAGAGACCCGGCCGATGGTGCCGTCGGGCAGCAGGCGGGCGGTACCGATCGGGTAGTCGCCTTCCAGCGCCAGGAAATGCACGGCGCTGGGGTCTTCGGCGTCGAACTCCAGCTCCGGTGGCACGTGCTGTTCGGCGACGAACACGGCGCTGCGGATACGGTGGATGTCGGCGTTGTCTTTGTGCCAGTCGGCCAGGCGTACGCTGATTTTATTCATCGGCGAACCCCAGGCTGCCTTGCATGACCAACTGCTGGACCAGCATCAGGCCGTCTTCGTCCTGCAGCCATTGCGCCAGGTTTTCGCTGTGCAGCGCGTCGGCGGAGCAGATCAGCTTCAACAGCTCGCGCAGTTTGCCCGGCAGCGGGCAGCTGCGACCGCTGGCGAACAGCAACAGGTCGTCGCCGAACTCCGACCAGGCCAGGCGCGCGCTCGGGTTGCGGATCAGGATGGCCCCTTGGCCGAGGTAGTCGAGCAGTTCCTGCTCGGAGACTTCCTCGCCGACCACCTGCTCTGGGTAGCGTGGCTCGGTCATGAACTGGCCGAACCAGGTCAGCAGCAGGTCCTTGTCGTTCATGTGCTTGTCGATCAGCGCCTTGAGGCGATCCAGGGCGTCGTGCTGGATCTGGTGCGGATCGGCCGCAGGCACGGCGTCGGCATCGCTGTAGCGCTCTTCATCCGGCAGGAACTGGCCGAGGAAGTCGGTGAAGTGGGTCAGCACTTCGGCGGCGCTCGGTGCGCGGAAGCCGACCGAGTAGGTCATGCAGGCGTCTTCGGCGATACCGTAGTGGGCCAGGCGCGGCGGCAGGTAGAGCATGTCGCCCGGCTCCAGGGTCCACTCGTCGCTTTGCTCGAAACCAGCGAGGATGCGCAGGTCGGCGTGGTCGATCAGCGCACTGTCGCTATTGCACATCTGGCCGACTTTCCAGGTGCGCTTACCATCGCCCTGCAGCAGGAACACATCGTAGTTGTCGAAGTGCGGGCCGACGCTGCCGCCGGGCGCGGCGTAGCTGATCATCACGTCGTCGATGCGCCAGCTGGGCAGGAAGCGGAATTCTTCCAGCAACTCGGCTACTTCCGGCACGAACTGGTCCACGGCCTGTACCAGCAGGGTCCAGTCACGCTCGGGCAGGTCGCTGAAGGCGTCCTCGGCGAACGGGCCGCGGCGCAGCTCCCACGGACGCTCGCCGTGCTCGAGCACCAGGCGCGACTCGACTTCTTCTTCCAGGGCCAGGCCGGCCAGCTCGTCGGCGTCGATGGGGCTGACGAAGTCAGGGAAGGCCTGACGTACCAGCAGTGGCTTCTTCTGCCAGTAGTCGCGCAGGAATTCACGGGCCGTGAGGCCGCCCAACAGTTGCAGTGGAGTATCAGAATTCATGTTCAACCTATTGAAAAAACGTAATTTTCGTACGGGAATAAAAACGCCCGGCCAGGCCGGGCGTTGTACGCGACGGTCAGCTTAGATGCGTTTGGCCTGGGCCGCGGCGTTGCCGATGTAGGTCGCCGGGGTCAGTTGCTTGAGCTCGGCCTTGGCTTCGGCCGGCATGTCCAGGCCGTCGATGAAGGTCAGCAGCGCTTCAGGGGTGATGCCCTTGCCACGGGTCAGCTCCTTGAGCTTCTCGTAGGGGTTCTCGATGTTGAAGCGGCGCATCACGGTCTGGATCGGCTCGGCCAGGACTTCCCAGCAGGCATCCAGGTCGGCGGCGATACGGGCTTCGTTGACTTCCAGCTTGCCGATGCCCTTGAGGCTGGCTTCGTAGGCGATGACGCTGTGGGCGAAGCCCACGCCCAGGTTGCGCAGCACGGTGGAGTCGGTCAGGTCACGCTGCCAGCGCGAGATCGGCAGCTTGCTGGCCAGGTGCTGGAACAGCGCGTTGGCGATACCCAGGTTGCCTTCGGAGTTCTCGAAGTCGATCGGGTTGACCTTGTGCGGCATGGTCGAGGAGCCGATTTCGCCGGCAACGGTCTTCTGCTTGAAGTAGCCCAGCGAGATGTAGCCCCAGACGTCGCGGTCGAAGTCGATGAGGATGGTGTTGAAGCGGGCGATGGCGTCGAACAGCTCGGCAATGTAGTCGTGCGGCTCGATTTGGGTGGTGTAGGGGTTGAACTGCAGACCCAGCTCGTCCTCGATGAAGGCGCGGGCGTTGGCTTCCCAGTCGATCTGCGAGTAGGCCGACAGGTGGGCGTTGTAGTTGCCCACGGCGCCGTTGATCTTGCCCAGCAGTGGCACGGCGGCCACTTGCGCGATCTGGCGTTCCAGGCGGTAGACGACGTTGGCCAGTTCCTTGCCCAGGGTGGTCGGCGAGGCTGGCTGGCCGTGGGTGCGCGACAGCATCGGCACGGCGGCGTGGGTGTGGGCCAGGGTGCGGATCGCTTCGGCGATCTGACGCATCAGCGGCAGCAGCACTTCGTCACGGCCGGCGCGCAGCATCAGGGCGTGGGACAGGTTGTTGATGTCCTCGCTGGTGCAGGCGAAGTGGATGAACTCGCTGACCTTGGCCAACTCAGGCAACTGCGCGGCCTGCTCCTTGAGCAGGTACTCGATGGCCTTGACGTCGTGGTTGGTGGTGCGTTCGATCTCTTTGACGCGTTCGGCGTGCTCGAGCTTGAAATCGGTGGCCAGGCTGTCCAGCAGGGCGTTGGCTTCGGCGGAAAACGCCGGCACTTCGCCGATCTGCGGGTGGGCGGCCAGGCGCTGCAGCCAGCGTACTTCGACCAGGGCGCGGAAACGGATCAGGCCGAATTCGCTGAAGATGGGGCGCAGGGCCTGGGTTTTGCCGGCGTAACGGCCGTCTACAGGGGAAACCGCAGTGAGCGAGGAGAGCTGCATGGGGTGTTCTCGGACAGTCAGGCTTTTGGAAGGGCGCATATCATACATGAAAAACGCGCCGGGGTCGGGTGGCTGACCAAAGGTCGGGCCTATCAATCATGTTGCGATCCCCTGTAGGAGCGGCCTTGTGTCGCGAAAGGGCCGCATCGCGGCCCCAGGGTCTCGAGCCTGGCTCATGATTGCCGGGGCTGCTGCGCAGCCCTTTCGCGACACAAGGCCGCTCCTACACAGGGCGCTGTTTCAATCGTTGGTACGCGTCATGCCGTACAGCTCAGTGAGCAGCTTGCGCCGGCTGAACACCAGCTGCCAGCGGTGCCCGCCCAGCTGGCGCCACAGGCGCGCGGCGCGGATGCCGGCCAGCAGCAGGGCGCGGATCTTCGAGGCGTTGCTCGGCTGCTGCAGGAAGCGCATGTCGCCATGCACCTGGATGCGTTGGCGCAGGGTGCTCAGGGTGTCCTGGTACAAGGCTCCGCTGGAAGCGATGACGTTTTCATGAACCAGGCCGAAATGCTCAGCCTGGGACTGGATCTGTGGCAGGCGGTTGCCGATGGTGCCGAGCATGTCGCCGCGCTTGTTCAGCTGGCGTTCCAGGCCGAGCATCGACAGGGCGTAGCGCAGTGGCTCGCGCTGCAAGCTGCTGGGGTCGCGCTCCAGGGCGCCGACCAGCGCGCGGTAGCCGTCGCGCAGGTTGAGGTCGTCGCCGCCGAATACCTCAAGGGTGTTCTTGGGGTCGACCACCAGCAGGCTGCCGAGCATGCAGCCGATGTTGGCCTCGCTGGCCTGGCCGGTGCGGGCGATGCGGTCGACCAGCACCGCGGCCTGGAACACGCCGCCAAGGGCGATCAGCTGCTCCTGCAGGTTGCTCATGCGCGTGGGCTCCACGGCTCGGCGGTCTCGATCACGCCGCCGCCCAGGCACACTTCACCGTCGTAGAACACCACCGACTGCCCGGGGGTGACGGCGCGCTGTGGCTCGTCGAACACCGCCCGGTAGCCATGCCCGGTGCGCTCCAGGGTGCACTGCTGGTCACCCTGGCGGTAGCGTACCTTGGCCGTGAGGCGGCGCGGGTTGGAAAGGTCGATGGGGTTGACCCAGAAGATCTCCGAGGCCAGCAGGGCGCGGGAGAACAGCCACGGGTGCTCGTTGCCCTGGCCGACCACCAGCACGTTACGGGTCAGGTCTTTGTGCAGCACGTACCACGGCTCGTCGCTGGCGTCCTTCAGGCCGCCGATGCCCAGGCCCTGGCGCTGGCCGATGGTGTGGTACATCAGGCCATGGTGGCGGCCGATGACTTCACCGTCGGTGGTTTCGATATTGCCCGGCTGGGCCGGCAGGTACTGCTTGAGGAAGTCGCTGAAGCGGCGCTCGCCAATGAAGCAGATGCCGGTGGAATCCTTCTTCTTCGCGGTGGCCAGGCCATGTTTCTCGGCGATGGCACGGACCTCGGGCTTCTCCAGCTCGCCGACCGGGAACAGGGTACGGGCGATTTCCGTACCGCCCACGGCGTGCAGGAAATAGCTCTGGTCCTTGTTCGGGTCCAGGCCCTTGAGCAGCTCGGTGAGCGCGCCAGTGTCGCGGCGGCGCACGTAGTGGCCGGTGGCGATCAGGTCGGCGCCCAGGGACAGGGCGTAGTCGAGGAACGCCTTGAACTTGATTTCGCGGTTGCAGAGGATGTCCGGGTTCGGCGTGCGCCCGGCCTTGTATTCCTCGAGGAAGTGCTCGAACACGTTGTCCCAGTATTCGGCGGCGAAATTGGCGGTGTGCAGCTTGATGCCGATGCGGTCGCACACGGCCTGGGCGTCGGCCAGGTCTTCGCGGGCGGTGCAGTATTCGGTGCCGTCGTCCTCTTCCCAGTTCTTCATGAACAGACCTTCCACCTGGTAGCCCTGCTCCATGAGCAGAAGGGCGGAGACGGAAGAGTCCACGCCGCCGGACATGCCGACGATGACGCGGGTCTTGGCGGGGTCTTTGAGTGCTGGGCTGGTCATGGCTACCGATGTGTATCAGAGGGGAAAAACGCCGATTCTATCAAACCCGCGGGCTGGCGTCAGTCGCGCAGCAGTTCGAGGCTGTGCAGCGGGCCTTTGAGGTAGTCGTCCAGGCAGCGTGGCACCAGTTCGCTGCGCCAGCGCGACGGCTCGGCCAGCAGTTCGTCGCGGCTCAGCCATACGGCGCGGACGATGTCGCTGTCCAGGGCCAGGTCGGCATGCTGGCGCAACGGGCGGGCGGCGAAGCAGATGCGCTGGTAGGTGATGCCGTTGCTGGGGGCGGTGTACAGGTAGATGCCGACCACCCCGGTGAGTTCGACTTCCCAGGCGGTTTCCTCGAGGGTCTCGCGCAGGGCGGCCTGGGGTAGGGTCTCGTTGGGTTCCAGGTGGCCGGCGGGCTGGTTGAAGACGTGCTGGCCGGCCTTGAACTCCTCGACGAAGAGGAACTTGCCTTCGTGTTCGACGATGGTGGCGACGGTGATGTGGGGTTGCCAGGTCATATGCGATTCCTATGGTTGGCGCGGGCCTTGTAGGAGCGGCACAAGGCCGCTCCTACAAGGGACCGTTTCTGCGCTTCAGAAAGCACAAACCCCGGTGCGTGGCCGGGGTTTGTGCTGTTACTTCAAGCGAACCTTACAGCGCGGCAATGGCGCTGTTAAGGGTCTGGCTTGGGCGCATCACCTTGGCGGTCAGCTCGGCATCCGGGGCGTAGTAGCCACCGATGTCGGCCGGCTTGCCCTGGACGGCGGCCAGCTCGGCGACGATGGTCGCCTCGTTGTCGCTCAGGGCCTTGGCCAGCGGCGCGAAGCGCGCCTGCAGGGCGGCGTCGTCGGTCTGCGCGGCCAGTGCCTCTGCCCAGTACAGGGTCAGGTAGAAGTGGCTGCCACGGTTGTCGATACCGCCGACCTTGCGCGAAGGCGACTTGTTGGTGTCGAGGAACTTGCCGGTGGCCTGGTCCAGGGTGTTGGCCAGGACCTTGGCGCGCGGGTTGTCGTAGGTGTTGCCCAGGTGTTCCAGGGAAGCGGCCAGGGCCAGGAATTCACCCAGCGAGTCCCAACGCAGGAAGTTCTCTTCAACCAGCTGCTGCACGTGCTTGGGTGCCGAACCGCCGGCGCCGGTCTCGAACAGGCCACCGCCGTTCATCAGCGGCACGATCGACAGCATCTTGGCGCTGGTGCCCAGCTCCATGATCGGGAACAGGTCGGTCAGGTAGTCGCGCAGCACGTTACCGGTCACCGAGATAGTGTCCTTGCCTTCGCGGATGCGCGCCAGGGAGAACTTGATGGCGTCGACCGGGGCCAGGATGCGGATGTCCAGGCCGGCGGTGTCGTGATCCTTCAGGTAGGTCTGCACCTTCTCGATCATCACGCCGTCATGGGCGCGCGCCGGGTCCAGCCAGAACACCGCCGGGGTGTTGCTCAGGCGGGCGCGGTTGACAGCCAGCTTGACCCAATCCTGGATCGGCGCGTCCTTGGTCTGGCACATGCGGAAGATGTCACCGGCTTCGACGTTCTGCTCCAGCAGGACCTTGCCCTTGCCGTCGACCACGCGCACGACGCCGTCGGTCTTGACCTGGAAGGTCTTGTCGTGGGAGCCGTACTCTTCGGCCTTCTGCGCCATCAGGCCGACGTTCGGCACGCTGCCCATGGTGGTCGGGTCGAAGGCGCCGTTGGCCTTGCAGTCTTCGATGGTGGCCTGGTAGATGCCGGCGTAGCAACGGTCCGGGATCACGGCCTTGGCGTCTTGCAGCTCGCCGGCGGTGTTCCACATCTTGCCCGAGTCACGAATCATGGCTGGCATCGAGGCGTCGACGATGACGTCGCTCGGCACGTGCAGGTTGGTGATGCCCTTGTCGGAGTTGACCATGGCCAGGGCCGGGCGAACGGCGTACAGGGCCTGGATGTCGGCTTCGATCTCGGCTTGCTTTTCAGCAGGCAGGTCCTTGATGCGGGCGTACAGGTCGCCAATGCCGTTGTTGGCGTTGAAGCCTACTTCGGCCAGGGCAGCGGCGTGCTTGGCCAGCACGTCGTTGTAGAACTCCTCGACGATCACGCCGAACATGATCGGGTCGGAAACCTTCATCATGGTGGCTTTCAGGTGTACCGACAGCAGCACGCCGCTGGCCTTGGCATCGGCGATCTGCTCGGCGATGAAGGCTTTCAGGGCCTTGCGGCTCATGGTGGCGCAGTCGATGACTTCGGCGGCTTTTACCGAGGTCTTTTCTTTCAGGACGGTGGTGGAACCATCCTTGCCGACCAGCTCGATGCGCAGGCTGTCGTCAGCCTCGATCAGCGCGGCTTTTTCGCTGCCGTAGAAGTCGCCCTGGGTCATGTGGGCAACGTGCGACTTGGAGTCGGCGGCCCAGGCGCCCATCTTGTGCGGGTGCTTGCGGGCGTAGTTCTTGACCGACAGTGGCGCGCGGCGGTCGGAGTTGCCTTCGCGCAGCACTGGGTTTACCGCCGAGCCCTTGATGCGATCGTAGCGGGCGCGGGATTCTTTCTCTTCGGCGCTGGCTGGCTCGTCGGCGTAGTCGGGGATGTTGAAGCCCTTGGCCTGAAGTTCCTTGATCGCCGCCTTCAACTGCGGGACCGATGCGGAAATGTTCGGCAGCTTGATGATGTTGGCTTCAGGGGTGGTGGCCAGTTGGCCCAGTTCCGCCAGGTGATCGGCTACCTGCTTCTCGCTGCCCAGTTGCTCCGGGAAGGCCGCGAGGATACGACCGGCCAGGGAGATATCGCGGGTTTCGACGGCGATGTCGGCGCAAGCGGTGAAGGCTTCGACGATCGGCAGCAGCGAGTAGGTGGCGAGGGCGGGGGCTTCGTCGGTGAAGGTGTAGATGATCTTGGAACGGGTGGGCATGCGGGTTAACTCTCTATGTGCTGAGCGTACTCGAGTCTCGAGGTGCGCAGGGTAGGCGCTTCGCCCTGGCGACGCCATGAGCGGAAAGTCGAGAGGCTGCGAGCGGTGATGGTGGATGCATCAGTCGAGCGTCAAGTGCTGGGCTGCGGTAACAATCCAGGCTTCGTGGCCATGCTTGGCCAAGGGCGAGCCGCATTTTCCAAGGGTTCGCCCCGATGACCCTACGGTCGCGGCGCAGTATATCAAACCCTTTGGGCTAATCAGCAAGGCGAAGTGGTATCAGCGCATTTATAAGACCAAAGACGTAGGCGCAATGTGGCGCAATGACGCAGGTGCGAGGCTCACTCGCCCAGGCGCTGCTCGCGTGATGGCGGATAGCCGAAATACGCCGCGTAGCACTTGCTGAAGTGCGACACCGAGACGAAGCCGCAGGCCACCGCCACCTCCATCACCGACAGGTCCGAATACTGCAGCAGGCGCCGGCTCTTGGTGATGCGCAGCTCCATGTAGTAGCGTCGCGGCGAGGAGCCGAGCTGGGCCTGGAACAGCCGGTCGATCTGCCGCCGGGAGCGTCCGGAGTAAGCGGCCAGCTGGTCGAGGCTGAGGGTTTCCTCGAGGTTGTTCTCCATCAGCTCGACGATGGTGCGCAGGTGCAGGCTCATGGACTTCTTCGCCCCAGGGCCGACCTGGCGGTAGCGCGCGCCGGAGAACGAGAGGATTTCCTCCACGCCCTCGGCCAGGGCGTCGCCATGCAGGCGGCGCACCAGGCCAAGCATCAGCTCCATGGCGCCGTTGGGGCTGGCGGCGGTGAGGCGGTCGCGGTCGAGGGTGAAACTGGCCGGGGTGATGCGCGCCTGCGGGCTGATTTCGGCGAGGCTGGCGCGCTGCTCGGGGTGCACGCTGCAACCATAGTCGTCGAGGGCCCCGGCACGGCCGAGGAACCAGGCGCCGTTCCACAGCCCGCCTAGGGTCATGCCCTGGGCGACGCAGTCGGCCAGCAGGCGGTCGAGGCCGGGGTACTTCAACGGGGTGCGCAGGCCGCCGCAGATCACCAGCATGTCCAGTTCTGCCAGCATGCGCGGTTGCAGCGGGGTGGCGATCAGTTCCAGGCCCAGGTCGCTGAGCACTCGGTCGCCGCTCGGCGAAAGCGGGGTGTAGGCGAAACTGTCGGCGCGCAGCAGGTTGGCGGTGACCAGCACGTCCATGGCCACGGTAAAACTGGCCATGGAGAAGTGTTCGAGCAGGACGAAATCGACCCGGTAGGGGCGCTGCGCGCCAGCCTCGGCGGGCTTGAGCCGCAGCATGTTGCTGGTGCTGGTCTTCTTGCTGAACTGGCGTGGCGTGGGCACGGCGGACTCCGCTGGCGGGCTGGCGCGGCTGAGTGTGCGTCGGCTGGGAGGGAAAGACAACAGGGTGGACGGCGCTTTGGGCTATGCTGGCGGTCTTGTGTCGTTACCGGGGTCCGGATCCTCATGAAATACGCCATCGCCCTGTTGTTCAGCCTGCTGCCGCTGCTGGCCCACGCCCTTGAGCCGGGCGATAGGCTGGCGCCCTGGACCCTGCTCGACCAGTATGACAAGCCGTACAGCCTGAACCCGGAAACCCGCGTGCTGCTAGTGGCCCGTGACATGGACGGCGCGCGCTTGGTCAAGGCGGCCTTGGCCGAACGCCCGAAGGGCTACCTGGAAGCCCGCCAGGCGGTGTTCGTCGCCGATATCCAGCGCATGCCGGCATTGATCAGCAAGCTGTTCGCGGTGCCGGCGATGCGTGACTACTCCTACCGGGTGATGCTCGATCGCGAGGGCAGGGTAGCCAGCCGCTATGCCGGGGCCGCGGGACAGGTGCAGTGGCTGACCCTGGACCACGGCAAGCTGGTGGCGCAACGGGCGTTCAGTGACGCGCAGGCGCTGGGTGCGGCGCTGGAACGGTTTCGGTAGCAGCCGTGCCAGGCCTGCGGTGCTTGCTTCGCCAGCAAGCTGGCGCCTAGAGGGGCCATGCAGCCTGGAGCAATGCGGGCAACACCTCGGCCGCTGTTCCGGCGAGGGCGAATTCCCTGGGGTGTCCGGTCAGCGCCGGCTGCGGATTGACATGCACCACGGTGGCGCCGGCCGCCAGCGCCACTCGAGGAATCGACGCCGCCGGTTGCACCAGGCCGGAGGTTCCCACCGACAGCACCAGGTCGCAATGCTCGGCGGCGGCGAAGGCTCGTTCCAGCGTGCGCGCTGGCAACGCTTCGCCGAACCACATCACGCCGGGACGCAATGGGCCGGCGCAGTAGGCGCAGCGTGGGGGCTCGATGCGCCGGCCTTCGCCTGCGTTCTCATTCGGCGCCGGCATGTTGCGCACGGGTTTGGCGCAATCGAAGCAGCGAAAGGCATCCAGCCGACCGTGTAGGTGCAGCACGTCGCGGCTGCCGGCGCGCTCATGCAGGTCATCGACGTTCTGGGTAACCAGGGTCAGCCGCGGCACCCGTGTCGCCAGTTCGGCAATGGCCCGGTGCGCCGGGTTGGGCCGGGCCTCGGCGATGCCGGCGCGGCGCATTTCATACCAGCCCCAGACCAGCGCCGGGTCGGCGCGAAAACCTTCGGCGCTGGCCAGTCGCACCGGGTCGAAGCGTTCCCACAAGCCGCTGAGTTTGTCGCGAAAGGTGGCGATGCCACTTTCCGCGGACACGCCGGCACCGGTGAACACCAGCACATGGCGGGCCTGGGCGAGCAGCGTCGGGTGAAAAGGCATGCAGGGTCTCCGACAGGCGGGGCAGAGCGGTCACCCACTTTGCCAAGGCGACTGGTGCGGCACAAGATCCGACTGAACCCTGGGCAACGCAGGCAACCCAACGTGCTACATGCCAACGGGAGAAACTCATGGAAATCGGAACGATCTGGTTCGTCGTCGCGCTGCTGGTCATCCTCCTGGAGATCTGGGCCATCTGGCACATCATTGGCAGCGATCGTCGCGCCGAGCGCAAGATGCTGTGGGTGGTGTTCGTCGTCTACGCGCCGTTCCCCGGCCTGCTATTCTGGGCTTGGCGCGGGCCGCGAGCGGTCAAGGGCCGGGTAGTGCTGGAGGAGAAATGATCGGGCTTGACCTCGAGTTAAGTCCAGGTCTGATACTCGGCCGCTCTTGCCTTTGATGGAGCGATGCCATGACCCTGTCCAGTGCCTTTGTCCTGTCCAACCCGCAGGGGTTGTACGACCCTGGCGCCAACGCCTATTCCCATGTCGCCGAGGTCCAGGCCGGCAGCCGGTTGCTGTATATCGCCGGGCAGGGTGGCGAAGACCTGCAAGGACGGCTGTCGAGCCGTTTCGACGAGCAGGCGCGCCAGGCCCTGGCCAACCTGAAGATCGCCCTGGCGTCGCGGGGCGCGACGTTGCAGCACGTATGCAAGTTGACCTTGCTGGTGGTGGATCACTCCGAAGCGCGCCTGCGCCAGTGGGCGGCCGAAGCCGAGCGTGCCTGGGGTGGGCGGATGGCCCCGACCTGCACGCTGATCCCGGTGCCGCGCTTGGCGCTGGACGGCATGCTGGTGGAAATAGACGCCGTGGCCGCGTTGGTCCCGTAGCGGCCGGCGGTTCGCTAATGCTGTATGAGCCGGCTTGCTGGCGAGCACCGCGGCACGCAATCTTGCCGATACCCGGTAGAATCGCGGTTCTTTCCTTCGCCGAGCGTTATCCATGGCCGTGCCCATCGAGCTGCTCCAGACCGGCCCCGAACACGCCGGCCTGGTGCGTAACCTCTACCAGTTCTACGCCTACGAGTCCTCCGATTGGGAGCAGGAGGACATCGAGGCGGACGGCCGCTTCTATATTCACGAGCCCCATTTCCAGCGCTATTGGCAGGCGACAGACTGGAGCGCCAACCTGATCCTGGTCGACGGTTTCATCGCCGGCTTCGTGCTGGTCGAGCGTAGCGAGCTGCCGGGGGTCGATGCCCTCGAGCTGGCCGACTTATTCGTGCTCAAAAAATACCGGCGCCTGGGCGTGGGGCTGGCGGTGGCACGGCAGTTCCTCAGCGAAGGCCCGCACGACTGGCTGCTGCGTTGCCATGCCGAGGACGCGCCGGCCTTGGCGTTCTGCCAGGCAGTGCTGGCTGACCTGCCGCGTCCGGTACGGGAAATCGCCCTGGATGATGAGCCGCAGTTGCGCAACTACTGGGTGACCCAACGTCTGCACTGAGTCGCTTGGCGGCGAATAATGTGACAGGCTTCACAAAACCTGTCCGTCGCGCGGCATAATGCCAGCATCTTGTGCACCCGCAGGTCAGGTAAAGCCCATGCCGCTCGCCCCCAGTTCCGACATGATGTACCGGCTGTTGATCCAGAGCGTGGCGGACTACGCCATCTACCTGCTCACCCCGGACGGCATCGTCGCCAACTGGAACCCCGGCGCGCAGCGGGCCAAGGGCTACAGCGCCGAGGAGATAGTCGGCCAGCACTTCTCGGTGTTCTATACCGCCCAGGACCGTGACGCCGGGTTGCCCGCGCTGAGCCTGGCCACGGCCCGGGCCGAGGGGCGCTTCCAGGCCGAGGGCCTGCGCCAGCGCAAGGACGGTTCGCAGTTCTGGACCAGCGTGGTGATCGAGCCGATCAAGGACGAGGCCAGCGGCCAGGTGATCGGCTTTGCCAAGATCACCCGCGATATTTCCGAGCGTCGACGCAATGAACTGGAGTTGCTCAAGGCCAAGGAGCTCGCCGAACAGTACAGCCAGGAAATGACCAGCTTGTCGCAGTTCCTCGATTCGGTGATCGCCAACATCCCCGCCAGCGTCATCGTCCAGGACCTGCAAAGCCAGCAGATCCTGCTGGCCAACCAGCAGGCCGAGCGCCTGTTCGGCGGCCAGGGCGCGAGCATGGTCGGCCAGCTACCGGCGCAGTGCCTGGCCCCGGCGGCGGCCCGCTACCTGGAGCAGCAACTGGCGCGGGGCGCGCGCAGCGCCAAAGGCTACCAGGCCGAGACGCGGGTCATTAGCGCCTGTGGCCCGCGCACCCTGCGCAGCCGCGCCATGCGCTGCCAGAACCGCGAGGGGCAGGGTGACTATGTGTTGTTCGTTGCCGAGGATGCCACCGAGGAACTGGCGGCCCATGCGCAGATCCATCACATGGCCCACCACGATGCCCTGACCGGCCTGCCCAACCGCACCCTGTTCAACGAGCGCCTCAAGCAGGCGCTGCTGCGTGGCGAGCACAGCGGCACCTTGACCGCCACCCTGTGCTTGGACCTGGACAATTTCAAGAACATCAACGATACCCAGGGCCACGCCTTCGGCGACAAGCTGCTGCGCACGCTGGGCAAGCGCCTGCGCCGCGAACTGCGCGAGCACGACACCCTGGCGCGGTTGGGCGGCGACGAGTTCGCCGTGGTGCTGTCGGGGTTGGAAACCCGCGATGCCGCATGCAATACCGCACAGCGTCTGATCGAAGCGATCTGCCCGCCGTTCCAAATCGACGGGCACCAGTTCAGTGTCGGGATAAGCATTGGGGTTGCCATCGCGCCGCACGATCATGACCAGGCCGAGCAGTTGCTCGGCTACGCCGACATGGCGCTGTACGAGGCCAAGCGTAATGGTCGCAACCGTTACGAGTGCTTCCATGTCGAACTTGATGTCGCCGCCCGCCAGCGCCGTCTGGTCGAGACCGACCTGCGCACGGCCTTGCACCTGGGGCAGTTGCAGCTGCACTACCAGCCAGTGGTCGACCAGCAAAACCACAGCGTGACCGGCTACGAGGCATTGTTGCGCTGGGAGCACCCGGCGCGGGGGATGATCATGCCGCTGGACTTCATCCCTATTGCCGAGGAAACCGGGCTGATCCACGAGATCGGTGCCCGCGCGCTGAACCTGGCCTGCCAGGAGGCGGCCAGCTGGGGCACGACGCAGACCGTGTCGGTCAATCTCTCGCCGGTGCAGTTCAAGAATGCCAACCTGGTCCACAGCGTGGCCTTGGCCCTGGCCGATTCAGGCCTGCCAGCCAGCCGGCTGGAGCTGGAGATCACCGAGTCGGTACTGCTGGGCAACAGCGAAGAGAACGTGGCCACGCTGCGTGCGCTGAAGGATCTGGGCGTGTCGATTTCGCTCGACGACTTCGGTACCGGTTATTCCTCGCTTGGTTACTTGCGCTCGTTCCCGTTCGATCGGATCAAGATCGACAAATCGTTCATCCACGACATGTGTGAAAGCCGCGAGGCGATGTCGATCGTCCGCGCGATCACCGAGCTGTCCAATAGCCTGATGATCAAGACTACGGCCGAGGGGGTAGAGTCGGCGGAGCAGATGGAACGGTTGCTGGCCGAGGGGTGCTCGCACTTCCAGGGGTATCTGTACGGGCGCCCGGCGCCGGCAAGCGAACGCCTCAAGCAGATCGCCACGGCCTTGTAGGGGCTGGCCCTCCTGGAACAATCCTGGCCTTGCCCGTTGCTTGGCCGGGCAAGCCCGCTGCGCGTCGGCGTGGTCCGAAGGACGGCGTGATCGCCGATGGGGCAGAAAATGTACCGGTTGGAACAAAAAGCCGGGTCGGCAATGTTCAGCGCGCTGCATCTCTTCTAGAATCCGCGCATGCCCAGGCGTCTGGCTTGGGCGCTTGCCCGAGGGGCCCATGAGTTCCAGCACGCCGCTGTCCGGAATCAACCAACCGCTGCGCGGTATCGCCCTGGTGGTGGTGGCGACGTTCCTGTTTGCCAGCCATGACGGGCTGTCCAAGTTCCTGGGCGGCATCTACCCGATCATCATGGTGGTCTGGGCGCGTTACCTGGTGCATACCCTGTTGATGGCCGGGATCTTCCTGCCCAAGGCGGGCCTTGCCGTGCTACGCACCCGGCGGCCGTTGCTGCAGACCTTGCGCGCCTTGAGCCTGCTCGGCACCAGCTTGCTGTTCACCGCCGGCTTGCAGTACCTGCCGCTGGCCGAGGCGACCGCGGTCAACTTCCTGACGCCGGTGTTGGTCACCGCGCTGTCGGTGCCGCTGCTCAAGGAGCGGGTGACCACGGCGCAGTGGCTGCTGGTGGTGATGGGCTTCATCGGCGTGCTGGTGGTGGTGCACCCAGGCGGTGCGATGTTCACCCCGGCGATCCTGTTCCCCTTCGGCTCGGCGCTGGTGTTCTGTTTCTACCAGTTGCTCACGCGCAAGCTGGCGGTCCATGACGCGCCGACCACCAGCAATTTCTATGCGGGGTTGTGCAACACCTTGGTCATGACGGCACTGGTGCCGTTCTTCTGGCAGACCCCGCAGTGGTCCGATGTGCCATTCATGCTGGCGCTGGGGGGCTGCGGGATGACCGCGCACCTGCTGCTGACCCAGGCATTCCGGCATGCGGCGCCGGCGCTTTTGGCACCGTTCAGCTACTGCCAGATCGTGTTTGCCGGGTTGCTGGGGCTGCTGGTGTTCGGCCAGGCACCGGACAAGGTGAGCCTGGCCGGCATCGCGATCATCTGCCTGAGCGGGCTGGGGGCGGCCTGGATGCAGCGGGCTCGCTCCTAGGGCGTAGCGCCGGCTTGCCGGCGAACACCGGCAACGCCGTTGCCATCCACCAAGCTGGCCGGCTAGGTTTGATCGGCGTCGATGTGATTCGACTTCTTGTCCCGGGTGCGCAACAACGACAGCAGCACCCCACCCAGCAACAGGCCGAACGTCACCCCCAGTGACACCCCCGCCGGCACCTTGCCCACCAGTCCATGCCAGAAAATCTTGCAGCCGATGAAGATCAACACCATGGCCAGCGCGTACTTGAGGTAGACGAACCGGTGCATCAGCGCCGCCAGGGCGAAATACAGCGAGCGCAGACCAAGGATGGCGAAGATGTTCGAGGTGTAGACGATGAATGGGTCCTGGGTGATGGCGAAAATCGCCGGCACGCTGTCGACGGCGAACACCAGGTCGGCCAGCTCGATCAGCACCAGCGCCAGGAACAGCGGCGTGGCGTAACGGACAGCTTGGTCCGTGCCGGGTGGGGCCAGGCGCACGAAGAAGTGGCGACCATGCAGCTGGTCGGTGACGCGTATGTGCCGGCGCACGAAACGCAGCACCGGGTTGTTGGCCAGGTCCGGATGGCTATCGTCCTTGCTCAGCGCCATCTTGACCCCGGTGAACAGCAGGAAGGCGCCGAAGATATATAGCACCCAGGCAAAGTGCTGCACCAGCGCCGCGCCGACGCCGATCATGATTGCCCGCAGCACCACCACCCCGAGGATGCCCCAGAACAGCACGCGGTGCTGGTAGCGGCGGGGGATTGCGAAGAAGCTGAAGATCATCGCCATGACGAACACGTTGTCCATCGACAGCGACTGTTCGACCAGGAACCCGGTGTAGAACTCCAGCGCCGGCTGTGCGCCCAGCTCGAACCATACCCACACCCCGAACAGCACGCCGACACTGAAGTAACCGGCATACAGCAGCAGGCTCTCGCGCATTTCGATTTCGCGGTCCTGGCGGTGCAGCACGCCAAGGTCCAGGACCAGCAAGCCCACGACGATGACGATGAACACTAGCCACAACCAGGTGCTGGTGCCGAGAAACGGCGTGAAGAGGAATGTCTGCAGAGCTGTCATGAGCCCCTCCTTGAATGTCGACGTTGCATGGCAACAGTGATTCCGACATGGCGGCGCGTGCCGTCAGAGGGGCCCGGTATCACATGGGCTTGAGCCTAGCCGTGAATGCCAGGGTTGCCGAATGGCGAGGTGTTACAGTTTTTTGCGTTAAAAAGTAAATTGCGAATCATTAGCGATTGTAAAGTCTTCGTAACAACCCTAGCATGCGCTGCAACCGTCAGCAGAACGGGCGTGCCAACTGGCGCACTACCTCACAACCACACAACCGTCGGTGATTAGCTTCACTCTTGAATCAGCAGGGAACGTACAACGTGCAGCAACCGCCACTTTCGAGCACGACCAACGCGGCAGGGAATGCCATCACCGTCCGCCAACGCCACCCGGTGGCATTGGCCATGCTGGCGAGCAGCCTGGCCGCCAGCACCGGCCTGGCCTGGGCAGATGAGGCCAAGCCATTCGAGCTGGGCGCCACTGCCATCACCGCCACGACGCTGGGCGAGATCACCGAGGGCAGCGGCTCCTACACGACCGGTGCTACCCGCACGGCCACGCGCATGGCCCTGTCGCCCCGGCAGACGCCGCAGTCGGTGAGCGTGATCAGCCGTCAGCAGATGGACGACCAGAACCTGACCGACATCGCCAAGGCGCTGGGCAAGACGCCGGGCGTCACGGTGAGCAAGCTCGACAGCAATCGCACCAGCTTTCGGGTACGTGGCTTCGAGATCGACAACTTCCAGGTCGACGGCATTCCCAGTGCTTTTCGCTTCTCCAATGGCGTTGACCGTACCGACATGGTCATCTTCGATCGGGTCGAGGTGCTCAGGGGCGCCACCGGGCTGCTCAGTGGCTTCGGCAGCCCGGCCGCCACGGTCAACCTGGTGCGCAAGCGACCGACCCATGCGTTGTCCGGTTATGTATCGTTGGGCGCCGGCAGCTGGGACAGCTACCGTGGCGAGTTCGACATCGGCGGGCCGTTGACCGGCGCTGGCAATGTACGCGGGCGTTTGGTCGTGGCCCATGAGGATGGCCACTCGTTCATGGACAACCTAGCCGACAAGAAGCAGGTGCTCTACGGTATCGTCGAGTTCGACCTGAGCGACGACACCTTGCTCAGCGTCGGCCTGAGCCGCCAGAGCAACCGCCCCGAGGCCACCTCGTGGGGGCCTTCGACGCCGTTGTTGGACAGCAATGGCAATCGCTTTCGCATGTCGCGCTCGTATAACCCAGGAGCCAAGTGGAGCCAGTGGGATAACACCGCGGACAACCTGTTCCTCACCCTCGAGCAACGCCTGGCCCACGACTGGACGCTCAAGGCTTCGGTCACGCGCAGTGAAAACGACTCGCCCATGCGCCTGGGCTCGGCCACCAATGGTTACCCTGATCCGCTGACCGGCGACGGTATCACCGTATGGCTGGGTCGCTATCACTACCAGACCAACCAGAGCACCTACGACCTTTACGCCAGCGGGCCCTTGCAGATGCTGGGGCGCGAGCACGAGCTGGTGGCGGGTATCTCGCACCGTGACCTGCGCACCCACGAGGACCACTGGCCGATGCGTTTCGGCAAAGCCAACATCTATCAATGGCGGGGCGATTATCCCGAGCCTGAGTGGGGCGCGCGCAGTGCCAAGGTCAATACCCGCGTGCAAGAGGATGCGGCGTATCTCACCGGGCGCTTCAAGCCGAGCGACGACTTGGCGCTGATCATCGGTGGCCGGCTGTCCAACTGGCAGTTGGACGGTTCGCGGTTCGACACCGCCAGCGGCCAGCGGCGCAAGACCCAGAGCCTGGAAGAGAACGGCGTGGTGGTGCCCTATGCCGGGGTGGTCTACGACCTGGACCCCAGCTGGTCGGTTTACGCCAGCTATACCAGCATCTTCAAGCCCCATGAAAGCCAGCAGGACGCCAGCGGCAAGATGATCGAGCCGGAGGAGGGCGATGCCTACGAATTGGGCCTCAAAGGTGAGTTCTTCGATGGGCGGCTGAATGCCAGCCTTGCGGTGTTTGAGGTGCGCCAGGACAACCTGGCGGAGTTCGTGCGCACCGACCCGACCAGCAACCGTGGCGTCTACCGTTCGATCAAGGGCGCCAAGAGCCGCGGTTTCGAGTTGGAGCTGGCTGGCGAGCTGACGGCCGACTGGCATGTGCAGGGCGGCTTTACCCACCGCATCACCCGCGATGGCGAGGGTGACAAGATCTCCACCATCGAGCCGGAGAACCTGTTGCGCCTGTCCAGCACCTATCGTCTGTCGGGTGCCTGGAGCAAGCTCACCGTGGGCGGGGCGGCCAACTGGCAGAGCAAGATCTGGAAGGACATCAGCAGCCCGTTGCCAGGCCAGACCGATCGCTACACCCAGGCGAGCTACCTGACCCTGGATGCCATGGCTCGCTACCAGGTGAGCGAGCAGCTTTCGGTATCGCTCAACGGCAACAACCTCACCGATAAGCGGTATTTCAACAACCTGGGCTTCTATAACGGCGGGTATTACGGTGACCCACGCAATTTCATGCTGACCACCCGTTACACGTTCTGAGCCCCAGCCGTTTCAACTTGGGCTTGCCGGGGTCGCTTTGCGACCCTTTCGCGACACAAGGCCGCTCCTACAGAGACCGCGCCGTCCTGGGGCGGCCTTGCCGAGGTGTCGGACCGGTCGGAAAGGGCGGGTTCTGAACTCTCTGTAACCGCACAACCTGTAGGCAACAGCAAGGCCAGGGCGCCTGGCCTCCCACTTGTCAATTTCCCAGCGCTTTCATCCTCCCGTCGGCACCATCTGGCACAATTGCTGTCATACCTGTGCAAAAACACAGCATAAGCCTTTGTCACAAAAGAAAATGCATGCTCAAATTGCAGGCATGTGAAATCAGCCCCCACTTGAGCCCCGCATGACGTACCGTCATGGCGGCTGGCGGGCAGTAATGTTAAAAGTAGTGGTTCATTGGCCAGCGACCGGCCGATCACTATTGGACGCGCAGCACGCGCAGGAATAGACGCGTTTTGAAGAAATCCACCGCAACTCCAGCTCCCTTGCCCGTGCCCCTGTGGCGGCAGCAGCTGCACTACCGACTCAAGGAAGGTGCGCTGATCGCCGTCGGTGCGCTGTGCCTGTACCTGTGGATGGCCCTGCTGACCTACGACACGTCCGACCCGGGCTTCAGCCATACCAGCAACGCCGACCAGGTGCAGAACGCCGCTGGCCGCGCCGGCGCGTATTTCGCCGACATCCTGTTCATGGTCCTCGGCTACTTTGCTTACATCTTCCCGCTGCTGCTGGCGATCAAGACCTGGCAGATCTTCCGTGAGCGCCACCAGCCCTGGCAGTGGAGCGGCTGGCTGTTCTCCTGGCGCCTGATCGGTTTGGTGTTCCTGGTACTGTCGGGCGCGGCGCTGGCGCATATCCACTTCCATCCGTCGGCGAGCCTGCCGTTCTCCGCCGGGGGCGCCCTGGGCGAGAGCCTGGGCGACCTGGCGCGCAACCTGCTGAACGTGCAGGGCAGCACGCTGATGTTCATCGCCCTGTTCCTGTTCGGCCTGACCGTGTTCACCGACCTGTCCTGGTTCAAGGTGATGGATGTCACCGGCAAGATCACCCTTGATCTGTTCGAGCTGGTGCAGAGCGCCGCCAACCGCTGGTGGGAGGCGCGCAACGAACGCAAGCGCCTGGTGGCGCAACTGCGCGAAGTGGACGACCAGGTCGACGAAGTGGTCGCCCCGGTGGTCGCGGACAAGCGCGAGCAGGTCAAGGCCCGCGAGCGCATCATCGAGCGCGACGAGGCGCTGACCAAGCACATTGCCCAGCGTGAACAGCAGCCGGCCCCGGTGATCAACATCCCGACGCCAGCGGTCAAGGCCCCGGAGCCGAGCAAGCGGGTGATGAAGGAGAAGCAAGCGCCGCTGTTCGTCGACAGCGCCGTCGAGGGCACCCTGCCGTCTATCTCCATCCTCGACCCGGCCGAACAGAAAAAGGTCGAGTACTCGCCAGAATCCCTGGCCGCGGTCGGCCACCTGCTGGAAATCAAACTGAAGGAATTCGGCGTCGAAGTCTCGGTGGACTCGATCCACCCGGGCCCGGTCATCACCCGCTACGAAATCCAGCCGGCGGCCGGGGTCAAGGTCAGCCGCATCGCCAACCTGGCCAAGGACCTGGCGCGTTCGCTGGCGGTGACCAGCGTGCGGGTGGTCGAGGTCATCCCCGGCAAGACCACCGTGGGCATCGAGATCCCCAACGAAAACCGCCAGATGGTGCGTTTCTCCGAAGTGCTGTCGTCGCCGCAGTTCGACGAGAACAAGTCACCAGTGACCCTGGCCCTGGGTCACGACATCGGCGGCAAGCCGGTGATCACCGACCTGGCGAAGATGCCGCACCTGCTGGTGGCCGGTACCACCGGTTCCGGTAAGTCGGTGGGCGTCAACGCGATGATCCTGTCGATCCTGTTCAAGTCGGGCCCGGAAGACGCGCGGCTGATCATGATCGACCCGAAAATGCTCGAACTGTCGATCTACGAAGGCATCCCGCACCTGCTGTGCCCGGTGGTCACCGACATGAAGGACGCCGCCAACGCCCTGCGCTGGAGCGTCGCCGAGATGGAGCGCCGCTACAAGCTGATGGCGGCCATGGGCGTGCGCAACCTGGCGGGCTTCAACCGCAAGATCAAGGATGCCCAGGAAGCCGGCGAGGTCATCCACGACCCGCTGTATCGCCGCGAGAGCATGGACGACGAGCCACCGGCGCTCAAGACCCTGCCGACCATCGTGGTGGTGGTCGACGAATTCGCCGACATGATGATGATCGTCGGCAAGAAGGTCGAAGAGCTGATCGCCCGTATCGCGCAGAAGGCCCGTGCCGCCGGTATCCACCTGATCCTCGCCACCCAGCGCCCGTCGGTGGACGTGATCACCGGCCTGATCAAGGCCAACATCCCGACCCGCATGGCGTTCCAGGTGTCGAGCAAGATCGACTCGCGGACCATCATCGACCAGGGCGGCGCCGAACAGCTGCTGGGCCACGGTGACATGCTGTACATGCCGCCGGGCACCAGCCTGCCGATCCGCGTGCATGGCGCCTTCGTCTCCGACGACGAGGTGCACCGTACGGTCGAGGCGTGGAAGCTGCGTGGCGCGCCGGACTACAACGACGACATCCTCAACGGCGTCGAGGAGGCCGGCAGCGGCTTCGATGGTGGCGGCGGTGGCGGCGGCGATGGCGAGGATTCCGAGAGCGACGCTTTGTATGATGAAGCCGTCCAGTTCGTGCTCGAGAGCCGTCGCGCGTCGATTTCGGCGGTGCAGCGCAAGCTGAAGATTGGCTACAACCGCGCCGCGCGGATGATCGAGGCGATGGAGATGGCCGGCGTGGTCACGCCGATGAACAGCAACGGCTCGCGGGAAGTGATTGCCCCGGGCGGCCCGCGCGATTGATGATCACCTCGCCGGGTGCCAACGGTGGCACCCGGCCTATTCAATGCTCAATGAGGACTCCCATGCGCGCGATTCGCATGCTGTTGGTTTCTGCCCTGGCCGCGGCCAGCCTGTCGGCCCAGGCCGGCGAACAGGACGTGCAACGCCTGACCCAGTTGCTGGAAAAGTCGCAGACCATCGAGGCCAACTTCTCCCAGCTGACCCTGGACGCCAGCGGCACCAGTCTGCAGGAAGCCAATGGCAAGATGACCGTCAAGCGCCCGGGCCTGTTCTACTGGCACACCGATGCGCCTCAGGAGCAGGTGGTGGTGTCCGACGGCAAGAATGTCACCCTGTGGGACCCGGACCTGGAACAAGCCACCATCAAGAAGCTCGACCAGCGCCTGAACCAGACCCCGGCGCTGCTGCTGTCCGGTGATGTCTCGAAGATCAGCCAGAGCTTCGACATCACCTCCAAGGAGCAGGGCGAGGTCATGGACTTCACCTTGAAACCCAAGACCAAGGACACCCTGTTCGACTCGCTGCGCGTGTCGTTCCGCCGGGGGTTGATCAATGACATGCAGCTGATCGACAGCGTCGGCCAGCGCACCAACATCCTGTTCAATGGCGTCAAGGCCAACCAGGCGGTGCCGGACAGCAAGTTCAAGTTCGACATCCCCAAGGGCGCGGACGTCATCAAGGAGTAAGCGGAGCCTGTGATGGACCTGTTTCGTAGCGAACCTGTCGCCCAGCCCCTGGCCGCCCGCCTGCGCCCGTCCAACCTGGACGAGTACGTCGGCCAGGAGCACCTGCTGGCGCGTGGCAAGCCGCTGCGCGAGGCGCTGGAGCAGGGCGCGCTGCACTCGATGATCTTCTGGGGCCCGCCCGGGGTGGGTAAGACCACCCTGGCGCGGTTGCTGGCGCAGTTCTGCGATGCGCATTTCGAGACGGTGTCGGCGGTGCTGGCCGGGGTCAAGGAGATTCGCCAGGCGGTCGAGGTGGCCAAGCAGCAGGCCGGCCAGTACGGCAGGCGTACCATCCTGTTCGTCGACGAGGTGCACCGCTTCAACAAGTCGCAACAGGATGCCTTCCTGCCCTATGTGGAGGACGGCACGTTGCTGTTCATCGGCGCCACCACCGAAAACCCCTCGTTCGAGCTGAACAACGCGCTGCTGTCGCGGGCACGTGTCTACGTGCTCAAGAGCCTGGACGAGGCGGCGCTGCGCAAGCTGGTCAACCGCGCGCTCAGCGAGGAGCGGGGCCTGGGCAAGCGCAACCTGCGGGTGGGCGACGAAGCCTTCAAGATGCTCATGGCCGCCGCCGACGGCGACGGCCGGCGCATGCTCAACTTCCTCGAAAACGCCTCCGACCTGGCCGAGGACGGCAGCGAGATCGACGTGCAGATGCTGCAAAGCCTGCTCGGCGACAGCCGTCGCCGTTTCGACAAGGGCGGCGAGGCGTTCTACGACCAGATCTCCGCACTGCACAAGTCGGTGCGCGGCTCCAACCCCGATGGCGCGCTGTACTGGTTCGCGCGCATGCTCGACGGCGGCTGCGACCCGCTGTACATCGCCCGGCGCGTGGTGCGCATGGCCAGCGAAGACATCGGCAACGCCGACCCGCGCGCACTCAGCCTGTGCCTGGCGGCGTGGGACGTGCAAGAGCGCCTGGGCAGCCCGGAGGGAGAGCTGGCGGTGGCCCAGGCCATCACCTACCTGGCCTGCGCGCCGAAGAGCAACGCGGTGTACATGGGCTTCAAGACTGCCCTGCGCGAAGCCGCCGAGCACGGCTCGCTGGAAGTGCCGCTGCACCTGCGTAACGCGCCGACCAAGCTGATGAAACAGCTGGGTTATGGCGACGAGTACCGCTATGCCCACGATGAACCTGACGCCTATGCCGCCGGTGAAGACTATTTCCCTGACCAGCTCGAGCCGCGCCAGTATTACCAGCCGGTGCCGCGAGGCCTGGAACTGAAGATCGGCGAGAAGCTGCGCCACCTGGCCGAGCTCGACCGCAACAGCCCCCGCCAGCGGAGAAAGCCGTGATCGTACTCATCGCTGCGGTCAGTGCCGGTGGCATCGCCGGCACCTTGTTGCGCTTCGCCACCGCCAACTGGGTCGCCGCCCACTGGCCACGGCACTTCTATGCCGGTACGCTGGCGGTCAACCTGGTGGGCTGCCTGTTGATCGGCCTGCTGTACGGACTGTTCCTGCACAAGCCCCTGGCGCCGGTCGAACTGCGCGCCGGGCTGATGGTGGGCTTTCTGGGCGGCCTGACCACTTTTTCCTCCTTCTCGCTCGATACCGTGCGCCTGATGGAAAGCGGGCAGCTTCCGCTGGCCTTGGGCTATACCATTATCAGCGTGGTGGGCGGCCTGCTCGCGACCTGGGCCGGCCTTGCCCTGACCCGATTCTGAACCAACACCTACCTATAACGAGAGAACGATATGCTCGATTCCAAACTGTTACGCGGCCAACTTCAGGAAGTGGCGGATCGCCTGGCCTCCCGTGGCTTCAGCCTGGATGTCGCGCGCATCGAATCACTGGAAGAGCGGCGCAAGGCGGTGCAGACCCGTACCGAGCAACTGCAGGCCGAGCGTAACGCCCGTTCCAAGTCCATCGGCCAGGCCAAGGCCAAGGGCGAGGACATCGCTCCACTGATGGCTGACGTCGAGCGCATGGCCAATGAACTGGCCGCAGGCAAGAGCGAGCTGGACGCCATCCAGGCCGAGCTGGACGCCATCCTGCTGACCATCCCCAACCTGCCGGACGCCAGCGTGCCGGTCGGCGCCAATGAGGACGACAACGTCGAGGTGCGCCGCTGGGGCACGCCGCGCAGCTTCGACTTCGAGATCAAGGACCACGTCGCCCTGGGCGAGATCAGCGGTGGCTTGGACTTCGAGGCTGCGGCCAAGATGTCGGGTGCGCGCTTTGCCGTGCTGCGCGGGCCGATTGCCCGTCTGCACCGGGCCCTGGCGCAGTTCATGATCAACCTGCATACCGGCGAGCATGGCTATGAAGAGGCCTACACGCCTTACCTGGTGCAAGCGCCGGCCCTGATGGGCACCGGTCAGCTGCCGAAGTTCGAGGAAGACCTGTTCAAGATCAGCCGTGAAGGCGAGGCCGATTTCTACCTGATCCCTACCTCCGAAGTGTCGCTGACCAACCTGGTGTCTGGCGAGATCCTCGACGCCAAGCAACTGCCAGTGAAGTTCGTCGCCCATTCCCCGTGCTTCCGCAGCGAAGCCGGTGCGTCGGGACGCGATACCCGCGGCATGATTCGCCAGCACCAGTTCGACAAGGTCGAGATGGTGCAGGTGGTGGAGCCGAGCAAGTCCATGGAAGCGTTGGACGGCATGACTGCCAACGCCGAGCGCGTGCTGCAACTGCTGGAACTGCCATACCGCGTGCTTGCCTTGTGCACCGGTGACATGGGCTTTGGCGCGGTGAAGACGTTCGACCTGGAAGTCTGGGTGCCGAGCCAGGACAAATACCGCGAGATCAGTTCCTGCTCCAACTGCGGCGACTTCCAGGCGCGTCGCATGCAGGCGCGCTGGCGCAACCCGGAAACCGGCAAGCCGGAACTGGTGCACACCCTCAACGGTTCCGGCCTGGCCGTGGGCCGTACCCTGGTGGCAGTGTTGGAAAACTACCAGCAGGCCGACGGCTCGATCCGTGTGCCGGACGTGCTCAAACCCTACATGGGTGGTGTCGAGGTCATCCGCTAAATGGATTACCTGCCGCTGTTCCACAAGCTGCAGGGGGGCCGGGTACTGGTCGTCGGCGGCGGCGAGATCGCCTTGCGCAAGGCACGCCTGCTGGCCGATGCCGGTGCCGCGCTGCGGGTGGTGGCGCCGGACGTCGACGGCCAGTTGGCCGCGCTGGCCCGTGAGGGCGGCGGTGAGGTCCTGGTGCGTGGTTACCAGGCGGCGGACCTCGAGGGATGCCGCCTGGTGATCGCGGCCACCGACGACGCTGGGCTCAATGCCCAGGTCTCGGCCCACGCCCAGGCGCGCAGCCTGCCGGTCAACGTGGTGGACGCACCGGCCTTGTGCACGGTGATCTTCCCGGCCATCGTCGACCGTTCGCCCCTGGTGGTGGCGGTGTCCAGCGGCGGCGACGCGCCGGTGCTGGCGCGCTTGATCCGCGCCAAGCTGGAGGCCTGGATTCCGTCGGCTTACGGCGAGCTGGCCGGGCTGGCTGCGCGTTTTCGCGACAAGGTCAAGGTCTTGTACCCGGACGTAAACCAGCGCCGCGGCTTCTGGGAGCAGGTGTTCCAGGGCCCGATCGCCGAGCGTCAGCTGGCCGGGCAGGGCGGCGAGGCCGAGCGCCTGTTGCAGGCGATGGTCGATGGCGCGCCGGTGCAGCAAGGCGGCGAGGTGTACCTGGTGGGTGCCGGCCCGGGCGATCCGGACCTGCTGACCTTCCGCGCCCTACGCCTGATGCAGCAGGCCGACGTGGTGCTGTACGACCGCTTGGTGGCCCCGGCCATCATCGAGATGTGCCGGCGTGACGCCGAGCGTATCTATGTTGGCAAGCGCCGCGCCGACCATGCCGTGCCCCAGGACCAGATCAACCGCCTGCTGGTGGACCTGGCTCGACAGGGCAAGCGCGTGCTGCGCCTCAAGGGTGGCGATCCGTTCATCTTCGGTCGTGGTGGCGAGGAGATCGAGGAGCTGGCCGAGCAGGGCATTCCGTTCCAGGTAGTGCCCGGCATCACCGCGGCCAGCGGTTGCTCCGCCTATGGCGGGATTCCCCTGACCCACCGTGACTATGCCCAGTCGGTGCGTTTCGTCACTGGCCATCTGAAGGACGGTACCAGCAACTTGCCTTGGCATGACCTGGTGGCGCCGGCCCAGACCTTGGTGTTCTACATGGGGCTGGTGGGGTTGCCGACCATCTGCGCCGAGCTGATTCGCCATGGGCGAGCCGCCAGTACGCCGGCAGCGCTGGTGCAGCAGGGCACCACACGCAACCAGCGGGTGTTCACCGGTACCCTGGCCGACCTGCCCGAGTTGGTGGCGCGCCATGAAGTGCATGCGCCGACCTTGGTGATCGTCGGGGAGGTGGTGCAGTTGCGTGACAAGCTGGCGTGGTTTGAAGGGGCGCAAAACAGCTGAAATCGCCGGGGCTGCGAAGCAGCCCCGGCAATCTCAACCCTGCCAGATCCCTCTGCCCGATAACCGCTCCCGGTCATGCGCCAGGCCAAAGTCCTGCAGCGGCCCCTTGGGCACGATACCGTTCGGATTGATGGTCTTGTGGCTCAGGTAATAGTGCTTCTGGATATGCTCCATGTTCACCGTGCCCGCCACGCCCGGCCACTGGTACAGCTCGCGCAGCCAGTTCGACAGGTTCGGATAGTCCGCCAGGCGCCGCAGGTTGCACTTGAAGTGCCCGTGGTACACCGCATCGAAGCGCACCAGGGTGGTAAACAGCCGCACATCGGCCTCGGTCAGGTATTCACCGGCCAGGTACCGTTGGTTATGCAGTAGCGCTTCCAACTGATCCAGCTCGTTGAATACCTCATCGAAGGCCTTTTCATAGGCGTCTTGCGAGGTGGCGAAGCCTGCGCGGTACACGCCGTTGTTCACTGCCGGATAGATGCGTTCGTTAAGCGCGTCGATGGTGGCGCGCAGTGGCTCTGGGTACAGGTCCAGGGTGTTGCCGGTGAGTTCGTTGAACGCTGTGTTGAAGATGCGGATGATCTCGGCCGACTCGTTGTTGACGATGCGCTTTTGCTGCTTGTCCCACAGCACCGGCACGGTCACGCGCCCAGTGTAATGCGGGTCGTCCTGGGTGTAGCGCTGGTGCAGGTACTGCAGGGCGTCGAGGTGATCGCCGCTGGAGCCTTCTTGCTGGTCGAAGGTCCAGCCGTGCTCGCCCATCAACCAGCTGACCACCGACACGTCGATCAGCGGCTCCAGGCCCTTGATGACCCGCAGGATCAGGGTGCGGTGGGCCCAGGGGCAGGCCAGCGAAACATACAGGTGGTAGCGGCCGGCCTCGGCGGCGGGCAATGGGTTGCGGCGCTGCGCGCTCTCGCGCTGGAAAGCGCCGTCCTTGCTGGTCTGGTACCACTGGTCATGCCAGCGCCCATCGATCAAAAGGCCCATGTCGAGCTCCTCGAAACACAGTGTTTGTCGTTGGAGCCCAGTCTAGAGCAAAGCGTTCGAATAAATAGCGCAAAGAATGCCGCTATCCAATCGATCAAATCGATGAGTTGCGCGCGCTCCAGTAAGCCCGCGCCTGGGCGAAGGCCTGTTCGCGATCCTGGCCGAGGCCGCGCAGCGCCAGGGCCATGGTTGCGACCACGGCCAGTTCGCCATAGCTGTCCTCGGCATCGCCGCGCCATACCGCCAGCAGGTGCTGCGGTTGCAGGCTGGCCGGCTTGACATGGCGTTGGGCGCTGAGGGCGGGCCACTCTTCGTCCCAGGTTTCGCCGGCCGAGGCGCCGTAGAGATGGCTGATGACATCTGGGTTGATCTCGATCTCACCGCCGTCGCCCTTGATCACCAGGGCATGGTCGCCGAGCAGGCGGCTGGCCTCGCGGTGCACGGCCTGGTAGCCGGGGTGGAAGATGCTCTGCAGGCCACAGCGGGCGGCCAGCGGGTTGAGTACCCGGGCCAGCGAGTGGATGGGTGAGCGCAGGCCGAGGATGTTGCGCAGGTCGATCATGCGTTGCAGTTGTGGGGCCCAGTCCTGCAGTGGGAAGAACGCCAGGCGCTGGGTATCCAGCGCCTGGCCTACGGTGGCCCAATCGCGGCACAACGGGATCGCCAGCAGCTCAAGCAGTTGCTCGGTATACAACCTGCCGGCGGTGTGGGCACCGCCGCCGTGCATCAGGATGCGCACACCATTGGCTGCCAGGCACTTGGCCGCCAGCAGGTACCAGGGCAGGTGGCGTTTCTTGCCGGCATAGCTCGGCCAGTCGAGGTCGACGGCAATGGCTGGTGCCTGGAGGTGGGCACGCAGGGCGTCGGTGAAACCAGCCAGCTCCTCGGCGCTTTCCTCTTTGTGGCGCAGCAGCATCAGGAAGGCGCCGAGCTGGGTGTCCTCGACCTTGCCTTCGAGCAGCAGGGTCATGGCCGCGCGGGCCTCCTCGCGGCTCAGGCCACGGGCGCCGCGCTTGCCCTTGCCAAGGATGCGCACGAATTCGGCGAACGGGTGCTCGGCCGGGGTTTCCAGGGTCAAGGGGCGCGCGAGGTTCAACAGAGGCTCGGTCATATGCAATTGGTCGGCTTGGGCAGGCCCGCCAGCTTGGCGGCCAGTTTGGCGGGGGTGCCGTTGAACAGGCGGTTCAGGTGCGGGCTGTTGCCTTTGTCCGCGCCCAGCTTGAGCGCGGTGTACTTGATCAATGGGCGGGTCGCTGGCGACAACTGGTACTCCTGGTAGAACTGGCGCAGCAGTTCGAGGATTTCCCAGTGGTCCGCCGTCAGGGTGATGGACTCGCGCGCCGCCAGGGCTTCGGCGGCCTCGTGGGACCAGTCCTGCAAGTCGACCAGGAAGCCGTCCTTGTCCAAGGCAATGGCGCGTTCGCCGACAGTCAGGATGCTCATAGCCAGCTGTTGACCTTGTCGTAGTGCAGGGTGAGTTCGACGAAGGCTGGGTAGTCCACGGCCTTTGCCGGGGTGTTGTGGAGGCCGCGGGCGTTCAGGTCTTCAGCGAGGGCGAACAGGCGCTCGCCGAGATTGGCGGCCTGCAGGGCGACAGACGGCGCGCTGCCAGCCTTGAGCGCGTAGGTGGCGTCACCGCACAGCAGCAGTGCGTCTTGCGGGCCCAGCAGGCGCAGGCAACTGGCCAGGCGCTCGTCGCCGAAGGGCGAGTGGGCGATTACATGCAGGGTGTTCATCAGAGCGTCACCACCTGGTCGTAACGGGCAATCAGCGCGCTCAGCGCGGCGTCGTCGAGCACCGCGACCGGGAGGTCCAGCGCTGTGCTATCCAAGCCGCGGCGGGCCAGGCTGTGGGCGCAGGCAAACAGGTCCTCGACGCCGAACATTGGCAATGCCTGCAGGTTGGCGCCGAGGTTCTTCTGTTGCACGGCGTCGGGTTGCTGGCCGGTGCCTAGCTGGAACACGCCATCATCGAGGAACAGCATGCCCAGCGGCAGGTCGAAGGCGCCGCCGGCCAGGGCAATGTCCAGTGCCTCGCGGGCGGATGGGCCGCTCCACGGCGCCTGACGGCTGATGATCAACAGGGACTTGGCCATTTCAATCACCTCCAAAGCAGACCAGGCGGTCGGCCAGTTGCGCAGCTTCGTGCAACTGCCCCAGGCCGGACAGCTCCCACGGCATCGGCAGGTTCACCGCCGGGCGCTGGTAGCGGTTGGCTTCGGTGTCGTCCAGCACGCCCCGGCGCAGGGCCGCGGCGATGCACACCACGGCGTCCAGGCGATGCTCGCTGACGAACGCGCGCCACTGCGCGGCCACATCCAGTTCATCCTGGGGCGCGACGATGTTGGCCGAGGCGCTGTGCACCCCGTCCTGGTAGAAGAACAGCCGGGCAATTTCATGCCCACCGGCCAGCGCCGCCTCGGCGAAGCGCAGGGCGCGGCGCGAGGAGGGTGCATGGGCCGGGGAAAAAACCGCGATGGCGAATTTCATGGAAGGCTCGTGCAAAGGAATGCGGCCATGATAAAGCAAAAAGCCCGCGCGGGTGGGCACGGGCTTTTGCGTCTGGCCGGCGCGGCTCAGGCCTGTTCCTTGCCCTCGGGCAGGAACCAGTTGAGCAGCAGGGCGCAGATGCCGCCGGTGGCGACCCCTGACTCCAGCACGTTGCGCAAAGCCGCAGGCATATGCGCGAGGAACTCTGGCACCTGCGCCACGCCCAATCCCAGGGACAGCGACACGGCGATGATCAGCAAGGCGCGGCGATCGAGGCGGGTGCTGGCCAGGATATTGATGCCCGAAGCGGCTACCGCACCGAACATCACCATGGCCGCGCCACCCAGCACCGGCTCCGGCACTGCCTGGATCACCCCGGCGACGCTGGGGAACAGCCCCAGCAGGATCAGCATCACGGCAATCCACACGCCGATATGGCGGCTGGCAATGCCGGTCAGTTGGATCACCCCGTTGTTCTGGGCGAATACCGAGCTGGGGAAGGTGTTGAACACGCCCGCCAACAACGAGTTGGCACCGTTGACCAGCACGCCGCCCTTGATCCGCTGCATCCATACCGGGCCTTCCACCGGCTGGCGCGAGACCTTGCTGGTGGCGGTGACATCACCGATGGCTTCCAGCGAGGTGACCAGGTAGATCACCAGCATCGGGATGAACAATGACCAGGAGAAGCCCAGGCCGAAGTGCAGCGGCGTCGGCACCTGGAACAGCGCGGCCTGGTGCATGCCGGTGAAGTCCAGGCGGCCGAGGTAGCCGGCCAGGGCATAGCCCACGGCCAGGGCGATGACGATGGCGCAGCTGCGCATCCACACCACCGGGATGCGGTTGAGGATGACGATGATCGCCAGCACCACGCCCGAGAGCAGCAGGTTCTCGCCGTCGGCGAAGGTGCCGTTGGCCATGGCGCCGAAGCCGCCACCCATGCTGATCAGGCCGACCTTGATCAGGGTCAGGCCGATCATCAGCACGACGATGCCGGTTACCAGTGGGGTGATCAGGCGTTTGACGAAGGGCAGGATGCGCGAAACACCCATCTCCACGAACGAGCCGGCGATCACAACGCCGAAGATCGCCGCCATCACGCTTTCCACCGGCGTGCCTTGCTTGACCATCAATGCGCCGCCGGCAATCAGCGGGCCAACGAAGTTGAAACTGGTGCCCTGGACGATCAGCAGCCCGGCGCCGAACGGCCCGAAGCGCTTGCACTGCACGAAGGTGGCGATACCCGAGATCACCAGCGACATGGACACGATCAGGTTGGTATCCCGCGCCGACACGCCCAGGGCCTGGCAGATCAGCAGGCCTGGGGTGACGATCGGCACGATGATCGCCAGCAGGTGCTGCAAGGCCGCCAGCAAGCCGATCAACAGGCGCGGCTTGTCCTCCAGGCCAAGAACCAGTTCATTGGCAGGCGCCGCCGCGCCTGGGCCGTGTTCGTGTGAACTCATGGGAAATGCTGCCCCGGAAGAAAAAAGGAGCGCATTCTACGGGCTGAATCGGCATTGGGGTAGAGGCAAGCACGATGGCGACATAATCGCGGATGAAACAGCAAATAAGCTGACTTTTAGGTCAATGCTTGTCAGGCTATCGATCGCCAGCCCTACAGTTTTCGAACAGGCACGAAAAAGCCCGCCGAAGCGGGCTTTTTGTGGGGCAATGGTTACCGATGCGATCAGTCGTCGCGACCCATGATGCCGAACAGTTGCAGCAGGCTGACGAACAGGTTGTAGATCGACACGTACAGGCTGATGGTGGCCATGATGTAGTTGCGCTCGCCGCCATGGATGATGGCGCTGGTCTGGAACAGGATGCAGACCGACGAGAACAGCACGAAGCCAGCGCTGATCGCCAGTTGCAGGCCGCTGATCTGGAAGAAGAAGCTGGCCACCACGGCACCCAGCAGGACGAAGAAACCGGCGGTGATGAAGCCGCTGAGGAAGCTCATGTCCTTGCGGGTGATCAGCACGTAGGCCGACAGGCCACCGAACACCAGGGCGGTCATGGCGAAGGCCGAACTGACCACTTCGGCGCCGCCGGCCATGCCCAGGTAGCGGTTGAGGATAGGGCCAAGGATGAAGCCCATGAAGCCGGTGAGGGCGAAGGTGGACACCAGGCCCCAGGCCGAGTCACGCAGCTTGTTGGTGAGGAAGAACAGCCCGTAGAAGCCGATAAGCACCACGAAGATGTTCGGGTAGCCGACGCGCATTTGCTGGGCGACGAAGGCCATGATGCCGCTGAAGGCGAGGGTAAGGGCCAGCAGGCTGTAAGTGTTGCGCAGGACCTTGCTGACCTCCTGCTGCTCGACCTGCTGGCCGTGTTGGACGGCGTAATCCTGTTCGCGCATGGCGCACTCCTTTGGGGTGAGACCGCGGTCTGGGACCTGCGGTATTGGAACATATGACGCAAAGCATACCAGAGCTGCCGCAACCCACGACACAGAGAGTTTGACAGCGTGTTTCATTACGGTATTATTGCCGCCGCAAAACCAGCTGGAAGCGTGGCCGAGTGGTTTAAGGCAACGGTCTTGAAAACCGTCGATGGGCAACTATCCTAGAGTTCGAATCTCTACGCTTCCGCCACTTTCAAGCCCCTGAATATTCAGGGGCTTTTGCGTTTCTGGCGCAGTGAAAACCTCGCGCGCAAACCCCGGCACGCCGAAGTTTCCGCAAATGCATTCCAAGTGCCCAGTGCAACTGGCACGCGCCAGTTGCGCCGTTACTTGATATCCACCTCATTGAACTTCACCACCGCATCCTCTTCGCGGCCTACCCGCACCCTGAGCTTCAGCGCCGGCGCCTGCTTCAGATCACCACGCCCTTGTTCGAAGGCCAGGGTCACCCGGGTGGGAATGCCGCGCACCAGCGGGAACGCATCGCGGTAGGTGAACTTGGACGAGCCGACCTGCATCTTGTCGACGTTCAAGGCGCCGCCGCTTTCCTCGAACAGCGTGGTTTGCGATTCGAAGCGGAATTCGCTGTCCAGCCGGGTGTTGGTCAGTTCGAACGCGCAGTTGGGCTGGCGGCCGATCTTTTCGCAGCCCAGCAGCTCGATGCGTACGCCGTCGACCACCTCCAGGCGTTTGCCTAGTAGATTGGCGCCGCCGTTCTCGATGAATTTCTGTTGATCGCGGGCGAAGTCGAAGCTGGGTTTGGCGTATTCGCCCCCCAAGGCGAAGAAGATCACCGACAAGCCGGCGGCGAGGATCACCAGCATGGCGCCCTTGAGCATCTGCGGGAGGCGGCTGGCGTACCAGCCCAGGTAGATCACGCACAGGAACACGAAGGCGCTCATGAACAGGATGAGGTTCTTCCAGTTCAAAAAGCTCAGGCCAAAGACGGTTGGGTCGGGGAATACGTAGGTGATAAGGCCCCACATGGTGGCCAGCAAGGCGCTGATGCCGCCCATGATGCGGGTAATCAGGCCAGAGATTTTCTTCGGTGGCAGAGCAGCTTCCATTCTTGAACCTTACATGCGGTAGTCGACAGGTGAAGCGGCTGAGGGCGTGCTCCAGCGGCCGTGCCCTGTCTCGGCGCGGCGTGCATGTGTCGCGGTCATCCCTGAGCAGCGAGCCGGGCAGTGTGAGTGAATCACAAGCTGATGGCAACGTAGTATCATCGGCGCAAATTCGAGCACGGATGCCAAGCATTGAAGTTCACGCGCAATATTGTGCCGCTGTTGAAAGCGCAGCTGCAAAACGACCCGGTCGAGCTGAAGATCTTTTCGCCCTACCTGACCGGCGAGGCCGTGTTGGAAATCGCGCGGTTGGGGAAAAGTGCCAAGGTCTACACGCTTGTCAACGTGCCGGTGCTGGCCTCTGGCGCTTCATGCCACGGCACGCTCAAGACGCTCCTGGATAACCAGATTGCGGTCTACGTCCTGCCGGATCTTCATGCCAAGTTGATTGTCGCCCAGGATCGCTTCGTGGCACTGGGCAGCCAGAACCTTACCCGGCGAGGCGCGACGCAGAACCTTGAAGCCAGTATCCGTGTGCGGGGGGTCAGCAAGGGTATCCAGGCGCTGGTGGCGAAGATGGAGAGAAAGGCGACCTTGCTGACGCCTGAATTTTTGCATGATGTCCACGAAGCGGCCCAGGCCTTGTCGGAGGAGTATAAAAAACTGCTCGAGAAGGCAGAGCGCGCCCAGCGCACGCTAGTCGCCGCCGACCGGGCGCGGCGGGCGGCGCTACGTAGCGTGACCGGCATCGATGCCGAAGTGCGTTCGAAACTGGCTGACCGACCGCAGTCGAACCCCAGGGAATGCGAGATCAAGCAGGACAAGCGGGGGCAATATCTGCTGGACGGCAAGAAACTGCTGACCTGGAAGATCGGGGGCAAAACCTATGATTTGGAGCCCCAGCATCGCTACCTGTGCGTCTCGCTTGCCGGCAAGCTTGGCTGGGTCAGGGTCAACGAGACCCGGTATTCGTTCATCGAGAGCCAAGTCGACACTGGCCAAGGGGAAATCAAAGGGCAGGCCACGTGGCAAATGTCCATCGACGCGAGTGACAAGGCCTGCGCGGCCAGGAAAGGCGACCATAACCTGCGGGTGACGGTGCTCAATCGCCAGAGCCAGGAACTCTGCGATGTCTTCATGCGCTACAACACCAAGGATATGGAGATCTACCCTGCGGTCTTGCTGCGCAAAACGGGCAAGCCCAGGGCCTGCGCCGAGGAGCGGCGCAAGGCGGTCGCTTGGATCAACGACAATGCCGAGCGCTTCAAACGGGATATCAAGCGGGCCATCACCTTGCCATTCAAGTTCGAGAAGAACCTGACAGGTGAACGGGCTGATACGTTTTTTGGCCCTGAAGGGACATCCCACACACTGTGCCTGGTGAAGCTGCGTACTTATGTGGCGCTTCAGGTGCTCGAATCTACCGGCATGCCCTTGGGATAGCGTCAGGTCATTTCTCGGGGCGCTGGGCGGGGGTACGGGAAAGCTGTTACTGCAATGTCTGCGGCTTGAAGTCCTTTGATGCCTGCTGCAATCCTTGCTCCATCATTGCGATGAGTTTGGTCAGTACCAGGGCTTGTTGCTCGTCGCCGGCTGCTTCTGTCTGCGCAAGCGCCCGGCGCAAGTTCAGTAGGTGCTTTTGCAGCCCAAGTGCGGCGCTATCGTAGTTTTCCATGTCGTTCTCGCGTCTCTTGGCGTCCGTGCCGTTGTAGGGATGACGCGACGGTATCAGTTCAATCCGCTGCCAAATACTGATTATTCATACATCTATACCCAGGTGGCGGTAAGCGCCCCACAGTAATATCGGACAGGTCCTACAAAGATCCCGGCTTGAATGTTACGACCTGCTTCGACCCAACCAGCTCCAGGCCTTGAGAGACTAGGCCTGGAGCGCGCAGGAGTGATTCGGTCCAGCCCGATCATCCACGCTTAGCCTGGGACGGCGGTTGAAACGTTATGTCGCAAATGACTTGGCAGCGCCTGTTCTGCGCGCCTCACCCCATCGCCTGCTGCCGCAACCAAAGTACCACCTGTTCGATAGGCGACCCTGGCGCAGGTGCGCGTTCTGCCAGCAGATGAAAACTCGCCCTGCCAGGCAATTCATGGCCATCGAGTGCCAACACCAAGGTGCCGGTCTGCAGCGCGTGTTCCACCAGCGGGCGGGGCACCAGGGCGATTCCCATGCCGCGTTCGGCGGCTTCTAAGGCCAGGATGGTCTGGCTGAACACCGGGCCGTTGACACGGGTGCCGGGCAGCCCGTGGTGGTCGAACCAGCGCTGCCAGTTGTTATGGCTGTCGGAAATCAACGGCTGGCCGGCCAGCTGCGCCGGTTGTCGCCAAGGCTGCCGGGCACGCAGGGCCGCCGTGCATACCGGCACCACCACGCCCGGCAGCAGGGGCAGGGCGTAGCCTGCCTCGAACGGCGCGCTGCCCCAGCGCACGGCAAGGTCGACGGCATGCTTGCCGCTGAGCGGGCGGGTGCTGTCGGAGGCATCGATCATCAGGGCGATCTGTGGATGGGCCTGGGTCAATTGCTCGAGGCGGGGAATCAACCAACGGCTGGCGAAGGCCGGCGTGGTGCTGAGCAGAATATGCTGCGGGTCGCGCGGGGTATCGCGCTCCAGCAGTTCGCGGGTCGCATCCTCGATGATATCCAGCGCCAGGCGCACGCGCGCGAGGTAGTCGGCGCCGTCCGCGTTGGGCCGCAGGCCCCGTGGCAGGCGCTCGAACAGCGGGCGCCCAAGCTTGTCTTCGAGGGTGCGGACCTGCTGGGCCACGGCGCCGGAGGTGACGTGCAGCTCTTCGGCGGCCGCGCGAAAGCTGCCCAGGCGGGCGGCGGCCTCGAAGGCCACCAGGTGGTTGACGATAGCGGGGGCGGTGCGTCGCTTGGGGGCGCTCATCCGGTAGTTTTCCTGCAGGCTCATGGCAGTATTTGTGATTGGTGCGGCGCGATGGATTCTAGCTTCATGGGGGCACTTGTTCAACGTTTGGAAGGAACAGCGCATGGCTTCGCAAAAAGTGGCAATCATCACCGCAGGTGGCAGTGGCATGGGCGCCGAAGCTGCCCGGCGGTTGGCCGCGGATGGCTTCAAGGTGGCGATTTTGTCTTCGTCGGGCAAGGGCGAGGCGCTGGCCGCCGAGCTGGGCGGCATCGGTATCACCGGTTCCAACCAGTCGGTAGAAGACTTGCAGCGTCTGGTCGATAGCGTGATGCAGCGTTGGGGGCGGGTGGATGTACTGGTCAACAGCGCGGGGCATGGCCCGCGCGCGCCGATCCTCGACCTCAGCGACAACGACTGGCATCGCGGCATGGAGGTTTATTTCCTCAATGTGGTGCGTCCAACACGGCTGGTGACGCCGATCATGCAACAGCAGAAATGCGGCGTGATCATCAATATATCGACCTTCGCCGCCTTCGAGCCGGATCCGGCCTTCCCGACCTCGGGGGTGTTCCGTGCCGGGCTGGCGGCGTTCACCAAGCTGTTCGCCGATCGCTATGCCGCCGAGAACATCCGTATGAACAACGTGCTGCCGGGCTTTATCGACAGCCTGCCGGAGAAAGACGAGTTGCGTAGCCGGATTCCCATGGAACGCTACGGCAGGGCTGAAGAGATCGCGGCCACGGTCAGCTTCCTGGCCTCCGAGGGCGCCGGCTACATCACCGGCCAGAACCTGCGGGTCGATGGCGGCATCACCCGTTCGGTCTGAGGGGCCAGGGTATGGCCTGCAGCATAGGCGCCGGCCAAGCTGCTGTTCGCCGGCAAGCCGGCTCCTACGACGGTTGCGTGAATGACTCGGCACGCATACGGCGAGGCGCGACTTCCGTTAGCATGTCGCCCCTTGTTCACCTGATGCGGATGTACCCCCATGAGTTCCCTGATGTTCCGCCAGGCCACGTTTGACGACGTGGGCCGTTGCTTTGCCATCGAAACCTGCGCCTACGAAGGTGACGAGGCCGCCACCCGGGAGAAGATCGCCACGCGTATCGGCCAATACCCGCAAGGTTTCCTGATCCTGCAGGCCGAGGGCCAGGCGATCGGCTTCATCAACAGTGGCTGTGCCCATGAAGTGGTGATGTCGGACGAAGCCTTCAAGGAACTGGTCGGGCATGACCCGCTGGCGCCGAACGTGGTGATCATGTCGGTGGTGCTGGACCCGGCCTTTCAGGGGCGCGGCCATGCCAGCCGGCTGATGGCGCGCTTCGTCGAACAGATGCGCGCGGCGGGCAAGGCGACCATCCACCTGATGTGCAAGGACAGGCATGTCGGCTTGTACGAGAAGATGGGCTACGCCTATGTACGTCCGTCGGCCTCCGAGCATGGCGGCATGGCCTGGCATGAGATGGTCATGACGCTTTAGGCGGGCAGGTTATTGGGCGTACTCAAAGCCCAGTTAGCACCTCGGCGCTATCGAGGATGCGCGCGTAGTCCATGGCCAGGTTGCTCAAGGCCAGCGCATGGACATCCTGTGCCGGCCATGACCGCCCTTGCAGGTCGCGTTGGTCGAAGGTGTAGCAGGCGTCCGCCACCACCGTCGTGTCGAACCCCAGGTTGCCCGCCGAGCGCGCGGTCGATTCCACCGAGTTGTTGGTGATCACCCCGACGATCACCAGTTGGCGGATCGCCCGCTGATGCAGCCAGTGCGCAAGGCCGCTGTCGCAAAAGGCATCGGGCACATGCTTTTCGAACAGCGCTTCGCTGGCCTGCGGCGTGAAGGCGTGCTGGAACTCGCAACCGGATTGGCCGGGCCAGAACACCGACTGGGGATCGCGGGAGATGTGCCGTACATGGATCACCGGGCGCTCGCTGTGACGCCAGGCAGTGAGCAATTCGCCCATGCGCAGTTCCGCCTCGGGGTTGTTGCGCGGCCCCAGTCGGGGGTGGTTGATGCCGTTTTGCATGTCGATGATCAGCAAGGCGGTGTTGCTGGCGAAAGCGGTCATGTCCGGCGGTTCTCCCAGAGGCTTGCAACGGACACTAGCACAGCGTCGGATACTTCAAAAAAATTGAATTCAAAACTGTGTAGCGGGCTTGGCGGTAGGGCCTGGTAACTTCGCAGCGGATGGATGTTGGTGGGCAATCGGGCTGCCGTAAACCTGGGTGTCTATTCATTTTGTTGCATTCAACGCCCATTTAATTTCAATTATTTTCATTGCTCCATCGCTCTAAGCTCCTGCTGTCGCCGCGCCGTAGAGCGGCTTCAGGAGCCTTTCGATGTTGCCTGATACGCCTGTCACCTCGTCCACCTTCAACCCTTCCCTTGAACTGATCGACTGGCTGCGCATGCTGCTGCGCGCCGAGCGCGCCGGTGCGCGACTGATGCTCGACAGCGCCGGTCAGACCGACGACCCTGGGCTGCTTCGACGTTTCGCCCAACTGCACCATGGCGAGGCGGAAAGTTGTCGACGCCTGCGCCATTGTCTGGAGCGCCTTGGCGTCGAACCGGGGCAGGGCATGGGTGAATTCCATGCCAAGGCCATGGCCATCCCCGACCTGCAGGCACGCATGCAGTTCATCGCCCGCGGCCAGCGCTGGGTCGCCCGCCAGGTCCAGGAGCGCTTGCCCGCGCTGGAGCCTGCCTGGCTGCGCGATGAATTGACCGTGGTGCTGCACCTGCACCAGGCCAGCCCTGACGCCTGACTCGCCCGACCCTATAAGAATCAAGGATCCCTCATGCCTTCCGAATTTTCTTCCGACCTGCCGCTGGCCGCGCCGGCTGATCGTAGTTCCCGTTTTGCCCGTTCCCTGCTGGCCCAGGCCGGCCTGGATTTCAACGGCGAGCAACCCTGGGACATGCAGCTGCACAGCGACGATGTTCCCCGGCGCGCCTTGGCCCAGGGCAACCTGGGGTTGGGTGAGGCCTACATGGACGGTGACTGGGAGTGCGAGCAACTGGACGCGTTCTTCGCTCGCCTGCTGCGTGCCGGGGTGGCCGACCAGGTCAGCCCGCTGGCGCTGCTGCGCCATGCCCTGCAGGCGCGCCTGCTCAACCGCCAGACAGCCCGGCGTGCCTGGGCCGTGGGTGAACAGCACTACGACCTGGGCAACGACTTCTACGCGGCCATGCTCGATCCGCGCATGGCCTACACCTGTGGCTACTGGAAGGACGCCGACACCCTGGCCCAGGCCCAGGAGGACAAACTCGACCTGATCTGCCGCAAGCTCGACCTGCGCCCGGGCATGCGCGTGCTCGACATCGGCTGTGGCTGGGGCAGCTTCATGGGTTTTGCCGCCGAACGTTACGGCGTGGAGTGCGTCGGCGTGACCATCTCCCGCGAGCAGTGCCAGTGGGCGGAGCAGCGCTACAAGGGCTTGCCGCTGACGTTTCGCCTGCAGGATTACCGCGAACTCGACGAGCGCTTCGAGCGCATCGTCAGTGTTGGCATGTTCGAGCATGTCGGGCGCAAGAACCACCGCACCTTCATGGAAGTGGCGGCGCGCTGCCTGGACGACGATGGGCTGATGCTGCTGCACACCATTGGCAAGAACCGTCGGCGCGACGTGCCAGATCGCTGGATCGACAAGTACATTTTTCCCAATGGTGACTTGCCTTCCATTGGCCAGATCGGCGATGCCGCCGATGGCCTGCTGGTGGTCGAGGACCTACACAATTTCGGCGCCGACTATGACCGCACGCTGATGGCCTGGCATGACAACTTCGAGCGCCATTGGCAGTATTTCGCCGCCGAGCTGGGGGAGCGCTTTCGGCGCATGTGGCGCTATTACCTGCTGTCGAGCGCGGGGGCGTTTCGTGCCCGGGATATCCAGTTGTGGCAGTGGGTATTGTCGCGGCGCGGAGTGGTGGGCGGGTATCAGCGGGTGAGTTGAACGCTGAGCGCCTTGGGGAGACGAAGCCTGTCTCCACAACGAGGAGGCAAGCAGTGCCTGTCGCGTATCTGATACGCTTTTTTTGCAAGAATCTGAATCTGTAACCGTATCAGCCAGGCGCGGACAATAGCTCCAGGCCCAGCCTTCCACACCGGTGTGCGCTGGGCCGGTTGCGCCGCCTATGCCCGCAGCCGTTCCGTCATCACACTGTAGAGGTTCCGATGGGCAAGCTCGCGCTGTTTCTGGGTGGTTTTCTGCTGCTGACAATCATGATCGGCCTGCTGGGTACCATTCCGCCAAGCTGAACCGCCTTTTTTCCTGCTTCAGCCCGTCTGGCCTCAAGGCGGGCTAGACCCTTTCCCTGCGCCCTCGGCGCGCCTCTGCCGCGCTCGTCTAGACAAGCGGTATCTGCAAGTCGTTCTCAAGTGCAAGGCGCTCGTGTAATCTGCCGCCCCCCTTTAGGGCCCGCAGACACGGGCCGATTACCTGCCTTGGAGTTGATACACACTATGGAATGCAAGAAAGGCACTGCAGCGATGCTGGAGTGGCGCGGTCGTTTTCTCGGCGAGGGTATTCTCCACGAAGAGGACTATGACCAGGCATTGCGCCGTGCCGAAGAGTTGGAGCGTTCCGGGGTGATCAGCGCAAGCGAATGGATCGAGCTGGTGAAGCTGGCCAATGCGGCGTTACTGCGCTTGTAAAAAGTCCTGCAAGGCTTGTAGAAACTGTCCACAAAAAACGTGGGTAGGTCTGTGGATAAAGCGCTGGAGGCCAGATTTATCAAGGCCTCTGTTAGATTGAGCAGAAAGTGAGCAGGCCTGTGCCGGTCTTCAGCCTGAGCACGGACGGGCCTCGCGCAGGGCCTGTAGCAGCTCGCGCACCCGTGCCGGCACATCGCCTGCCGGGTACACGGCATGCATCTGCGGATCCTGGCCGGTACTGGAGGTCAGGTGGTAGTCGGGGCACACCCGCACCAGGCGTCCGGCGCTTACTTCGGGCTCTCCTAGCCAGTCCGCCAGGCGGGCGATCCCGGCGCCGGCCAGGGTGGCTTGCAGCACGGCCACGCCCGAGCCCAGGCGCAGGCGAGGTTGCGGACGCAGGCTGACGATGCGTTGCGCGCGGCAGAAATGCCAGGCCTTGAGGATGCGCGGGGCGGTGTGCAGGATCAGCGCATGCTGCTCCAGTTCGTCCAGGCCCTGGGGCGTGCCGGCATGCTCGAGGTACTGCGGGCTGGCATACAAGTGCCGACGATAGCGCCACAGCGGATAGCCAATCAGTTCGCTGGACTGCGGAAATGCCCCACGGATGACGAAGTCGAACTTGCCCTGCAATGGGTCCAGGGTCTGGTCGCTGAACTGCGCGTCGAGGGTCACCTGCGGGTGGCGTCGGGAAAATTCCGCGAGCACCGCGGGCAGTACCTGCTGGGCCAACACCTCGGGGGCCGCCAGGCGGATCCAGCCTTGCGCGCTGCCAGTCAGCGCGGCCAGCTCGTCGGCGGCGTCCCGTTGCACATCCAGCAAGCGCTCGGCATGGGGTAGCAGGCGCTCCCCGGCCTCGGTCAGGGTCACGGCGCTGGCATTGCGGTTGAACAGCTTGGCCCCGCTGTTATCTTCCAGCGCCTGCACGGCGCGCGTTACCGCGCTGGGCGAGCGGCCCAGGGCGCGGGCTGCGCTGACGAAGCTGCGCTTGTGCGCAACGCTGACGAAGGCTTGTATTTCGCGCAGCATGTCCAGGGCCATGGTGGTCAATCCTCATTGCAGTTTTCGCAACGTGGTATTTCAACACAAGCGCGCGGCTTTGATTAGTCTGACGGCCTGTTTGCTGCCGCTTGGACGTTCGAAATGATGGATATCGCCCTGCTTTCGCTGTTCGCCTTCGCCGCTGGCCTGATCGATGCTGCCGTGGGTGGTGGCGGGCTGATCCAGATCCCGGCGTTGTTCAATGTGCTGCCCACGGCGCAGCCGGCCGCCCTGCTGGGCAGCAACAAGCTGGCCTCGGTATGCGGCACGACATTCGCGGCGCGGTCGTTCATCCGCAAGGTCAAGCTGGACTGGGGGCTGATCGTGCCGGCGGCGCTCAGCGCCTTCGTCATGTCGTTCTTCGGCGCGGCCACGGTGTCACTGGTGCCGGCCAGCGTGATGCGGCCGATGGTACTGGTGCTGATCGTGCTGATGGCTATCTATACCTTCTGCAAGAAGGACTTCGGCACCTTGCACGCGCCGACCGCGATCGGCCGCAAGGAGCAATGCCTGGCGGTGCTGATCGGTGGCGCCATCGGCTTCTACGACGGCTTGTTCGGGCCTGGTACCGGCAGCTTCCTGATCTTCCTGTTCATCCGCTTCTTCGCCCTGGACTTCCTGCACGCCTCGGCGTCGGCGAAGCTGGTCAACATCGCCACCAACCTGGCCGCGCTGGTGTTCTTCATTCCGACTGGCAACGTGCTCTGGGCCATTGCCCTGCCGATGGCGCTGTTCAATATCCTCGGCGCCTTGACCGGCACCTGGCTGGCGGTGCGCAAGGGGGCAGGGTTCGTGCGGGGGTTGTTCCTGATCCTGCTGTGCTTGCTGATCGCCAAGCTCAGCTGGGACTTGCTGGCTGGCTGAGTCAAACTACCTGGCGTTGCGTCTCGGCCTGCTCGATGCGGTTGCGGCCTTGGGCCTTGGCCCGGTACAGCGCCTGGTCGGCGCTGGCCAGCAGTAGATCCAGGCTGGGCGCCGGGGCATTGGCGGCGCAACCGGCCAGGCCGATGCTGACGGTGATCGGCAGGTGCTGTTCGGCATGGGTCGCGTGCAGGTCCTGAATCGCCCGGCGCAGGCGCTCGGCGGTGAACGTGGCCTGTTCCGGCGCCAGGCCCGGCACGACGATGACGAACTCCTCGCCCCCCAGGCGGGCGAACAGTTCGCCTTCATGCAAGTGGTCCTGCACGGTATTGGCGAATTGGCGCAGCACCTGGTCGCCCACGGCATGGCCATGGCGGTCGTTGATGGCCTTGAAGTGATCGATATCGAGCATCATCAGGGTCAGCGGTAGGCCCGGGGTGTGCTGCTGGCGGTCGTCAAGCAGCGCATTGGCGCGGCGGGTGAAGGCACTGCGGCTGAGGGCGCCGGTCAGGTGGTCGATGGTCGCCTGATGCGCCAGGCGCGCCATCAGGCTGCGGTTGGCGCTGCTCACGCAAGCCAGCACCAGCGGCCCTAGCACCAGCATGGCGATGCCCAGGCGCGCCGACATCAGCGTGGTAACCCCGGGTTCACTCTGTGGCACGCTGAAATGCATGAGGTTCTGTGCCACGGCGACGATCAGGGTGCTGCCGGCGGTGAGTGTCAGCAGCGAGACCAGGAACGCCGAGTAGCTCAGCGCGCACCAGAGTAATGCGGCAATCGGGAAGGCGATGGCGCCGGGGCCGCCAAAGACGATGCTCAGCGACAATGAACCGAGCAGCACCAGCAGCGGTGCCAGGCGAATCGGCTGGCTATCGCTGCTGCTGTGGGTCAAGGCGCGAGGCGAGGGCGCGGTGAGCAACACCGGCAGCACCAGCACGCTGGTGGAGAACTGCTCGCTGAACCAGGCAAGCCAGGTGGCGCGCAAGGATTGTTCGAACCAGGGCGTGGCCATGACGCAGGCCAGGGTGGCGGCGACCATGGCGCCGGCGGCGCAGGCGCCGAACAGGCACAGGGTGCCGTGGGGCGTGCGCAGGCGGCGGTGCAGGCGTGGCAGGCGCGCCATCAGGTACCAGATGGTGGCGATGGCGCCAAGGTTGCACAGGTTGAGCCACAAGGCCGGCTGCCAGGCGCTGCCACAGGCCAGGTCGGCCAGGACCATGGCCAGGTACACCAGGGCGAAACCGACGGGGCTGGCCTGGCGCGGGTTGCGCAGCAGCACGCCGGCCAGTACCGCGTTGACCGGCCAGAACAGCGAGAGCGATTCGATTGGCCGAGCGAGAATGCCGGCCAGGGTCAGGCCCAGGGTCAAGCCAAACAGAATCAGCAGAGGCAACAGGCGCGACGGGGCTGGAGACACCATAGGCTCGACCGGCAAGCGAAGACAGAATCCAGGAATTGGTTTGTAGGCCCCTGGGATATGTGATGTCAGTGTGTTTCAAGTCGGCATTTGATGTCAATTCGCCGCGAACGGCGAAGATTTGGCGCCGGTTTACAACCCGAACACCCAGGGCACCATCAGCACCGTGACCAGCATCACCAGCACGGTGAAAGGCACGCCGATCTTGACGAAGTCGGCGAAGCGGTACTGCCCCGGCCCCAGCACCAGGGTATTCACGGGCGAGGACACCGGCGTCATGAACGCCGCCGAAGCCGCCAGGGCCACGGTCATGGCGAACGGGTAGGGCGACATGCCCAACTGTTGCGCGGTGCTCACCGCCACCGGTGCCATCAGCACGGCGGTGGCAGTGTTGGAGATGAACAGGCCGATCACAGCCGTGACGGCAAACAGGCAGGCGAGAATCACCCCCGGGCCGGCGCCACCAAGCAGGCCGACCAGCGCACCGACCGCCATATCGATGCCCCCGGTTTTTTGCAGGGCCAAAGCAAAGGGCAGCATGCCGACGATCAGCACCAGGCTTTGCCAGTGGATGGCGCGGTAGGCGCTGTTCATGTCGATGCAGCGCCCGGCGCCCATCAGCAGGCAACCGATCAGCGCGGCGATGACGTTGGGCACCAGGCCGCTGACCATCAAACCGACCATCACCGCCAGGCTCAGCAGCGCGAACGGCGCGCGGGTACGTGCCGGGGCCACCTGGTCGATCTCCGCCGGCAGGCTCAACACCAGGAAGTCGCGCGGCTTGCCTTGCAGTTGCCGCACCGCCTTCCACGGGCCGACCACCAGCAAGGTGTCGCCCAGGCGCAGTTTTTCTTCAACCAAGGGGCCCTCGATGGCCACTTGGTCGCGGCGCAGGCCTACCACGTTGAGGTCGTAGCGGGTGCGGAAGGTCAGCTCCAGGATGCTTCTGCCGATCAACTGCGAGCCTGGTGGCAGGGAAATCTCGGCCATGCCCAGTTCCTGGGACTGGTCGATGAAATAGGCCGCCTTGAAGTGCAGGGGCTCGAGCAGCATGGCCTGGCACAGGCTGCGCAGGTCGTCGCGATTGGCGAACAGGTCGAGCAGCAGCACGTCGCCTTGTTGCAGCAGGGTGCCGGAATCGGCGGCGATCACCCGGGTGGTGAATTTGTGCTGGCGTTCGATGCCGATCACATTGGCGCCATGGCGGGTGCGCAGTTCCAGTTCGCCCAGGGTATGGCCGATCAAGGGTGAATGCGGGCGGATGCGCAGGCGCCGTTCGCGGCCATTGAGCTTGTAGTCCAGGACCAGGTCGAGCAGGGTGCGCCGGCTTTCCACTCGGCCGTCCTTGCGCACCTCGCCGTTGAGCCAGTGGCGGGTCAGCAGCATGTAGCCGATGCCAAGCACCAGCACCACCAGGCCGAAGGGGGTGAAGCTGAAGAAGCCGAAGCCGGCCTCGCCGTGGCGCATCAGCTCGCTGTGCACCACCACGTTCGGGGGCGTGGCCACCAGGCTGAGCATGCCGCTGATCAGGCCGGCGAAGCTCAGCGGCATCATCAGCCGGCTGGGCGACAGTTGCAGGCGCGCGGCGATGCTCAGCACCACCGGGATGAAGATCGCCACTACGCCGGTGGAGCTCATCACCGAACCGAGCCCAGCCACCGCGACCATCAGCAGCACCAGCAGGCGTGCCTCGCTGTTGCCGGCGCGCTCGCTCATCCACTCGCCGATGCGGTAGGCGATACCGGTGCGCACCAACCCTTCGCCGATCACGAACAGCGCGGCGATCAGCACCACGTTGGGGTCGCTGAAACCGGCCAGGGCCTGTTCCACGGTGAGGATGCCCGACAGCGGCAGGGCGAGGATCACCATCAGGGCGACCACATCCATGCGCGGGCGGTTGATGATGAACAGGCAGACGACAACGGCCAGCAGACCGAGGACCCAGAGCAGCTCATGGTTCATGGGGAGGGGGTGTTCCTTCACACGGGGCACGTAAGGTTATGGCCCAAGTGTGGCAGCTTGACGCGAATGCGTCGTTGACGTGCTGCAGTGTTTTGCCCGTTGATTGCAGGTGGGGAGCTAGTAGGAGCCAGCCTTGCTGGCGAACCCGGCTCCGCGGAGCATGGCACCGGCTGCGTCGGTGGCCGCCGGCAGGGCCGGCTCCTGCTTGGAGCGCGGCACGGCCGTTACGCTGCTGCTCAGTGACGGTGACGCTTGTGCTTGCGGTTGTTGTCGCCCATGTGGTTGCCGATCGCGCCGCCGGCCGCGCCGCCCAGGCCGGCACCGATGGTCGAGCCGTTGGAGCCGCCGAGCTTGCCGCCGATCAGCGAGCCGCCCGCCGAACCCAGGCCGCCGCCAATCGCGGCTTCGGTGCGGTTGCCCTTGCGTGCGCCGACGGCGCTACCGGCCGCGCCACCCAGGCCGGCGCCGATGGCCGCGCCGGTGCTGCCGCCGATCTGTTTGCCGACGACGTTGCCCAGGGCGCCGCCCAGGCCGCCACCGATGGCAGCAGTGCCGTCACCGGCAAAGGCGCCCTGGCACAGCAGAAGGCCGAGGGCGAGGGAAGGCAAAGTCAGACGCATGTTCAGGAACCTCAGGGGAATCATCAGGGTAGGGTGCCGCAGGTAGGCGGCCAGTCAGGGGGCAAAGACGCTTCAGCGCCAGTAACGGTCACGGTATTGACGGTTGTCGTCATCGTCGCCGCGGTCGTGGCGATGGTGATGACGGTGGCCGCGATCACGGTCGCGCCAGCCATCGTCGTCATCGTGGTAGTGGTGGCTGTAGCAACCGCCCAGTAGCAGCACGGCAGTGATCAGCGAAAGGCTTGCAAGGCGCTTCATCAGGTTATAGGTCCTTGATCCGCAAAGGTTTACGGGGTAACTGATAGGACCGGATTCGATCGATTTGGTTCTCTGGCACGCAAAAAATTGCCGCGCTGCTGATGAGTGGTCGTTGCTGCAAAATGCCGCGCGCAGCATGGGCGCCAGTGCTAGAGTCGCTTTCTTTTTTTCGAGGATCGAACATGCGAGCGATTTTGCCGATGACTGCGGCGCTGTTGTTGCTGGGCTGTGCGTCGTCGACCATGGAAGCGGCGCGCAATGGGGCGCCAACTGCACAGCTGGCTTCGCACAAGACCCCGGATGTGGTCGCCCAATGCATCCAGTTCAGCTGGCAGGAAGAGAAGACCTTTGGCGTCGATGCCAGCGGCTACCTTGAAGCGCGCAAGCAAGGTGGCTTCACCGTGTATACCCGGGAAGCGGAGTCGTTCGTCGATGTCTATGCCCAGGCCGCCGGGACGCGAGTGGACTACTACGCGCAGCACGACGACGGTGTGGCGCTGCAGCGTCGGGCAGCGGCGGCTACCTGCTTGTAATGGGCGCGCGGCTGGTTGCCGTATACGTCAAGGGCGGTTACCGTTGCGCCTGACCTGATCACGACAAGGAAAGCATCGCATGAGCCGATCACAGGAGCTCAACCGCGCCAGTTGGGATGAGCGCGCGCCGCTGCACGCGGCGTCGAAGGACTATGAAGTCGAATGCTTCGTGGCCAACCCTGGGCACCTTTCCGAAGTGGTGCGCTTCGACCTGCCGCGCCTGGGCGATATCCGCGGCCAGCGCGCGGTGCATCTGCAGTGCCATATCGGCACCGACACCTTGTCGTTGGCACGCCTGGGCGCTGAGGTCTGCGGCCTGGACTTCTCCTCGGCGTCGCTGGCCCAGGCGCGAACCCTTGCCCAACGTTGCGGTGCCTACATCGGGTATGTCGAGGCGGATGTCTACCTGGCGGCGCAGGTACTGCCGGCCGCTTCTTTCGACCTGGTCTACACCGGTATCGGTGCCTTGTGCTGGCTGCCCAGCATCGAGCGTTGGGCGCGTACCGTGGCGGCCTTGCTCAAGCCGGGTGGGCGCTTGTTCCTGCGCGATGGCCACCCGATGCTGATGGCGGTCAATGAGGACCACGAGGACCGTTTGCAGCTGGAATACCCATACTTCGAACGCGAAGCGCCCACCGTGTGGGTCAGCGACCAGACCTACGTCGACACCGACCAGGCCCTGGCCCATACCGAGACCCATGAGTGGAACCACGGCCTGGGCGAGGTGATTACCGCGTTGCTCAAGCAGGGTATGCGCATCACTGGCCTGGAGGAGCACCAGTCCATCCCGTGGGAGGCATTGCCGGGGCAGATGACGCTGGGCGATGACGGCGAGTGGCGCCTGAACGAGGCGCCCTGGCGGTTACCGCTGAGCTATACGCTGCAGGCGGTCAAGGGGTAGGGCGCGCTCCCGAAGGCGCACGCTGCCCTGTAGGAGCCGGCTCGCCGGCGAAAGGGCTGCGCAGCAGCCCCGGTCGGCGCTAATCAGGACAGGAAGCCACCGTCGACATTGAGCGCGGTGCCCGTGGTATAGCTGGACGCCGCGCTGGCCAGGTACAGCACCGCGCCGGCCATCTCGCTCGGGTCGGCGACGCGCTTGAGCGGGATCTGCTGCAGGGCGGCGTTGCGGATACTGTCGTTCTTCACCAGCGCGGAGGCGAACTTGGTGTCGGTCAGGCCCGGCAGCAGGGCGTTGCAGCGGATACCGAACTGCGCGCACTCCTTGGCGAAGACCTTGGTCATGTTGATCACCGCCGCCTTGGTCACCGAGTAGATGCCCTGGAACAGCCCTGGCGACACGCCGTTGATCGAGGCCACGTTGATGATGCTGCCGCCGCCGTGCTCGCGCATCAGCTTGCCGGCCTCCACCGACATGAAGAAGTAACCGCGGATATTCACATCCACGGTCTTCTGGAACGCGCCCAGGTCGGTGTCCAGCACGTTGCAGAACTGCGGGTTGGTCGCGGCGTTGTTGACCAGGATATCCAGGCGCCCGAACTGTTCGCGGATGCCGGCGAACACCTGCTGGATCTGCTCCATCTCGCCGATGTGGCAGGCCACCGCAGTGGCCTTGCCACCTGCCGCGATGATGGCCTCGGCCACCTGCTGGCAGCCGTCGAGCTTGCGGCTGGAGACGATCACATGGGCGCCCTGTTGGGCCAGCAGGTGGGCAATGGCTTCGCCGATGCCGCGGCTGGCACCGGAAACGAAGGCGATCTTGCCGTCGAGGTCGAACAGGTGGGTCTTGGACATGCGCGTATTCCTTGTTGTCTGCCGAAGTTACAGGCTGGATTTGCCGATCAGTTGCAGGCTCATGTGCTCCAGCAGCTTGTTCATGTGGATGAACTGGGCGAAGCGCTTGTCCTGGGTCTGGCCGTGGAAGAAGCGGTAGTAGATCTGCTGGACGATGCCGGCCAGGCGGAACAGGCCGTAGCAGTAATAGAAGTCGAAGTTGTCGATACGGATGCCCGCCCGCTCGGCGTAGTAGTCGACGAATTGCTGGCGGGTGAGCATGCCGGGGGCGTTGCTCGGCTGGCGGCGCATCAGTTGCACCGGCGCCGGGTCGCCGGCCTCGATCCAGTAGGCCAGGCTGTTGCCCAGGTCCATCAGCGGGTCGCCGATGGTGGCCATTTCCCAGTCCAATACACCGATGATGCGCATCGGGTTGGTGCTGTCGAGGATGACATTGTCGAAGCGGTAGTCGTTATGCACGATGCCCGGGCGCGGGTGGTCGGTGGGCATCTTCTCGCGTAGCCAGGCGATAACCTGTTCCCAGCGCGGCGCGTCGGGGGTCAGGGCTTTTTCATAGCGGCTGGCCCAGCCTTCGATCTGGCGCTGCACATAACCTTCCGGTTTGCCCAGGTCGGCCAGGCCGCATGCCTGGTAGTCCACCTGGTGCAGCTCGACCAGGCGATCGATGAAGCTTTTGCACAGCGCCTCGGTGCGACCGGCGTCCAGATCGAGTTCGGCAGGGATGTCCGAGCGCAGGATGATGCCGTTGACCCGCTCCATCACGTAGAACTCGCCGCCGATCAGCGCTTCATCGGTGCAGTGCACGTAGGCCTTGGGGCAATAGGGGAAACCGGCATTGAGCTGGTTGAGAATACGGAATTCGCGGCCCATGTCGTGGGCCGACTTGGCCTTGTGGCCGAAGGGCGGGCGGCGCAGGACGAGTTCCTTGCCCGGGTAGGCCACCAGGTAGGTCAGGTTCGAGGCGCCACCCGGAAACTGGCTGATGGTCGGGCTGCCCTGCAGGCCAGGTACATGACCCTTGAGGTAAGGATCGATGACGGCCGCGTCGAGTTCTTCGCCGGGGCGTACCTGGGTGGACTGGTCGGTGAGCGTCATGCGATTTCCTTATGATCGATAGCAAGGACTATTGGCTAATCTAATTTCCTGTCGAAGCTGGTACAAGCGTGCCAGACGCTTATTGGCCTGGGTGTTGCCGGCCGATCAATGGCCCTGATGGACGGGCTTTGCGCGGGCGAAAAAAAACCGAAGCGCATCAGGCTTCGGTCTTTTTCATTGGCGATCTACCGCGCCAATCAGGCCGGGAACAGCTCGCTGAGCTTCATCGACAGCATCATGTCGCCTTCGACGCGCAGCTTGCCGCCCATGAAGGCCTGCATGCCGTCGGTGTCACCGCTGACGATGCCCTTGAGGGTTTCGCTGTCCATTACCAGGGTGCAGTTGGCGTCGGCGTTCTCGCCTTCCTGGATCTCGCAGGTGCCGTCCTTGACCAGCAGGGCGTAGTGCTTGTCTTCGTCGGTGATGTTGAAGCCGAACACCAGGTCCAGGCCGGCGGCCGCTGCCGGGTTGAATTTTGCTTTCATCGCCTCGACGGCTTTAGCTACATCGCTCATGGTGTATTCCTTGTTAAGTGATTTTCGCGTCCGCAAGGACACAACAGACCGGGCTCATCGGTAGGTGATGAGCTCCGGCAACCGCAACAGCTGCACATGGGCCTGGCTGTTGAAGGAAGCCAGTGTCACGTCGCGGCCACGGAACTTCAGGTGGCTGAGCGACGTATTGATGATCTGCCAGTTCAGGCTGAACGCCTGAGCCGGCGTGATTCCGGTAATCAGGTGGAGCAGGGCGGCGATGGTGCCGCCGGAGGTGAACAGGGCAATGTTGTCGCCGCTGGCGGCGCTGGCGAGCAGGCGCTCCAGGCCAGCGCCTACCCGGCCAGTGAAGGACTGCCAGGTTTCCAGGCGGTCGTCGTGGTCATGGTCGCCGTCGTGCCAGCGCTGCACCATCAGGGCGAACAGGCGCTGGAACTCGCTGCGGTGCTGGGCGCCGTTGCGCAGTACATGCAGGGCTTCAGGCTCTTCAGGCAGCAGGCGCGGGAGCAGGGCGCGGATCACGCCATCGGCGTCGAACTCGTTGAAAGCCGCATCGGTCTCAATGGCCGGGATCGGGTTGCCATGGCCATGCAGCGCATCCAGGGCCAGGCGGGCGGTGTCCTGCTGGCGACGCAAGGTGCCGGCCACACAGCGGTCCAGGCGCAGGCCCAGTTGGGCGAGGTGTTCACCCAGCGCCTGGCTCTGACGTTTGCCTACAGGCGACAGCACGTCGTAGTCGGCGGCACCAAAGGAGGCTTGGCCATGTCGGATCAGGTAGAGATTGCCCACGTTGAAGTCCGGCCCGGTTGGAGGTTGCTGCGAGGTTAGGTTGCCCCAGGCAGGCTGTCAACGAAAAAACATACAAGCGTTTGAAAAGGTCGTTTGAACTGTGTTGCCAGCATTTTCACCCGCTGGCAGCGGCTCTGGCGCCCCGGTATGCTTGCATCCAGTTCGCGTCCTTGCGGCGCTGGTTTATCAAGGAGTCAATGTGGAGTTTCTTGCCGAATACGCAAGCTTTCTCGCCAAAACCGCCACCCTGGTGATTGCCATCCTGGTGGTGCTGTCGGCCATCGCCGGCCTGCGTGGCAAAGGGCGGCGCAAGCCGGGCGGGCAACTGCAGGTCACCCGCCTCAACGAGTTCTACAAGGAACTGCGCGAGCGCCTGGAGTCGGGCCTGCTCGACAAGGCCCAGCTCAAGGCTGTGCGCAAGCAGCAGGCCAAGGCGGAAAAACAGCAGAAGAAAAAGCCCGAGGACAAGCGCCGGGTGTTCGTCCTCGATTTCGACGGCGACATCAAGGCCTCGGCCACCGAGAGCCTGCGCAACGAGATCACCGCGCTGCTGACCCTGGCCACCCCGCGTGACGAGGTGGTGCTGCGCCTGGAGAGCGGCGGTGGCCTGGTGCACAGCTACGGCCTGGCCGCCTCGCAACTGGCGCGCATCCGCGAAGCCGGCATCCCGCTGACCATTTGCATTGACAAGGTCGCCGCCAGTGGCGGTTACATGATGGCCTGCATCGGCGAGAAGATCGTCAGCGCGCCGTTCGCCGTGCTCGGTTCCATCGGCGTGGTAGCGCAGATGCCCAACGTCAACCGCCTGCTGAAAAAGCACGACATCGATTTCGAGGTGCTCACCGCGGGCGAGTACAAGCGCACCCTGACCGTGTTCGGCGAGAACACCGACAAGGGCCGGGAGAAGTTCCAGGAAGACCTCGACATCACCCACAAGCTGTTCAAGGACTTCGTCGCCCGCTACCGCCCGCAGTTGCACATCGACGAAGTGGCCACCGGTGAAGTGTGGCTGGGTATCGCCGCGCTGAACCGCCAGTTGGTCGACGAGCTGGGCACCAGCGACGAATACCTGAGCCGCAGTGCTCGCGAGGCCAATGTGTTCCACCTGCGCTTTGCTGAACGCAAGAGCCTGCAGGAGCGAATCGGCATGGCGGCCAGCGGCGCGGTGGAGAATACCGTGGTGGGGCTGTGGAGCAAGCTTGGTCGCTTGCGCTAACACCTTGAAGCCCTTGAAGATTTTTTTCTTCAAGGGGGTTGCAAGGTGATTCGAATGCCGACATAATGGCCTCCATCGAAACGCAGCTGACTTGAAAAAGTTCAGCGGTTTCAAGGAGATAGCGAAAGCTGACTCCGACTTTGAGGCCGAGTAGCAAAGTGGTTATGCTCCGGATTGCAAATCCGTCTACGCCGGTTCGATTCCGACCTCGGCCTCCACTATTCGAAACCCCGCAGATCTAGGTCTGCGGGGTTTTTCTTTGCGGGCAGGAAATGCAAAGTGTTCCGCAACTTTTGGTATGTGTTCCGCAACCCCTGCCTATTTCGTTGGGCTCACAACCTCGCCCACGCGGCGATAAACCCGCTTGGTGATCTCTTCTTTCGAGTGCCCCAGCAATCGGCTGGCGTGGCTGATATCCTCGATCTCCGAGGCAGCCTTCGGGCGGATGTCGCGGAACTGAAACTGACGAACCTTGGCGGCCAGGTCAGCGTTGCCATCGGTAGCGAGCTTCCTCGCTGCCTTGTCCCGCGCTTCTGCGAAGCGGTTGCGCAGCATTTCCCAGCTCATGCGCAGGCCCGCGTCATTGGTGATCAGGCGTGAATTGCGCACGCCCTGCAGTTTGCGCCGTTCAAGCAGCGCCTCGATGAACAGGCCCAGGCCGGTCAGTACGCCATTCACGTGCCGGCGAATTCGCAACTTCTTATCGGTCTTGTTCTGGTCGACCCACAAGTAGTCCTCGTCGAGGTCGACCGTGCTGAACTTCAGCGTGTCGGCAGGGCGCTGGCCGGCCAGGTAGGCCAGGTCCATGGCGTCCTTAAGGCCCTGGTCGCCTTCGGCGTACACCGCATCCCAGATCTCGTCGGCCGCGTAGAAGTCGCGGACCTTCTCTTTGTTGCGGCGAACCGCCAGGCAGGGGTTTCGCTCGGCGAAGCCCCACTCCATGGCCATGGTAAAAACGTGCGATAACAGGGCGATCTCCCGATTTGCCCGAGTCTTCGCGGTGCGGGCGTCGCGGTACTGGGCGACGACCGGCGGGCTGACGGCCTCGATCGGCGCGTCACCGAACGCATTGCGCAGGCGCTCCAGCTCGTACTTGTTGTCTTTCTGAGTGCGCGGCGCTTTCGTCGGGATGATGTCCCGCTCATACCGATCGAACAGCTCGCCCATCGTTGCCATAACCTTAGGCCTTGCCTTCTGCTCCAGGCGCGCCCACTCCAGCTTGGCTTCTGCCAGGTCCTGCCCCAAAGGGATTTCGACCCTCCTTCCGTCCGCGTCCCTACCGCAGTAGTAGTACGCAACCCAAATTTTCCCGCCTTTCCTTTTCCGGGCCCGCCGAAGCATGCGCTCCGGCAGGTCACGGTTTTCCTTTTTTCTATGGCGCACCTTCTACCCCACGCGCGATAAGTCCAATGTCCATGTTTCAGCCGTGGCATTCGTTGCCGTTGGCTTGACGCCTGCCATCTTGAGCCTGGCGTATACCCGGCCGACAATGGGCCGCCTGGCCCGGGTGAGCGTGTACTGCCAGCCATTGTTGGCCAGCCACGCGATCTGTTTGCTCGGGAGCTGGTAGCCGGTCACCCGCACCACCTCTTCCTCGTCGAGGAACTCGCTTGCATGTTCCATGGGATGGCCTCCACGCCGCCGGTTGCGGCTCAGTAATCTGCGACGTTCGCTTTTCTGCGTTCGTGCAATATCAGTGACTGGGCGAATACTTGTTCCTGGTGCCACAGAAGCGCGCGGCCCTGAGCCATGGCCGCCTCCCGTGAGCTGTGAACTCGTGGTGCAGCATGTCGAACTCCGGCACTGTCGATGCACCATCCGAAGTCCTGATGTGTGATGTCGATCTCCTTGATCGATAAGTCTCTGAGTAGTGCGTAGGGCATAGTTCTCTCCACGCCGCCGGTGGCGGCAGGTTTGTGGTCAATCGAGCTGGTAGTAGACGTAGCAGTCGACGCCCTGGTCTTTGAGTGACTGGTACATGGCCTGGACGCCGGCGTACCGACGGTTGCCGATGCCGGCGAACGGCGCCGATAGGTGCAGGCCGCGTGGGTGGTAGGTGCTGGCCGGGTAAACATCACCTGGCAGGTCCTTGATCAGGCTGGCGCGCATGCCGCGCAGCGGTATGACAACCCGGTCCAGGTTGGCGCTGCCGCCGTCGTCCTGGCATTCATTTGCGGCAGACGTGCCGGCTTCGGTGGCGATCCGGATCTTCTCGGGCAAACTGGCCAGTTCTTCTTTCGTCATGGCAATAGCTCTCCATGCCCGCGCATGTCGGCGGGCTCATGTGTTAAAAGGGTTGATCAAACAGGAGGATCGATATGGGCAAGACAGCCAAACCGTTCTACTTCGTTGCTGCGCCACTGATTTCGATCGGCGCTGCATTCGCCGCTATCGGAGCATCTGGGCAGGCTGCTTTCGGTTACACCGCGATTGGCTTGTTGGTGCCAGGCCTTGTACTACTAGCTGCAGGATTTCGCCGGCGGGCTTGAGCAGTTGGGGGAGGGGTTAGTAGTCGAAATCGTATTCGTCGAAGCAGGGCGCGCACAGTGGGCGTTGGCCGCGCTGTGCCCATGCGGAGGTCTTGAGCAGCCAGCGGCTCTTATCGACGAACCGGCCGCACTCGCGGCAGTGAATAGAGGGGAGAGGGGTTACAGCGGGGTGGAGTACAGATGTGCTCTTGCGGAGAGTGGCTGGCTAATACGGCGGAGGTATGTGCTACCTTGAGAGGGCAGCGGATGTACTTTTACTTCGACGATGGGGAGTGCTCATGTCTCTTGCTGGTTTCTTCGATTTTGACGTTGTTCAGCGAAGGTTTCCTAATGCCTCAGTTGATGAATATGGTCTTGAGGAAATAGATAGATTGATTGAGCGGAAACCAGACGATATATCGCAGTTAGGAATGACAATCTGGCATCAGATCGTGACTAGGCAGCTGTACAAGGTTGATCCTCAGCAAATGGGGAGCCATATGGGGAATCCTCTGCTCTATAGGGTGATCGAGAAGAAATTTAAGCAGCCATTTCTACGGGACATTCTGGCAGTTTTGGTTGATGTCGCTGATGATGTCGAGGACACTACGTGCGCAGAGGTCATTGTCGCGTGGACTCATCCAAATGATTTGGTCTTGCTTGATGTCAACTTTCAAGACCCGTACAAGCCTATCCCAGAACGCAAACGGCGCTATGAGCATCAGACGCATAAGGGCTTGGGCCTGATGGATAGCTTCATGCTTGCTTTAGAGGAAAAGGCGCAGGATCTTGAGTGTGAAAACATCCTTTTGACAGCTGCGCATAGAGATCTTGTTCCGCTATTCCAGAAGTATGGATTCGATTTAGATGGTTCTTACGCATCGAAACTCGCATATAAAGTGGGTGTTGGCATCCCGATGTCGAAGAGCCTGTGAAACTCTCTCAGGCAACATGAAGGCGTGTAATCATGCTGCCAGGCGCTGGTAGAGCTTGATGAGGTCTGAAGCGTTGGCTTCCACCAGCGCCCGGGCTTCGTCCTTGCAGACACTATTGCCCAGCAGCTTCACCTGGTCGACGCCTGAAATTGCTTTCCAGTATGTCTGGCCGGTTTCCTCGTCGAGGAACAGCCCGCGGTCGATGATGTAGTCGGCCCGGAAGCCCTGAGCGCGCTTCAGCTCGTGCGGCTTGAGCATGCGCAGCGTGATGTCTGCCATCACATAGCCGCCAACCATCACCACATCGGCGTCTGCGGTGAAGTGCTGGGGCAGATACTTGCGGAGGAAGGCTGCGCACTTTCGGGCGCCGACCAGCTGCTCGTCGGTCAGCGTGTGGCTATGCAGTTGCACCACCTCTACTACGGCCATGCGGTCTTTCGACGGGATGGTGTGCACCGGATCTCGCATAGAGATGCCGTCCTTCTCCGCGCCGTAGTACTTGACCATGTAGGCCGTGACCAGACGCTGATTGGAGCCCTTGCCCAGGATCGTCGAGAACGGATCGACCGCGCTGCGGCCATCGCCCTTGTAGAACCCTCCGTTTGCCTGCTCGAGGTGGGCTGAAGCAATGGCGTGGTGCCCGCCGCTCTGGGTGATGCAGCCGACCGGATTGTCCATTGGCGCACCTACGCAGCCGCTGCGCAGCGTGACCAAGTTGGCGGTGATCAACGCGAAGTGGCCGCCCTTGACCTGGGCTACCTGTGTCCGGAGCGGCTCTTCGGCGTCGAAGGTTCGCTGCGTCGATCCGTTGGCGTGCTCTGTGAGGCAGCCGGCCACGGCCATTGTTGGCTGAACCAGGGCGTGGTGGGTGCCTCCGCCGCTGATGGTGGAAACCGGATCTGCGACGCTGTGCGTGCTGGTGTGCGACTTCGAGGTGCCGCGCAGCGGGACAATGAACGGGTCGTTGCAGGCTAGGGTATGTCGCCACAGGCCCTTGGCGATGCGGTTCATGGTGTTTTCCACCAGAGCGTCTTCGCGGAAGATCGTGCGGCCCTGCAACTCCCAGTCAATGCACTCGGCGGCGGACCGCCAGGCCTTCTGGCCCTTGCCGGGATTCTTGTGATGCGTCGGCGCCGGCCACACGATGGGCTTGCCATCGCGCCGGGCGATGCCGTACAGCCGTTTGCGGATCGTTGGCGTGCCCTGGTCTGCCGCGACGCGCACCTGGTGCTCGAAGTTGTAGCGCAAGCCTCGCACCAGGGCTTCCTTTGGCACGTGGTCGCCGATCTCGGCCAAGATCTCCGGCAGGTCCGGGTGATCCTCGGGTATCCCGTTGCCTAGCACGTTCACGAAGGCCTGGAACGTCCTGCCTTTCTCGGCCTTGATCGGCCGTCCTTCGCCGTCGAGCGGCCCCCAGTCGGCGAACTCCTCCACGTTTTCGAGGAAGATCAGGCGCGGGCTGGTCTGGAACGCCCAGCGAATGATCACCCAAGCCAGGCCCCGAATCTTGCGGTTGCGAGGCTTTCCGCCCTTGGCCTTGCTGTGGTGGCGGCAGTCTGGAGAAGCCCACAGGATACCGACCGGCTGCCCCTTGGTAGCCAACACAGGGTCAACTTCGAAAACGTCCGCCACGTAGTGCTCGGTCTGCGGGTGGTTGGCGCGATGCACGGCGAGGGCGATTGGGTTGTGGTTTACCGCCACATCCGGTTCGCGGTACGCCTCAGCGATGCCGCTGCTGGCGCCGCCGCCGCCGGCGAAGAGATCGACAACCAGCTCCTTTTCGAAGGGCAGGGCGAGGGAGGTCATACAGGTCATGTTGTGGTCCTTGCAGGCAGGCGCCGCCCTCGCCGGGTCGGCGTTATCGTTGAATAGGGGAAGGCGCTGGCGGGCAGCGCCGTATGTGGCTCAGTTAAGCGAGTGGTATGCTTCGCCGCTTATTTGCAGGGAGAGCGGGCAGTGGTTTCGAAATTCTCGAAGAGGCAACGATGGTGGGGTGGTATCGCCATTGTCGCTGCAAGCATGGTTATGGCTGCCTGGACCCCTCAGCCCTGGGCTTGGGGCTTTGTGCTTACTGCGGTTGCTGGAGTCCGAATTTGGGGCACGAGCTGGGATAACTATCTAAACTGCGACCAGGGTTGCTATTCCCAGCAGGAGCATGAGAAGTACTGCCGTAGGCCTGAGTCTTCAGGCCAGGGTTGAGCAGATGGCGGGCAGCGCGGGATGGTCAGGCGGCGGTAGCGTCATCAGTTGCTGGCTTTGGCTGGTAGACCAGCGTGCCGTCGAGGATCGCGGCCTTGATGGCTTCGAACTCCCAGGCGTAGTACTGCGACTCGACGTAAACCCGCAGCTCTGGGTAGTCGTGCTGTTTGCGGCGAATGAACGCTTCGGCCGCTTCCTTGGTGAAGTGGCTGTTCACGATTTCCCAGTGTTTGTTCCAGCCGGCGACGGTATGGTCGTCGAGTTCGGCCAGGAACTCCCACTGGTCATCCGTATCCAGGTCGAGGAAATCACACTCGTGGTTACCCTGAACGACCTGATTGATTTCCTGCTGTTCTTCCTCGTCGAGGTCATTCCAGTAATCCACTGGATTGAACCAGCGCCTGTCCTCCAAGCAGACGACCAGGCCCTCGGCGTAGTCGGTCTCATAGCCGTAGTCGATTCGCTTCTGCTGCACGGTGAACAGCGCGCAGGCCGTGTGGTGCCACTTCACGCCCTGGCCGTTGCAGTGGTGGCGGAGGCGGGCAACGAAGTCCGTCCAGGTGTCTGCGCTCATCGGGTGGCCGGTTGCCAGACTCGGGCTGGCTTCGGTATCGCTCATGGCTTTCTCCATGCATGCGCCGCCCTCCGTGCTGGTGGCGGCATGGTGGCAATTTGGGGTGGGATGGGGTATTACGGGTGACCGGCGGAGTGCACATGGGAGTGCAAAGCTATGGCAATAAGAATTAACAATCCAAAGATGATCAATGTTGGTACGGCAATTGAAGTTTCACACGGCTCCACCATTGATATAGAAGTCAATGGTGGGCAATTCATTGATGTGCAAAAGTTCTTCAACGAGCGAGATCCGGTAACGCTTTATGAGCACATCGGGCTTCCAGTGGATACACCTAAAGAAGATGTGCTGCACCTGCTGCTTGAGTTGAACCGGCAGCAAGGAAACCCTAGCGTCTCCGCTGAACAGGTAGTGAAAAAATCGCGGCTTTGGGGGTACGTTGGGCATGCCGATAAAGCCGCTTCGATCATGGAGAAGCTCATAAATATCGCGACAAAAGGCGCAGACATCATTAATCGCTTGCCATTGCAATGACGATGCATCCCGCTGGGCGGCAGATTGATGTGTTGCTGGCGCCGGCCGTGCCGGACGCGTGCGGTGATGCGGTTCATGGTCGGCACACCTCCACCAGGTCTGTTTGCTTGCCCCGGTACGGATTGGCCACCAGCCTCTTGCCCTGCTGCATGTAGACGGCCCATGGCTGTCTGCTGCAAGCGGCCATCATCGCGGCGTACTTGATGACGGTCAGAGGGTCCATCGATTCGCGGCAGTGCATGGCTATGCCCCCGCGAGGTGGTGAAGAGGGGCGAATGGGATGTCGCCGTCGAAGTCTGGCGGCGCCGGCTGCTGGCTCTGCTGGGGCGCAGGGCGCTGTTGTCGAGGCTGCCGATCAGGCATCTGTCCGGCCTGCTGTCCCGGCGGCTTACTGCCGAGCAGCTGCATCGTGCCGCGCATGTCGACGTGCACCTCAGTGGTGTAGCGCTTGATGCCTTCCTTCTCCCACTCACGGGTCTGCAGCTTGCCTTCGATGTAGATCTGCGAGCCCTTGCGGGCGTACTCGCCGGCGATCTCCGCGATCTTCCCGAACAGCACAACGCGGTGCCATTCAGTCTTTTCGACCTTCTGGCCGGTCTGTTTATCGGTCCAGGCCTCGCTGGTGGCCAGGCTCAGATTGGTGACCGCATTGCCGTTGGGTAGGTAGCGGACCTCCGGGTCCTGGCCGCAGGTGCCGACCAGGATGACTTTGTTTACTCCGCGGGCCATGGTGTCTCCTAGCGCTGCAGTGCTTTGCGAACGAACGGGTCAAGGTCAGGTTGGTTGAGCAGTCAGCGGCGGTAGTCGGCTGGCAGGTCGCTGAACTTGGCGCCGCGGTGCTTGCCGAAGCCGATTACGGTTGGGATGCGGGCGTCTTCGGAGATGGCCCAGAGTTCTTCCCAGTCGGCCACCGGGCGGCCCAACTCGGCAGCCAGGACGTCGAGGATCTTGATCAGCAGAAGGCGGCAGTTCTTCACGTCGTCCAGGGCGGCGTGGGCATTGCGCAACAGGCCTGGCGCTTCGCTGCGGTAGTGCAGGTAGATCATCGCCGACTGCGAGTGGGAGTCGGCGTCTGGCCACAATCGACGGCTCAGGGCTGCGGTGCAGATCCGCTTGATCTCTGGCCGACCAATGACACCCCAGTCGTAATCGACGTTGTGTCCGACCAGGTACTCGATCTCGTTAGGCAGCTGGAACTCGCTGTGATCCGGGCAATCTGCCAGTTCCTCATCAAGGATGTGGCTAGTGGCCAGGGCGCCGAGCTCGATCGGCTTGCCCGGCTTATAGCGCTGCAGGAATTCGCCGGCCACTGGCAGCCCTGGGATAGCTGCAAGTTGCAGCCAGGCGGCCTCAACCAAGTGAGGCTCGTTGAAGCCAGTGGTTTCACCGTCGAAAATTAAGGCATTCATGCCGATTGCTCCTGAGGGGAAAGTTGAGCTTTTCGCTTGTCCTTGGCCTTGGTGAAGCTGGTGGCCATGTTCTTGTTTCCTGCGGCCTTGGCGGCAGAGATAGCCTTGTCGAACGCAGGCTTGAGATCTTCCATAGTTCTTGCTTGGGCAATGTCAGCCATCAATCCAGTCCAGTCTGGTTGACCAATTGCTCTGACGTCGTTAGTCGGCTGGCTACCAGTGACAGGCTCAAGCGCGTCGTGCTCAACGATCTCAAGCGCCGTTACGTACAGATATCGGCGCTGGTACGTCTCAACGGCGCCAATGTTCTGCACCTCATGACAGCCTTTCAGATCGGCTCGCCCCATCGGGCTGGTGAATTCGATGAAAGCTCCGTCCTCGACATCGACAACCTTAAGCGTGGCCAGGTCGGCAGTGAACGAGATCACCCCGCACAGCCCTTTTTCACGAAACAGGTCGTTGATAGCGGGCAGAAAATCGCCCAACTCAAAGTAGAAGTACTTGGCGAATTTGTTCTCGCCAGACTTGGTGAGAGTCATGCGCTGCATTTCGCAACGCGCCTCCTGGAGCTTCTTATAGACGCTCATGGCTACCTCAATTCGGTTGGTTGTCCCACTGGCGCTGAATGCGCGCTGCTTCGTCTTCGTACTCTTTGCGCTCGTCGCCCTGGTACAGCTCAGGTGAGAACGAGCCGACCGTCATCCAGTCAAGCTGGACGGCCAGGCGGGGTGTTGTGCTCATGGTTGCCTCAGGAGGTGATGCGGTCGGCGTAGGCGCTGGCAAGCATCCAGGCGGTGCAGAGAGAAAGGGTTATCAGGCTGCCGCGCCATAAGGCGAACCGGCGTGCGCGCTGGTAGGCGGTCATGGCGCTGCACCGATTTCACTCATCGGAGTGATGCCAGGAATCATGTTTGCCCTGCGGATCAGAACATTCGCACGCTCGCGCGGCATTCCGTCGCGATCATCGCGGCCATTCATCCAGCCGTGTTTGTATGCTGCGGTGGCGCGCTCCATCGACAGGCCGCTACTACCGCGCATGTATCCCTGAACCATGTCCCAGTCGGCGTCGGTGTAGATATCGGGCTTTCGATAACCGTTCATGCAATCCTCCCGAGCGCCTCAAGCAGCTGCTGGCTGTTGCGATCAATGATCCTGATCAGGCGCTCCTTGTAGTTTCGCTGCTGATCCATGCCGATGGCGTCAGTTAGCCCGGCCAAGTCGATCGCCATTTCCAGTTCGCCGCGCAGGGTGTCGCTAAACGACGCGCAGATCGCCGTGAACCGTGATTCGATGATGTCGACAACGTCCTGCCTGGTCTTTTTGTTCACTGCGGCCTCCTTGGGCCCATGTAGCCCCGTCGGTTTCCGATCTGATCAACCGCCGCGGCGATCTTCCCGCGCATCTGGTTGCGGTGGTGTTCTTCCTGCTCGCGGATCATCTGTAGCCAGGCGCGGTTGTTGGCCTTGGCCTGCCTTGAGTCGACATCCACCCAGGAGGAGTCGCCCGTGAATCGGCGATCCATTTCGCGGGCCTGGGCGCTATCCGCGTAAAGCTCGTGCTCCCTGCCCATGGTCGCCTCCAGGTGGTGGGTTACTCGGTGGGTGGGGAAGGGAGGGGCTGCCAGTGGGTGACGCCATTGCTCAGGTACATCTTCGTGTAGAGCTGGTTGCCAGCCTCATCCAGCCCGGCGGTGACATCGCCGAAGTAATCTTCGATGTGGACCATGTCCATGCCTCCTGCGGGCCAGGCGTGACGACCGGCGTGCGGTGATGTGCCATCGGCATAGGCCAGGACAGAGTCGTCTTTGATTTCCGGCAGCCTGTCGCTGCACTTGATCCAGCCGCTCATGCCGCCTCCGGCCAATGGCGGTTGATGCTCTCTTTGGCGTAGGGCGAAAGGCGCTCGAAGCTGTTCACGCCGCCACACCCGGGCATGGTTCCTTCCAGCTCAACGCAGGCCTTGATGTCGCAGCGCCGCGAGCAGACCCAGCCACCGTAGTGGCAGCTATGCACTTCGCCTTTCGGGTCGGGGTGATAGGCCAGCCCGCCTTTCCACGAAGGCGAGCCACGCAGCTTGAGGCCGCAGCCCCGACATACAGCCTGGGTTTCGGTGCAGTGGTGCATTTTGGTGATCCTCGGCAACCGCATTGGCCAGGAGCCAGGCGCGGGTGACCAAACCCACCGTGAAAGGTGGCCTGGCGCCTGCCAATGCGGTCGTATGTGAAGGGAAGGGGATGCGAAGCGTGAAAGCCCGAGGATTGCCCGGGCTTTCATCAAGAGTGCTGCTCTCTAAGGCAGTGCCGAGCTGGAAGGCCTCGGCGCGCTGTCCTGTTACATGGCGAGTCCTCCAGTGATCGCACGCTGGAATCGCAGCGGCACTCAAGAAGGGGATGCGGGATGCATCGGGAGCCACACTCCGGGGCAAACCGGGTGCCGGGACGCCTCAGCAAAGGCCGAGACGCTACCCCGCTCACAATTCGCGGCGATCAACTCGCGTTCAGTGTGGCTCCCGATGCAGCCTGCGATGGGGAGCAGGGCATCGGGCCAGTCTTTCCTGGCAGTCAAGGGATGGGTAGTGTTGATGGCCGGCGCTGATCTCCGGCATGACTGGCCCTGCTACTTCACCACTGAAGGCGATTGTGATCTCGCATCGTATCCAGCCGGGGCATGTCTTTCCGCGCAGCCAGCAGCCTGCGCATTCATCAACACCGCAGAACGCCCTGACTGTATCCCCGTTAACTGATGTGGGGCAGGACGCTCTGCGCTGGTGATGAAGTCCCGCATGGGCGGGCACTGATGGGCAGTTAACGTCAGGCTGACGTGGAGTAGACTTCGAAAGCGGCTCGCTCCAGCTCCATGCATTGCTCGTAATGAGCCATCGCGATCGGCATGTGGTAGCTATCCAGAGGCCATTTGCTGACCTTGCAGCCTTGACCTGCCGGGCAGTGAAAGACGAACAGCTCGCCTTCGTTCTTGTCCATCTCCAGGCTCACCTGGGCGCCGCTATCGAAGCGGTCTTGGATAATCGTGGTCATCTTCAATTGCTCCGCTACCAGTTGATTTCCCGTCTGGCCCTGTCTCCAAGGCCAGCCAGTGAAATCGTCATGCCGCGAACAGCTCTTGTTGCTGCGGCGCCGGCATCAGGTAGGCCAGCAGTTGTTCAGTCGGCCATTCGGTTACATCGGTCCAGTCGGAATGCATGACCTTGAACACCGTTGGGTGCAGCCATTGGCCCTGCGTCTTGTCTGGGCTGATGCAGAACTTGAAGCCCTGGTCGCGCAAGTTCATGCCGCCGCCTTGCAGTCAGCAGCGGCCATGCGCTGGCCGTCTTCCAGCTCAACCACGCAAACGCCGTTGGTATAGCCGCGCTCGGCATTGATGCGGTTCGCCTCTCGAATGCAGGCGGCCAAGTCGCTGTCGGCGAACACCTCGCGCTCTCCGGCTAGGGTGATGCGAAGGACTTTGTTCATGCTGTGTTCCTCCAGTGAATTCCCGATACCGCCTCTTCGAAGCGGCATCAGTGAATCGCAGGCATGAAAAAGCCCGCATAGAGCGGGCTATTTATCGAGACTTACAAGCTCAGAGAGCTGCCTCGAAATTTACCATGCGCCGAACCAGATTCCGGTTCCGTGCACGGCAGCGACCGGGAAGAAGAGAGCGCCAGCAATCAGGAATCCCCAGCTTGCGGTCTTAAAGCAGACAATTACATGGGTGAGCCAGGATGCGATCAGCCAGGCAATCAGCGCGATGGTTGGTAAGCCTTTCATAGGGTATTCCTTCTGCAAAAACCGCCAATCATATCATTTGGATCGTATGTTCGCGGATCGGTATAGATCTTGACCAAAACTGTCGATGGTTGATTTCCCTGATACCCCTCGTGAGAAGGGCATCGAGGAAATCTGCCGCGACCCGCTACTGGCGTCAGTTGCGCGGCAATTTCTGATTGTTCCTCCAGCCGCGGGCCTTTCGGCTTGTTCTCCCGCTGGATAACTGGTCTCGGCGCTTTACGCTGCACGCCCGGGGCAGTTGCCACCCCTCTGGACTGTTGAGGCCTGTCCATCGCTGCCTTTGAATCTGGGCCGGTATCGATCCGGCAAGGTGTGTCGCTAAAGAGCGGCGGCCTGTGAGGGCCTGGGCAGTCCCTGGTTGGTGACTGCTTGAGGTAAAATTTAGCCGCAAGCTAAAATGTCGTCAATAGCTCAGAGCTAAATTATTTTCGCCGGGCGACAAACAGCCTGCTGAACCGTTTTGCCAGCGGCTTCGCCTTTACGCTTCGTTTAGCACTGAGCTATGATTCCGATACACCTGTACGGATATACAGTAGCGGAGGTAGGAAATGGCAGCAGTACTCGAAGACACCTCAATGGCCGCGCGCCCCGAACTGACCGGCCTGGAGCGCCTGGGTTTGCGGGTATCGGCGATGATCAACTCGCCGCTCGCGCAGCTGGGGAGGAGAGTGCTGATCCATCGCCTGGACACGGATAGTGATCAGGATTGGGAGGCGATCATGGAGCTGCTGTCAGAGACTGACGGCCTGGACATGACCTTTTGCGATGACGGATCGGTGATCCGGCAGTGGGAAAGGGCGGACGACATCCATGAGATGGTCAGCAGGAGGGATGGCTATGAAGATGGTGAGCCGGTAGAGGCGGAAGCGCCCTTTTGAAAGGAATGAAAAAGCCCGCCGAAGCGGGCTTTGGTCAATTCTTTGATGCTTCGGCCTTTGTCTCTGAGCGAATACGCATTTCGGTCACGGCTTTGGATATTTCCTTCACATCATCGCCGATGGCCTTCACATCCTCTCGAATAAAAGCGCTGAAGCGAGCATTTTCTTCCTTTTGGGCTGATAGGCCCCACTGCAAGGTGCCCATGAAAACCGCCAGAACGGCAATGGCGGTACCAATAGCCCACCATTTCGCATTCTGAAGAGCCTCCACCGTGCGATGGTTTGCTGCCTGGAAATCGCTCACTGACTTGGCGATGTCAGAGACCTTCCGATCAAGGCGCTCCTCGATCAGCTGTAGTTTTGTGTCAATCTCTTCGCGGGTCATGTCGTTCATGCGATCAGTATGGACAGGCTTCCTCTGAATGTCATCCTCAGGTTGAGGCGAGGGTGCGGAAGCAACCTTGAACGACGGGCCAGCTTTAGCGAATCCATCTTTAACGTGATCGCAAGTTGAAAACCTAGTCATTCGAGTCGTCCTCGAGACCGCTTTCTTCGCCCGCTAGATCAAGTTCAAGCTGCTGCGCCACAGCCCAGCGCTTCACAAGCCGAGATAAATGACAACGCATGTATCCGCAATTGTCGCAGAAGATTGCGAATGCGGAAACGCTTGCCGGTCTCGGGCCATCTTGAAGTATCAGCCTAAGCCTAAATGCGTTCAGCGTATCACCCTCTTGAGGAGGGCATATGACAGTCCATTCATCGCAACCACAGGCGGGACATACAGAGTCAGGGGTCTTTTCTCTGAGAAATTCAGCGAAATCCTCAGCTGTCACGGTAAGGTCGTGACGACCCTTCATGTCATTTGCTTCCTTAATAGACATCTCTTAAACCTTTTATTTAGCTTTGCTTCGCAGCCCGTCTAGGCCCTCGCAACTTGGATTTGATGGCAATGATGCGCTAGACGAGGTGAGCATTCCAGACCAGTAGCACGCGAGCCTGGATGTAGGTTTCTTCCCGGCGAATCATTCGGTCCTTGTGCTTGCTGTTGTCCGAGATCATCTCGAAGTTATCCTCGTCCGCGATCTGCAAACGCTTGATGTAGATATGGTCGCCCCAGGAGAACAGGTAGATCCCATCGCCGACGAACTCGCGGATGCTGACGTCGACGATCAGCGGGTCCCGGTGCTTGATCGTGGGCTCCATCGACTGACCCCAGCCGGTGACCAGTTTTAGGTGGAAGTGCTCGGTGAACTCGACACCGAGTTCGCGCAGGTGCCGCGGACTGACGCGCACGTCTTGGAGCATTTCCGGGTAGTCCTGCACCGCCTGGCCGCCACCCATTGCCGCGCGGATGTCGTAGTGCGCGATCCACACCTCATCACCCACCAGGCCAGGGCGGGAGAAGTCGGTGCTGATCACGTTTGTGGCCGCCGGCTCCTCGGCTGCCGCCAACAAGCGCTGCCGTGTCTCCTCCGGAATCCCCTTGCCGCTCTTCGCCAGCATCTGTTTGACCAGGTCGGCGGCCGATTTCCCGCCGGCATCTGAGCCCGGGGCGGTCGTGCGGGACTCATCATCCGAAGGGATCGAGTCGAACCATCCGCGGGGAAGTCCTTCGATGCCCTCGATCCGCCGGGCCACATCGTCGCCCAAGTTCTTCGCGGTCTTGTCCGAAAGGATCTGGCTCAGGTGCGCAGGCGCCATCCCCCAGCGCTCGGCGCAGGAGCCTTTTCTCTGGCTGCCAATCAGCTTGACCAGGTTGTGCTTGCGAATCTCGTAGATATCCATGACGCGAAGAATGCCAGTGTTTAGCTGACTGCTAAATGTGCGCAAAGCTAAATTATCCTTGCTCTGAAATTAGCCATGAGCTAAATTTCGTTCTATGTGTAAGGAGAACCCTCATGAATGATCACCTCCGTGATTGGTTGGGCAGGGCCACGAATGAACGTCGGCAGCAGGTCGCAGCCGACGCGAAGACCACTGTTGGCCACCTCTGGCAGCTCGCAGGTGGTCACCGGAAGGCCTCTACCGAACTCGCCGAACGACTGCAGGACGCCTCGGACGGCGAGATCACCATCGCCGGCCTGCGCCCGGACCTCATCCCATTCGCCAGAAAAGCGCTGAAAGGCGCCGCGTAACCACCTTCAACAGCAAGGAGCAATCCCCGCATGTACGCCAACCCCAAGCACCTGCATGACCGTGAGATCAAGGTCCGGGTCGATGAGGACACCTTCAACCTGATCCAGGCGCTGGCGACGTTTCACCGTACGCAGCGTGCTGTGCTGTGCCGTGAGCTGCTGGAGGCGCAGCTGGCTGCCCTGTCTTCGGAGACTACCGCTGAACAAGAAGTGGCCTGAAGGCCCGGAGGAGGGCCCATGCCTACTGAAAAGGTCGGGCTTGACCAAGGAATGATGGACCAGCTTGAGCGAGAGGCCGAGCGCAGAGGGGTAACTCCTGAAGCGCTTGCCGCCGAGTTGATGCGTCGTGAGTTGGCAGCCAGGACAAAGCCGCGAAATCCTCGAGGCTCGGTGACGCCGTTCCACCGTCGGGCCTGATCAGGGCCTGATAAGCCCGAGGGTGCAATTAAAAGTCCGCGCATGCGCGGGTTTTCTCGGATTCGGTTCCCTTTGGGTTCGCACTTACAAGTAGCGGACCTAACGGGCACAAAAAAGCCGACGTGCAGGTCGGCGATTTCGATGAAGCAATGTGTGAGAGGAATCATGACAAACATCGTCCCACTACGCAATACCGGGGGGTTTACCCGGATGGACAATCAGCTGATGGATGGCCTGATGGCTATCGACCTGTCTGCGCGCGAAATGAAGATCGTGCTGTACGTGGCCAAAGCCACTTTCAACTTCAACGAAGGTGCCCAGCGCATCCCGGCCACGGCGATTGCCAAGGCCACCCATATCCACCCTGACACCGTGTCCAAGGCAATCTCAAGCCTGCTGCGCCGCCGAGTGCTGTTCCGTGACGGCGGCGCCCGGGGCGATATCGGTCTGTGTGACCCGAAAGAGTGGGTATTTGTTGAAGATCCGAAACAGACCAAATCGTCTGACTCGGCTCAAATCGTCCGAATCGGATCTACCTCGAAACAGACCAAAACCGACGACTCCCTTCTCTATTCCAAGAATAAAACCCCCTATGAAAATCTTCCTTCGGAAGATATTTCATTGCCCCCCCAGGCTGAGCCGGCCAAGCCTGATCGCAAGGCTCCGTTCGGCCTGGCCAACCTGCTGGCCGACAACCCCCACCAGGTGCCCGAGCAGCTGCTGACCGACTGGCTTGCCCAGCGCAAGGCGAAGAAGGCCGCCGTGACCGCAACCGTCTGGTCGACCGTGAATGCTGAACTGGCCAAATGCGCTGAAGCCGGGATCTCGGCATCGGACGCCATCACCGAAGCCCTGTCGGCGGGGTGGCAGGGGTTCAAGGCATCCTGGGTGATCAACCGCATTCGCGACAGCCGCCAGCCTGCCGCCCAGTCCCGCCACCACGGCTTCCAGCAGATCGACTACACGCAGGGCATGACCGCCCGCGGGGACGGCTCGTATGACTTCTAGCGCCGTGGACCTCGCCATCAACGACATCGAGCGCCGCCTGGGCGTGATCGCCAAGCAGGAAGGCCAGTGCGAGCAGCATGGTGCGTTCGCCGTTATCATCCGCAAGAACGGCCAGAGTGGGTGCCCGAAGTGCGCACAGGAAGCGCGTGACGCCCAAGAAGTGGCCGACAAGCAGGCCGAGTGGGAGCGCAGCGCCGCCGCCCGCCTGGAGCGCAAGCTGGGCGCAGCACTGATCCCGCGCCGGTTCCAAGGCAAGACCTTCGCCAACTACCGCGCAGAGACAGACACCCAGCAGCGGAACCTGGCCCGGTGCCGCGAGTACGCCGACCAGTTCGCCAAGCACCGCGAAGACGGTCGCTGCATCGTGATGACCGGCACGCCTGGCACCGGCAAGACCCACCTGGCCGCCGCCATCGCCGCCCAGGTCGCGACCACCACCAACATGACCGCCGTGTACCGCACGGTCAGCACCGTGCTGCAGTTCATCAAGGGCAGCTACGGCGACAAGGCCGGCTACACCGAGGCCCAGGCCTTCGCCAGCCTGGTTGAGCCTGACCTGTTGATCCTCGACGAAGTGGGCGCCACCAAGCCCAGCGAGTACGAGCTGGCCACCCTGTTCAACGTAATCAACGGCCGCTACGAAGACCAGCGCCCAACCATCGTGATCTCCAACCTCGACGCCGCGCGCCTGGGCGAAGTACTGGGCGAGCGTTCGGTGGACCGCCTGCGTGAAGGTCGCGGCATTGGTCTGGTGTTCTCCGGCGAATCGCACCGTCTGCGCAAGGAGGCTATGTGATGACTAGCCCGCAGAAGCAAACCGTAGATGCGCTGGTGGCCGATGGTTTCGCAGTTGTCGTTGAAAGCAAGGAAATCGTCCGCGTGGCCCGTGGCGCCGACCGCCGCGTCGTCATGGTCGATGGCAGCCAGAAGCGCGGGTATCACGTTGAGTTTGAGCGCGCCGGGCAGCCGGCCGGGGAGGGGGTGTGAACAGTTCCGCCGAGAAACGTATGCCCGTCTGCAGCCGCTGCCACGACCAGGGCGAGATCTTCACCGGGCGATATGCCGACCAAGGCTACTGGCAGCCGCCCGAGCCGATCATGGAGCCATGCCCTTACTGCGAAGAAGAGCGAATCGAAGCTGCCGAGGAGAAGCACTGATGGACACCAACAAGATGCGCGATGCGTTTTCCGAGTTCGTGCGCCGCAAGCCACGGCACCTGCGGGATGCATACCAGCGGGCGTTTGAGGCGGGCTGGCAGGCCAGCCGCGAGGCCGTGGTGGTGGAGCTGCCAAATCATTTCCGACCGAGCAGGAAAGAGGTCGTATCGTCCATCGAGGCCCAAGGCCTGAAGGTGGCGCCATGACCATCGACAAGCAAAAGCTCCAGCCCCTGCTGTGGTCGGTAGTCGCCTCCTGGCGCGCCGGCAGTGACGCACTAGAGCGCCACACGGATGCCCTGGACGAGTTCCTCGGCGAGACGACGGTGGAGGAGGTCGCGCTGGGCCTTCTGGATGAGATCAGCCAGCTCACCGCCCGGGTGCGCGCCGCGGAGAAACAGTTGCAGGAGGTGGCAAGTGCCTGAGTTCGCCCTTCGCAGCCCCCAGGACTTGAACCGCCTCTACGGCGCCCTGCACGCCATCGACCTGACCAAGCCCAAGGTGGTGGTCATCAAGGACGAGAAGCGCCCCGACGCCTGCAACCGAAAGATGTGGGCCATGCTCCGCGACGTATCCCAGCAGGTGGATTGGTACGGCCGCAAGCTCACCGACGAGGATTGGAAGCACATTTTCAGCGCGGCGGTGCAGAAGCAGGACGCGGTACCGGGTATCGACGGCGGGTTTGTCGTCCTGGGCGTGTCGACCCGCAAGCAGTCGCAGAAGTGGTTCAGCGACTTGTTCGAAGTGATGCACGCATTCGGCGCCGAGCATGGCGTGCGCTGGACTGAGCCAGATCGGTGGGGAGGACAGTACTGATGCGCGTCGTATCCAAGAAATTGCGCGAGAGCGCCCGGGGCCAGGACTGCACTGTCCGTATACCTGGCACCTGCAACTTCAACCCGGAGACCACCGTTCTGGCCCACCTGCCTTGCGGGCAGAAGGGCATGGGCATGAAGGGCTTCGACACCGTGGCGGTATACGCCTGCAGCGCCTGCCATGACGTGCTCGACGGCCGAGGGAAAGGCGAGGTGGACTGGTCCGATGTGCCCCGGGCTATCGCTGAGACTCATGAGGCCCTGATCCGGGCAGGAATTTTGACCGTGAAAGGGGCTGCTTGATGGAACTGACACTACCGTGGCCGCCGGCCGCATGCAGCCCTAACGCCAGGGTGCACTGGGCCAGGAAGAGCAAGGCGGCGAAGACCTATCGCTACGCCTGCTTTCTCCTGGCCAGGCGAGCGGGTATCCAGGCACCAGAGGGCGAAGCACTGCTCATGCTCGAGTTCGTGCCGCCAGATCGCCGCCGGCGCGACGACGACAACCTGCTGGCGATGTTCAAGGCAGGCCGTGACGGCCTGGCAGATGCCCTGGGTATCGACGACAACGTGTTCGCCACCCAGATCAGGGTGAGCAAGGAAACGACCAAGGGCGGCGCTGTGCGCGTCCGAATTCAGCCTCAGGAGGCAGCAGCATGACCTGGACCACCGAACAAATCGTCGGCCTGCTCCTGCTGGCCATGTTCATCAGCTCCACCTGGTGCGTCACCCGCGCCCAGCTCATCGCGAATCGCCGGAAGAAGGAGAACGGCCAATGAAGTACCAAAGCGTTTTGGCAGCAGTGGTTCGCGCCCTGGCGGCGGATACCGTGAGCGGTGTAGGTGGTGGAGACTTCGAGCCGAAGATCCAGGCGTCCAAGCTCAAGGGCGAGATCACCGGGAAGGATGCGGCAATGCTGGTTGACTGCTGGGTGCATGCCCGGCTCCACAGCAAGCTGATCCCGCGGCACTGGAATGCACTGACGGCCAGGTTCTCGACCCACAAGGCCAAGAAGGTGGAGGCGATCGGCAAGCTCGTGCCCTTGATCGCCACTCAGGCGCCGAACCTGTTCCGGTACAAGGCGGTCACCGCCTGGGCTATTCCGCCGGTGAAGGGCGTGCAGGCTCAGTCCGGCCGAGAGGTGGCAAGCAGATCTGCCCGTGATCGCGCTGATTTTGATGCACTTACCGATGCCGTGCGGAAGCAACTGGCCGGCGAGTCGGTGGCGGATGGCGAAGACCGGGCACGCCGCGAGCAGTACGTGAAGCGGTCCACCGACATGATCGTGCTGCCGGCCGAGTTCTACGACATCAACACCTGGGACGGGCAGGGCCTGAATCGGACCACCTACTGGCGCTGGAAGAAGGCTATCGAGAATGTGCTGGACGAGATGGTGGCAGAGGCGTTGGCGGCGTCTAGCATGGTCCTTGAGGAGGAAGGCATTTTGATGGCGGATGCCGCTTGACACCCGTGCAACGATGCAACATTATTTGCTCATCCTGTCACTCCTGCGTGTGTTGATGATTGACGAAAAGAACCCGGCCAATTGAGCCGGGTTTTTCTTTATGGGGTTTCGACAAATGTGACGTCGGTGTAGCCGGAGCTTATGCACTTGGACTTCCAGGTTTCTGGCTCCTGTCCCTGGTCTAGGTCTCGATTTGGGATCTTGAAACGAGTAGCTACCAGTCGCCACTCATCGTCCTGGTAGAAGTTGGCAACCTGTACCACGAAGGTCTTCCGCTCCTCGTTTTTGGTGTAGGTGATTTCAAACGCGCGTAGTTCAGCCATTGCTTTCTCCTTGGCAGGCCATTAACGGCCGATGAATGTAATAAAAAACAGTGCGTTGGTTGACTGTTTCCAGCCTTTTGCTTCGTCTTTAATAGGCCCTCAATAGGCCTCTTAGCCGCAGCGCCCTTACGCCGCCTCGACGGTGACGGACAGTCGCTTGCCCAGGGCTGCAAGGGCGGTCTCAAGCTGCTCCATCTTTGAGGTGTGAAGGAAGTCGACCAGCCTATCGCCCTGGGTTTGAGACACGCCCAGCAACCGGCACAGATCGGCCTTACGCATACCGCGCTCCATCATTTCGTTCCACAGCGCAATCTTCGCCACAGTCACAGCCGGCAGTCGTACGACATGCTGACCAGGCTGTGGAGCTGAGGCATGCGGAATCGCACGACGCTGATCGACGTAGATCGACAGGGCGGTCTCGATGCCGTCCACAGACTCACGCAGCGCATCTGCCAGATCGTCACCTGCACTGTTGAATTCTGGCAGGTCATCGCAGGTTACGGCGACGCCTGGGTTTTCGTCTTCGTGAATAGTCACGGGGTAATCAAACATTTCTAGCCCTCCGCTCGGCGGCTCTCTGAATGTCATCGGTGATGAATACGAGTGAGCTGGGGCTCATTCAAGCCCCAGCTGTTTGATGATTCCTTTGCGGGTTGGCTCTTTCATTTCCTTGGCGCCGTGGTCCGCAAAGACCGTTTGCTTGCCGTTGTAGTAGATCTTGAAGTGGCTTGTTCCTTTGCCGGCTTCGAAAATCACCCCTCGGGCCTTTAACCATCGCCTGAACTCGCTGTACTTCATCACCTCGTCTCTGTTGTCTTGAAGGTCTCAGTATACAACATATTTGTGGTATTACAACAATTTTGTGGTGTTTCTCCTGCCCCAGTTTATGGAGTCGCGAGCATGGAGCTATTTCACCGCCTGCTCGATAAACTCGACTGGGCTATTGCGGGTCTCATCGGGGCCGTCGTCGCCAGTTGGTGGCACCGGGATGACTTGACAGACCGAAAGGCCTGGTTGCTGTTCTTGTCCACGGGAGCTGCCTGTGCGCACTACCTGACCGGAATGGTCAGCGCCTATTTTGGAATCGTAGAGCCTCGGAGCGTTGCTGGTGTCGGTTTCCTCTTGGGCACCTTCGGCGGCTCCCTCATCGCCGCCATTCACCGTGCTATCAAGGCCGCCGACCTTTGGTCCCTGATCAAATCCAGGTTCGGGGGAGGTGGTGCATGATCCTCGAATACATCAACGCCGCCTCAGCCGGGATGATCGCCATCTGGGCGACCTGGTGCGTGCTGAGTGGGAAGGTGCGGGACGGGGTGATTGGCAAGATCATCTACGCCGTTATCGCGCTGAGCGGGTATGCCGTGCTGGCCCGCAGTGATCGGATCTTCTTCGTGCCCTCGGTGGCTGGCACGACTCTGCTGGCCTTCTTGGCCCTGGCCGGTGCTCGGCACATCTTCATCGTCACGTACTGGCAGCAGGTGAAGATCTGGCTATGTCGGACGCTGAATTGCGGGCACTGCCTGCATTGTGACAAGGCGCTTGACGAGGTTAAGCGGCGCAGCCTCTAAGTTTTACCCTGTGGTGTGAATTGGCTATCATTGGTGCTCTTTTAGAATGGAGTCGCACAATGGAAAGCAAACAGATTAGGAAATCTATTCGTAAGTTTACTGTTGTTGAAAACTACAAGCACTTCGAGGTTTGTGAAATCGAGGTTAGCGAAGGTGGAGCTGATCTCCCTGTTCGGCAGTACCAGTTAGTAGATACGGGACAGTATCTGGAACGTGTCGATTGCGATAATTTCGCATTTCCGGGGGGGGAGCCGATTTTTACTCGTCTTCGACTGGTGGAAACATTTCACTGGGAAAACATCGGTAAAGCGATCTCAGATGCTGAAGACAAGATATGTCGAGTGAATATTGATGAGTACGATCCCGCCGCTGCGTTGGCGGTAGTGGCCGCATTGCCTCACCTGAAAATCCGAGTTTTTCGAAACAAAATAACCTGTAACTATTTGTTTGTGGGGGACGAAAATTTTGAGCCTGACGAGAATCTTCTTCAGATCAAACCCCCATTTTAGTTAGATCATTATTACTTCGGAGTACTGTTATGAGCAGGCCCAAGCCACCAGTGGACCTGCTCGAATCCCTATGGCTCACACTGCAACCGGCAGCTGGTGTGTGGGATTGGGTCCAAAGCGAGATACTCGCCGACACCGGTAGCATCCATAATCCCGAACATGCCCATCTGATCGACTCCAACATTGGCGTGCTCTGGGCATCGACTGGGTTCGCCAAGCAGGGGCGGGTGGTACTTGGCCAAGCCGAGCAGCTTATGTTCCGCGCTGGCGGATGGCAGAAGGCCCGGCAAGAGCAGCAGATGCGGGAGTGGTTCGGCGAGGAGCCGACCTACCTCATCACCCTGGCTGCCGACTACTGCGTCCAGTGCACCGACGCTGAGTTCTGCGCCCTAGTCGAACACGAGCTTTACCACATCGCCCAGGCGACGGATGAGTACGGCGCGCCCAAGTTCACCCAGGAAGGGCTTCCCAAGCTCTACCTGCGCGGCCATGACGTCGAAGAGTTCGTCGGCGTGGTGAGGCGCTACGGTGCCAGCGAAGACGTACAGCAGCTGATCGACGCTGCAAGCAGGCCGCCCGAGGTGGCCAAGATCAACATTTCGAGGGCCTGCGGAACCTGTCTGCTCAAGTCGGCGTGATTCTGGACAGGCTCTGGACGGATGAAAGCCTATGGCAGCCCTCAGTAGTGACGTGAAGGCCTTTATCGTTCAGGCCTTGGCGTGCTTCGACACGCCTTCACAGGTGGTAGAGGCCGTCCAGAAAGAATTCAGCATCACGGTGACCCGCCAGCAGGTGGAGACGCACGACCCCACCAAGTACTCCGGCAAAGGCCTGGCGAAGCGTTGGGTGACTCTGTTCGAGGACACCCGCAAGCGGTTCCGGGAGGAGACGGCGGACATTCCCATCGCAAACCGCGCCTACCGCCTCCGGGCGCTGGGCAGGATGGTCGAGAAGGTCGAAGGCATGCGCAACTATGGCCTGGCCCTCCAGATCCTGGAGCAAGCGGCCAAAGAGGTTGGCGACGTCTACGTGAACCGCCAGACCAAGAACGAGAATCCCCACGACAACGTGCCGCCCACCCGGGTGCAGGTCGACGTGGTGGATGCGAGGAAGCCTGATGCCGTCACTTAACGTGCCCCAGGCCAGCTTCCTGCGTATGGAGAACAAGTTTCGCGGCTTCGTGGCCGGGTTCGGTTCGGGTAAGACCTGGGTAGGTTGCGCAGCACTGTGCAAGCACGTCTGGGAGTGGCCTCGGATTGACTCCGGATACTTCGCCCCGACCTATCCGCAGATTCGCGACATCTTCTTCCCGACCATCGAGGAGGTCGCCTTCGACTGGGGCCTGAAGGTCAAGACGAAGGAGAGCGACAAGGAGGTCGAGTTCTACAGCGGTGGCCAGTACCGCAGCACGACAATCTGTCGCTCGATGGAGAAGCCTCAGACCATCGTCGGCTTCAAGATCGGGCACGCCCTGGTCGACGAGCTCGATGTCCTCCCCGCGCTGAAGGCTGAGCACGCCTGGCGCAAGATCATTGCCCGGATGCGCTACAACGTGCCCGGGCTGAAGAATGGCGTGGACGTGACCACGACCCCCGAGGGGTTCAAGTTCGTCTATCAGCAGTTTGTGAAGCAGCTGCGCGAGAAGCCGGCCCTGCAGGGCATGTATGGCCTGGTGCAAGCCAGCACGTTCGACAACGAACTGAACCTGCCGCCTGACTACATCCCGTCGCTGATGGAGTCATACCCGGCCCAGCTGATCCTGGCCTACCTGAATGGCCAGTTCGTCAACCTGAACGCTGGATCGATCTACCACGCCTACGACCGTAAGCTGAATTCCTGCTTTGACACCGTCGAGCCAGGCGAGCCCTTGTTCATCGGCATGGACTTCAACGTCGGCAAGATGGCGGCAATCACGCACGTCAAGCGTGCTGACGGCAAGCCCAGGGCGGTGGATGAGCTGATCGACGGCTTCGATACCCCGGACATGATCCGGCGAATCAAGGAGCGATACTGGCGGCACAATGGGCGCGACTACGAGAAGACCTGCGAAATCAGGATCTACCCCGATGCCTCGGGCGGGTCGCGCAAGTCAGTGAATGCCAGCGAGACGGACATTGCCATTCTCCGGCAGGCCGGATTCGCTGTGATCGCGCCCGATGCCAACCCGCCGGTGAAGGACCGAATCAACGCCATGAACGCGATGTTCTGCAATGCGAATGGCGAGCGTCGATACCTGATCAACCCGCTGCGCTGCCCTACCTATGCGGATGGCCTGGAGCAGCAGGTGTGGGCGCCAAACGGTGAGCCCGACAAGAAATCCGGCGTGGACCATGCGAACGACGCTGGCGGGTACTTCATCCACCACGACTACCCAATCAGCAGGCCGGTCACCCACGTACCAATCACGTTCACTTTCTGAGGCCACCCATGCCGAACTTCATACCCCGGGCAGAGTACTCGGAGGCCTTGCCCGGCTGGCAGTTGGTCAAGCGCTGCGTGGCCGGTGCCCGCGAGGTGCGCAAGCACGACGAATACCTGCCGATGCCGGACCCGGAGAACAAGTCCCCGGAGAACCTGGCGCGGTACAAGCAGTACAAGAAGCGGGCGATGTTCCTGAACATCACCGGGCGCACCCGTACCGGCCTGCTGGGCGCGGTGTTCCGCAAGACAGCCGAGCTGCAGCTGCCCACCGGAGTGGAGTACCTGAAGGAGAACGCCAGTGGCGACGGCACGAGCCTGGAGCAGCTTTCCAAGCGTTCCGTGGGTGAGTGCCTGGATACAGGCCGCGGCGGCTTCCTGGTGGACTTCCCGGAAGTGGATGGCGTGTCGTCGATGGCCGACATGCAGGGCCGGCGCGCGCTGATCCACCACTACGGCGCTACCTCGATCATCGACTGGGAAGAGCAGGTCATTGATGGCGTGCTGCGCCTGGTCTACGTCTGCCTGCTCGAGTGCGTATCCGAGTTCAGTTCGGAAAGCCTGGACCGTACCAAGGATACCCAGTACAGGGTTCTGCTGCTGATCGATGGCAAGTACGTCCAGCGCGTCTACGGGAAGGACGGCAAGACCTATACCGAAACCCAGCCGCTCGACAAGAACGGTCAGCCATTCGACCACATCCTCTTCAGCTTCTACGGGGCTGAGGACAACGACGCCAGCATCGACAAGTCTCCGCTTGAAGACCTGGCCGACGTAAACATCCTCCACTACGGCAACAGCGCCACGGTGGAGGAGAGCGGGTTCATCAGCAGCCAGCCTACGCTGTTCATCACCACCGACATCAGCGCCGACGAGTTCGCCAAGGTGAACCCGAACGGTATGCACATCGGATCGACCCGGGGCTATAACCTCGGCAAGTCCGGTGACGCGAAGCTTGTCCAGGCCAGCGAGAGCCAGCTATCTCGCACGCTGATGAAGGACAAGGAAGAGCAGATGCTGATGATCGGCGCCCGCATCGTCCAGAAGGCCGGCGGCGCCGAGACAGCTGAGGCTGTGCGCATCCGGTACAGCTCGGACAACAGCGTGCTGGGCACCATCGCCGGAAACGTGTCTGAGGCCCTGAAGCGGGCAATCCTCGACGCCGAGCGCTTCATGATGGGCGAGCCTGACGAAGTCGGGACTGTGTTCTGGCTCAACCAATCGTTCTTCGACGAGGCGATGACCGCTCAGGACATCCTGGCCCAGGTTCAACTCTGGCAGCAGGGCTTGATCGCGAAGTCCGACCTGCGCACCAATCTGCGCCAGGGCGGCGTGCTTGAGGCTGACCGCACTGATGAGCTGATCGACGACGAGATTGCAGAGCAGCCGCCGGTGACCGGCAACGACACCGGAGGCGTCGAGGATGAGCAGTGACGGCTACCTGTCCGACGCAGCGACTCGCCACCAGGTTCACGTGCAGCGCTACGCCGGGGGCAGCCTAAAACGCCTGGCCAAGTTCATCACCAAGGCCATCAGCACCGCCAAATCTCGCGTATCAGAAGGATTGAGCCGTTACGGCACCCAACGGTACGAAAAGCAGATTCAAGAGCTCCAGGGCGAGCTGGCGGGCGTCTACGGAGAGATGAAGCAGCAGGCCGTGCTCGACCTGATGGAATTCGGCGGCTATGAGGCCGAGTTCAACATGACCCTGCTGGGCAAGGTCGTGAAGACGGTCGTGCAGCTGAACAAGCCGAGCATTGAGCAGGTCGCCGCCGCAGCGCTGTCCGATCCGCTCGACCTGGAGGTCGGCAAGGGCCGGCAGCGCATCAGCATCGCCGGTGCGCTCGACCAGTACGGCACCAAGAAGAGCGCAGAGATCATCAGCGAGATTCGCATGGGGTCGGCGTTGGGCGAGACGACCGGGCAGATCAGCCGGCGGCTCACGTCGCTTGGCGTACAGCAGCGCGACCAGGCTGGCGCGCTGGTCCGGACAATGACCAACCATATCGCCAGTTCCGCCCGACAGCAGGTCATGGACAATAACGACGACATCCTCAAGGGGAAGCGCCGGGTGGCCACTCTGGATGGCAGGACAACGCCGCTATGCCGCGCCCTGGACGGCACGGTGGTGCCCATGACTGCGCCGTCTCCGCCATTCCACTGGAATTGCCGGACCTCCGAGATACCGGTGCTCAAGGACGAGTTTGCCCGTGATATACCCGGATCAACTCGCCCAGCGGTCGGCCCTGACGGTGCCGAGCAGGTCAGCAGCCAGACCACCTATGGCGAATGGCTCGCCCGGCAGCCGGTAGCGTTCCAGAAGGACGTGCTCGGGCCAGCGCGCTACGAGTTGTTCAGCAAGGGCGAACTGCCCATCGACCGATTCGTTGATGACGAAGGCAGAACCATGACCCTCAAAGAGCTGCGCGAGCGCGAGCCGATGGCCTTTGATAAGGCGGGTTTGGTATCGTCCTAGCCCCATAATGGATTATGAAGGTAGCCATGATTTACGCGCCGACCGTATCAGAAGAGTACGATCTAGGTCTTTGTCTCTACTACTACAAATGCGCTCTGGACGCGAAAGATCCACGTGCTGCCAGGGCGCAGCTTGCGCGTCTCAATAAGACTATCCGGAAATCAATCTCCAACGGTCGAATGGATAGATATTCAAAGGCGACCTTTAGATTTCTTGTCAAATACCCTGACTTGTATGTTCTGGCCAAGCAGTTCGGGGCAGGCCTGCGGGATTTGGTATTGACTGCTCGCGACCAGCATCCATATGGACCTGATGCTGCTGAAGTTATACGAATGGTTTATGACTGCTAAAAGATGAGATTTACAGACCCGCTTCGGCGGGTTTTTTTATGCCCGCAGGCAGGGCCTGCTCAACGTCTCTGGGAGACAGCAATGACCTTGAAATTCCAACTGGACAGCCTCGAAGGCGTCGAAGAATCGGTAGCAGCCCTGTATGTCGAGAAGGACGGCAAGTTCGTCCTTGGCATCGATGGTCTGCCGCAGCAGGAGGATGTCACCGGCCTGAAGGCCAAGGTGGAGGAGCTCCTGGGCGAGAAGAAGGCTGCGGAGAAAGCCCGCCGCGAGGCCGAAGAAAAGGCGCGCGCCGAGGCCGAGGAGGCCGCCCGCAAGTCTGGCAACGTCGAGGAGCTCGAAAAGTCCTGGTCCGAGAAGTACAGCCGCCGCGAAGCCGAGCTGAGTTCGGCGCTGGAAAACGAGCGTAACACCCTGCAAAGCCAGATCCGGGATCTGACTGTAGGGCGTACTGCCACCGAGATCGCGACCGCTCTGGCTGTACCTGGCAGCGCCAAGGCATTGCTTCCCCATATCGAACGCAGGCTGAGCGTAGAGCAGCGCGACGGTAAACCAACCGTCGTTGTGCTGGACACCGCCGGCAAGCTCTCAGCGGCAACGCTGGACGAGCTGAAAGCAGAATTCACCAACGATCCGGCCTTTGGCCCACTGATCGCTGGTAGCAAGGCATCCGGCGGCGGGGCCGGGGGTGCTGGAAAGGGCGGCGGGACCGCAAAAGGAAACATCGGCGGCACCAAAGAGGAACGCACGGCGGCGATCGCCAGCCGGTTCCCAGACCTCCCACTGAAATAAGGAAAAACACCCATGTCCCTGTCTCAAATGCAGGTTTTCAACGACTTCATCATGCCGGCGACCATCGAGACGCTGGACCAGATGCTCGTTGCGTTCAACGCCGCAAGCCGCGGCGCCATCGTGCTGTCCCCGGACGGCTTCACCGGCGACTTCCTCCAAGAGTCGTTCTTCCAGACCCTGGCCGCTGCCCAGCGCCGCGTCGATCGCTACGCTGCCAACGGCACCGCGCCGATCACCGACCTGACCGAGCTGAAAAACTCCTCGGTGAAAGTGGCCGGCGGTTTCGGCCCGGTTCGCTACGAGCCATCGCAGATGACCTGGCTGGAGCGACCTACCGCCCAAGGCATCGAGGTCGCATCGCGCGCCTTCGCCGAGATCCTTCTGAAGGACCAGCTGAACACCGCCATCGCTGCCCTGGTCGCTGCGATCACCGCCCAGGCAGCTGCCGTCAACGACGTGTCTGCCACCGCCGGCATCTCGCAGGGCGCGCTGAACAACGCGCACGCCAAGTTCGGCGATGCCAGCCAGAACCTGGTGACCCAGGTCATGCAGGGCACCACCTACCACAAGCTGATCGGCCAGGCCCTGGCCAACTCCGAGCAGCTGTTCCAGGCCGGCAACGTCCGCGTTGTCGACATCCTGGGCAAGGTTTCGGTGGTCACCGATGCCCCGGCGCTGATGCAGACCGGTACGCCGAACAAGGAGATCATCCTGTCCCTGGCTCAAGGCGCCGCCTTGGTGCACGACGGCCGGGATCTGATCAGCAACGTCCAGACCAACAACGGCAAGGAGCGCATCGAGACCACGCTGCAGGTGGACTACACCTTCGGCCTGGGCCTCAAGGGTTACACCTGGGACACCACCAACGGCGGCAAGTCGCCAACCGATGCCGAGATCGCCACCGGCACCAACTGGGACAAAACCGCGACCAGCATCAAGCACACCGCCGGTGTGGCTCTGATCGGTGACGCCTCCAAGTAACCCTGATGGCGGGCTGGGCTCAGGCCTGGCCCGCTGAGGACATGAACATGAGCAAGAACAACATCTGGTACCTGCCTGGCCCGTTCCATCAGTACCAGGGAGACATCAAGGCGCTAGCCAAGGAGAGCGGGCTGGTCATCGTGGACGCCAACTCGACCGAGAACCGGAAAGGTGAGGCAAAAGACGTCCCCGAGGTGACCATTCGCCCCGAGCTGACCCAGGTGGCGGTGCTGGTTGAGCCTGGCGGAGTCAGCAGTCAGGAGGAATTCGACCAACTGGCCGCCGAACTGGCGTCGATCGATGTGATCGTCGAATCGTTCGCAGCGCAGAGCCTGGAGCGACCTGGCGGCGAACTCGGCGAAACCGCTGGCTGCCTGTTCGAGGTTCTCGATGCGGTCAATGTCGGCATCGCCAGCCTGCAACGTGAGCGCGACGGCGAAGTTCAGAAGGTGGTCCACCTGGAGCAGGAGAAGGCCGACCTGTTGAAGCAGATCGAAGCCTTGAAAGCTGCAGCTGCCGATCCCGAGGTCGAGGCGCTGAAGGCCAAGCTGGATGCCGCTGGCGTCACCTATCGCGCCAACGCCTCGAAAGAGTCGCTGCAGAAGCAGGTCGCCGAGCTCAACCAGCAGTAACACCGGGGCTGCGGCCCCACTTACTCAAGCGGAGGTCTGATGGCTACCTACATCACCGTGGCCGACGTGGATAGAATCCTCGGGGCTGGCTGGGCGACTGACGACCTTAAGAACGAGGCGGTGTTCGAGGCGAATGCCTACCTGACTGCGCTCAACCTGGTCGGCATCGATATGGACAACATCCCTGACGAGGTCAAGGAGGCCGGCTCCCGTCTGGCCAAGTGCGCCTCGCAGGGCAAGCTGTACCAGCAGCAGACCGAAGGCTCGCTCGAGGCGAAGACCGTCAAGGCTGGGTCGGTATCTACCAGCAAGACCTTCGGCTCGATCGACAAGACCAGCACGGCCGCACAGCCTGCATGTGTGCAGCTGGCTCTGGCCCTACTCACGCCCTGGCGCAGCAATCCATTCGCTTTCCGTGTGTCGAGGGGTTAGGGCATGGGTATTCGCGACGACATTCAGGCCGACCTGGCCGAGGCCTTCGACGATGATCTGGCCGATGCCGTGCAGGCCTTCACCGGCTCCTACATGGGCCCTGGCGTATGGGACCCGGTCAGCGAAACGACCACGGCCCAGCCAGTGACCTACACCGGGCGCGGCGTGTTCGACAGCTACGACAGTCGGCGCATCGACGGGCTGAACATCCTGGTCGGCGACGTGCTGCTGATCTGCCTGGTCAATGAGCTCACGGACAAGCCATCGGTTGGCCACCAGATAACGGCTCCCGACCTGATCGCTGGCGAGCCGACCACATACCGCATCGTCAGCCCCGGCATCGATCCGGCCAAGGCCCACTACGAGATCCAGCTGAGGAAGTGACCATGGCCAAGAGCAGGGGATGGAGCACTCCGCCGAGCGCTTTCGCGGGCGTGGTCGAGGATCAGCTGGCGCAGAGGGTGCGCGTGATTGCCTTGGCCATGCTCAACGAAATCGTGCTGCGATCACCAGTCGATACCGGCCGGTTCCGTGGCAACAACATCGTAAGCGTGGGCGCGCCGGTGTACGCCAGTAGCGAAAACCTCGATCCATCTGGGTCAGAGACCATCCAGCGCGGCCTATCCGTGATGAGCGGCCTGGCGCCGTACACGCAGGTCTATATCCAGAACAACCTTCCATACGCCACCGCGCTGGAGGACGGTCATTCGAAGCAGGCGCCCGGCGGCGTCTATGCGGTGTCGTTCAACGGCGTTTCCCAGGCCTACAGCTCATGACCTTCGAACAGATCCGCGCCATCGTCATAGGTCGCATGCAGCAGTGGGCCGGTATCCCGGCTGGCGCAGTGGACTACCCGAACAACAGCGCCCCATTCGACCCGGCCGGCAAACCAATCTGGGCCAGGCTGGCCGATGTACCTGGCCTGTCCAGCGCGCCGGAGATCGGCATCGGGCCCTGCGTCCGCCGCACCGGCATCATCATCGTTCAGCTGTTCGTGCCCAGCTACAAGGGCACGTTGGCCATCACCAAGGCCGCCGACACGCTGGTACAGCACTTTGAGTTCTACAGCGACCCGACCGGGCCATTCGAGTGCTACGCGGCATCAGCCAGCACCATCGGCGACGACGGCCACGGTTGGTACCAGGTCAGCCTGTCCATTCCATACCGGGCCTACTGAGGCCGCCAATTTCTGCCGCAAGGCAACCAAACACGCAGCCTAGGCCCGTACAGCCGAACGGTGGATGTTCGTTCATCCGTCCGCCCCGGCTGCGTATCTATTCACCTGATGAACGAGGTGTCACAGATGATCGAGAGCAACGTCATTCCGTTTCACTACCAAGGCCAAGCTGTTCGATTCAACAGTGAAGGCTGGATCAATGCCACCGATGTGGCAAAGCGATTCGGCAAGCGGCCGGTTGACTGGCTGAAGCAGGGCGAGACAAAGGAATACCTCAATGCGCTTGCTGAGGCGCTTACATGTGACGCTGGATCACTTGTAGAAACGAGCAAGGCGCGCTCGGATCGTGGCGGGGGCACATGGTTTCATCCGAAGCTGGCAGTGGCATTTGCTCGGTGGCTCGACCTGAAGTTTGCTGTCTGGTGTGACCTTCACATTGACGCCCTGCTGCGCGGCGAGCTGAACGAAAAGCAGCAGTTCGACCGAGCCTGCAAGGCGCTGCAGGACCAGAACGAGCGAGGCAGCTTTGCTGGCAGAGAGCTTGCCAAGCACCGCTGGAAAAAGCCTCCACTTGAGGCGCAAGTCGAATACTGGCGTGACCAGTTGCAGATGACTCTGGGCCTCGATGCGGCCTGAACCGAACAAGACCAATGCACCGCCACATGGCGGTTTTTTTACGCCTATTGATAGGAGAAACACGCCATGTCGAGTGGTGCCAAGGTTGCAACCGCCTGGATTCGTGAAGTCACGCCAGGCACCACCCCTCCGGGCCCCTGGAACGTGCTGACACGGACCAGCTTTGGGGTTGGGCCCACCTACAACACCGCCGAGAACAACGAGATCGGCGAAGACCGCATGTCGCAGGGTACCGCCCAGACCACCGTGGACGTGGCCGGCGATGTCGGCACCAAGATGCGCTTCGGCGCGCTGGACGAGTTCATGGCCTCCTGCTTCGGCAAGGATTGGGACAGCAACGTCCTGACCATGGGCAACGACCGGATCAGCTTCAGCCTGGGCTACTACGCCGCGGATGTCGGCATCGCCGGCAAGGCCACCGGCGCCCAGGTCGCCACCATGAACATCCAGGTGCCGAACGACGGCGAGATCGAGGTGACCACCACCTTCGCCGCGACCGGATGGCAGGACAAGGACGACGACACCAACTTCATCCTCACGCCGGTGGCCGAGGCCTTCCAGCGGCGCTACGGCTTCAAGGACGTCTCCGGCCTGAAGCTGAACGGGGTGCAGGTCGGCGACAACAACGTCTGCGTCGACACCTTCAACCTGAAGTTCGACAACGCCGTCCAGACCCAGCGCTGCATCGGCAACGGCAACCCATTCGCCGGCAACATCATCCCGACCACCTTCACCCCGTCGGGCAGCATCACCCTGAGCTGGGCCAAGACGGCCTACGAGCTGTGGAAGAAGCAGCAGACTGGCGACGCGATCAGCTTCGAGTTCACTCTGGGCAATGCCGACGGCGCCTACGACTTTCTGATCCCCGAAATGGAAATCAGCGGGTCCTGGCCGGATGGCGGCGCCACCGACATCATCCAGGTCGAACTGGCCTACACCGCCCGCCGCGTGTCGCCGACCATCACCCGCCGCCCGGCACCGCCAGCGCCTACCGGCGTGACCGTGGCTCCGTCGACCGCCAGCGTGGCAGTGGCCGCTACCACAAACCTGGCCGCCAGCGTGGCACCGGTCGGTGCGACCCAGACCGTAACCTGGTCCAGCTCCGATGTGAGCAAGGCCACCGTAAGCGCCTCCGGTGTCGTGACCGGCGTGGCCGCCGGCACCGCGACCATCACCGCCACCAGCACCGTGGATGGCACCAAGAAAGGCACCGCGGCGATCACCGTCACGGCTTAACCATTGCCCGGCACGCCCTGCGGTGCGTGTCGGGCCTTTTACCGCAGAGGAAGACCATGGGATTCACCATTGCTCGCAAGCCAGAGCTGGACCTCCACGGCCAGCGCTGGGTCGAGTTCGCCCCTGGCGCCAAGATCCTGGTCGGCTCCGCCGCCGACCCCGTGTACCGATCGCACCGCGCGCTGATCAACCGACACCTGGCGGCAGTCGACTCCCAGGCCGGCGTCGGCACAAAGCAGTTCAGCGTTGCACTGATTCCCCAGGCCGAGATCGAGGTCGACGACGAGCTCTACATGGACCTGGTGGCACACCACCTTATCAAGGATTGGCAGGGCGTCGATGTAGCCGAGCGCCCGGGCGAGCCGGCGCCGTACACCCCGGAGCTCGGCAAGGCCCTGATCGAGCAGATGCCCAGCGTCTACTTCCTCGCCCTGCGCACCGGCGTCGACATCGCCAACCGCGTCGAGGAGCGCATCAAGGAGTCGGTGGGAAAGCTCTCGCCGTCTACCGATGGGGCCGCGACTGGGCGGGCGAAGAGAACGAAAAAAAGCGCTGGAAACGCGAACGCCTGAGCGGCGTAGATGCGGTACCAGCGGCCCCGGAGATTGACCCGGTCACAGACCAGTTGCTCGACGCTTACAACGCGATAAGCCGGTCCCGGCAGTACGTCGGCATGATGGCCGCGCCGGCGCCGATCACGGCGGGCATGGTCAGCGAGTACCTGGCCAGGCACCCGACCGCCATCGATCGCGATGAGCTCGAAGCCGTGGTGTTCGCCTTGGACGAAGAATTCCGCACCAACTGGGCGGAGCAGAACAGCAACGACTGACGCGGCCAGGCCGCAGGGGGAGCAAATGAGCAGAACTGATAATAAAGAGGCAGGATTCAGGTGCATCGCTTGCCATCGAAGGGGGCAAAGCGATGCTAGGTCCGACTGTGCTTCGGTGGCTAGAGCTGAGGCGCTGGCAGCCTACCTTCGGCGGCAGCAACATACAACTTCATAACCTTGTCGTAGTGGGCTTGGTTAAGCCTATCGCACCCAGCCTGGATGCTCTCCAGCTCCTCTAGCTTCGCCTTGAAGATATCTGTATTTAGTGCGCCACCCGCTTTGAGTGCAGCTATGAGCGCACACATCGCTGTCTCTGCAGCCATTGTGGAGGCTGCGCCAGCGTGAAGATTTGGGTCATTGCTCATTGGAATTCCTATCGCATTGAGCCCCAGTCCATGGGCTTTCCGGCAACGGACTGGGGCAGTTCGTTGGAGGCACAAAGCTACTACGGCGCCGTGCGAGCTAGGTACTGACTTTCCATCCACGCTGGATGGGCGGACAGGAGGTGGTATAAGTGGAATTGTGTTGATATGACGTAATGGTAAATTGCCGTTCTTTCCAAATAGAGCGGCCCGATATGTCAGCATGTGTCAGCATCCGATTGGCGACAGACGCGGAAATTTCCAGTCTTCAGGCAACGCTTTCGTCTGATCCTGACAAAAGTATTGGGCTGGTCAGCTTTGGAGCCCCGATGCTGAGGGAGGAGGTTTACCTGGTTGAGAGGTCAGGGGAAGCAGTAGGTTTTTGCACCTACCGAGGAGGTTCCGGTGAGCTGTTCGCCTTGGTGATTTTCAGCCCCTATCGTGATGTAGGACTAGGCTTCGCAGCAGCGAGGCAATTAGTGGGACTGCTCCGATCACGAGGGATCATGGAAATTTCTCTGATGGTGGTCAACGATGCTGGACCATTCTGGAGCAAAGTGTTTGCCGGCTGTTCGGTGACGCCAGTAGGCGATGACACATTCAGTGTCGATATTTCTCACAAGCCATAGCTGAAAGCTCAGCTCGGCGCGATCAAGCCCCGCGCTGGGCTTTTTGCTTCTCATCCTCCAGTGCTACAGTCCCGCCAAGCTAAATGGGGGAACGGTATGCGAGTTTTGATAGCGACTGATTGGCACCTTTCATGACGGAGTTCTCAGCGAGACTTTGGGAGTGGTATGGGCAGGAGGAATACAAGCGGGTACTCGCTGTATGTGAAGCGATACCTGCGCTTGAGTTTCTCGCGATGAGTGCAGACGAGCAGCGAAAGGCTATTCCGTATTGCCCAGCATGTGAAGCTTGGTCGATGACGATGTTGCCGTTGAATGACGCGCTAACCGTGTGCGGAAGCGCCTTGCCAAGTGAAGTTCGATCTGATCTCCAGCATCTTTGGCATTCATGCAGTGGCCTCTCTGACGATGCGTTTCATTGTGACAGCTGGTTTATATTTGATCACTGCGAGTGGCAGCCCTTGCGCGATTCAGCCAAAGAGTTATTGAGGTTGATTGGGTATCTAGATATCAAGCCTCACCTGGATGATCTGACAGTAGATTGTCGAAAAGAGGTTTATGGTTGGAGCGTTGAAGGGCGTAGTCATCCTTAATGGTCACGGCAAGCCCAGCCCCGCGCTGGGCTTTTTGCATCTGGCTCACCCCTGACCGCGGCGCCTCCAAGCATAGTGCTCCCATAGCGCGCTGGTGTGAAAAGCCCGCATCAGGTGCATGCTCCGTAGCTCTTCGACCTGGGCTATGGCCTCGGCCCGCTCCCGAGCGCGGATCGCACCCACAGCCTCCGCCCAGTGCTCCAGCGCCTCGGCAAATCTCCGCTTCTCATCGTCGGGCATCTTCGCACCCTTCATGTGAGTGGTTGGGGAGGGTAAGGGTAGACCAAATGGGCGTGGGGCGGATGGCGCTTATCGGTGAGCGCCGGCTGGCGCAGATGGTGTTGGTTGCCATGGTCCGAAATGCTAGCATCAAGCCATATACATTCAGCAGGGATGAACAATGTTTGCATTGAGGTTCGTGGTTCTCGCATTCCTCGCGGCGTACAGCGTCAGCATGGGCTCGATTCCAAGTGATGAATTGAACGCCTTCGGTCACCTTGTAGTGTTCTCAGGCCTAGTGACCGTGCCACTTCTTTACATGTTGCCAACCATTGAAGCGAAGCTTCGTGGGCACACAAATATTGCGTCTATTGCCTTGGTGAATTTATTCCTGGGCTGGACCCTGCTTGGGTGGGTTGTCGCGCTGGTATGGGCGTTCAAGCTGCCAGAGACGAATTCAGCTAGCGCTCCGCCTCAGCCTGCAAGCGATCCTGCTGCGCAGCCGGATGTGAAGGCACAGACCAAAACCTGCCCATTCTGCGCTGAAGACGTCAAGTTTGAGGCGATCAAGTGCAAACATTGCGGAAGCGAGCTTGCTGCTAGCTGAGCAAAACAAATCAAAAGCCCGCTTCGGCGGGTTTTTTTGTGCCTGGAGAAAGTGATGGCTCAAGAATCGCGCCTTGCCGTAACCATTGACTCGCGTGGGGCGAAGCGAAATGCGGATGACCTCACTGGATCGCTGCAGCAAATGGAGAGGGCCGGGGATGCTGCGGCAGCGTCCGCTGAAGGGGTGTCGGAAAGCCTTTCTGATCAGCGCAAGGCCCTTTCTCAGCTACTCGGTCAGATCAACCCGTCAGTCGCAGCTCTGGGTCGTTTAGACGAGATGCAGGAAAGGCTCGCCAAGTACAAGAAGGCTGGAATTGTTGAGAGTGATACCTTCGTTGAGTACACCAATCGTATCAACACGATGCGCGACGAACTTGGTGAAACAACCACGAGCATGAATAGGGCCGGCATGTCCGCGAAGGCATACCAGGCTGCGCTGCGTGGAGTGCCAGCGCAGTTCACCGATATTGCTGTGAGCCTCCAGGGCGGCCAAGCACCGCTCACCGTGTTTCTGCAGCAGGGCGGGCAGCTCAAGGATATGTTTGGTGGCGCAATTCCTGCTGCACGCGCTCTGGGTGGATATGTCCTTGGCCTGGTGAATCCGTTCACGGTAGCAGCAGCAGCCGCTGCTACGCTTGGTCTTGCCTACTACAAGGGCTCGGAAGAGTCGGACCGACTAACGGATTCCATTATCAAGAACGGCAATGCGGCCGGAACCAGCTACAACGAACTGGCGGGCCTGGCTGAACAGGTTGCTAGAACGCAATCGACAGTCGGAGCGGCGTCCGAGGTTCTGGAGCAGCTCGCTGCCGCAGGAAACAAGCTGACACCGATGTACGCCCAGATCACGAGGGCTTCTCTCGCATGGTCGAAGCAAACCGGCGCAGACATATCGGATGTGGTCAAGACTTTCAACGATATAGCCAAGAGTCCGGTAGAAGCAGTAAAGAAGCTGGATGAAGAGCTGAATTTCCTCACTGCGACCCAGTACGCGAACATCGCTGCACTGCAGGAGCAAGGAAAGACCATCGACGCCGCAAAAGTGGCGACAGAGGCATATGCCTCAACCCTGACAAGCAGGGCCAGCGAGATGGAGAGCAACCTGGGGTCGCTCGAGAGCGCCTGGGATTCCCTTGCGTCGCGGGCAAAGCGGGCATGGGATGCGATGCTTGATGTCGGCCGCAAGAAAACCCCAGAGCAGGAGCTTGCCGAGGTCTACAAGGAAATCGCTGACGCACAAAAGAGCATTGCCCAGAACGGTGTTGCCGCATCGAGCCTTATGGGGATAAACCCTCAAAGCATGGCGGCGCTCCAGAGGCGTGCCACTGAGCTTCAAGGCCAGATCGCCAACGCCTCCTGGAAAGCTTGGGAAGGTACATCGACGCGGATCATTAACGACGCCGGAAAGAAAGGCGTGGACGTCATCAACTCGACGTTCAAGAGTGCGCAAACTCAGACGGAAAAGCTGAGTAAGCAACTGGTTGATCTCGACAAGGCAAGAGCTGACGCAGTGAAGGCTGGCGGACTTACTGCCGAAGAAGAGAAGAAGTACGCGGTTGCCCGCAAGAACATCGAGAAGGAAATCGCCGACATCAAGGCGCGCGAGGCGAAGAAGAACGCTCCGAAGAACCCAAACCGCGGCGTGGCTGAAGCCGAAAACACCTTCGCCCGTCTCTACGCTCAGTACGACCCAGCGTCCCAGGCCGCTCGCGCCTTGACCAAGGAACAGCAACAGCTGGATCTGGCCTTCAAGAAGGGCAAGATAAGCCAGGAGGAGTACGGCAAGGCGCTGGCGCAGGCCTCGACGAACTATGCCGCGGCGATCAAGGGCGCCCAGGGCCTGACCCAGGCCGAGCAGTACCGGTCGCAGATGGAGCGGCAGCTGGCCACCCAGCGTATGGAGTACGCCGCGCAGGCGGACGCCGTCGGCATGGGCCAGAAGGACGCCACGCGCATGCAGGAGCGCCTGCGGATCGAGCAGGACACCAACAACCGTATCCTGCAGCTGCAGACCGAGCTGGCCAACGCCCAGGGTGAGAAACAGCGGCAGGATCTGCAGGCGCAGATCGACATCGAGCGCGAGTTTCTCCAGAAGCGCGTGGCTGCCCAGCGCGAAGGGTGGGCACAGATCGACCAGGCCCAGGCCGACTGGAGCAACGGCGCCCGCGGCGCATTCCAGGACTACATGGACAGTGCCCGGGACGTGGCGGGGCAGACTCGCAATCTGTTCAGCAACGCCTTCGGCAACATGGAAGACGCCGTGGTCAACTTCGTGAAGACCGGCAAGCTTTCCTTCAAGGACTTCGCTGACCAGGTGGTGGCCGACCTCATCCGGATTCAGGTGCGCCAGGCCGCGGCAGGCTTCCTGGGTTCGGCCTTGGGGTTCCTTGGCGGAGGAGGGGGCGCGGCGGCGGCCGGCAGCGGCACCATGACCGGGTTTAGCGAGACGATCTCGCGGTCTGGCTTCGCGGCTGGCGGCTACACCGGAGACGGCGGCAAGTTCGAGCCGAAGGGTGTCGTGCACGGCGGGGAGTACGTGGTTCGCAAGGAGGTCGTCAGCCAGCCGGGCATGCGCGACCACCTCGACCGGCTCAACAAGAAGGGGTACGCCAGCGGGGGCATGGTTGAGGGAAGCGCGGCCTCCACAGCGAGCAGATCCTCTTCACCTCTGAATCTCCCAGTCATTGAGCAGCACTTCCACTTCCAGGGGAGCCCAGATCAAGCGATGGTGGAGCAACTCCGACAGGCCGCTGATGATGGCGCGAATCGTGGGGCTAGAGGTGGGTACGATATGGTGCTGCGTGACCTCAAGCAGAATGGAGCCGTAATGCAGCTAATAAGGAGAAGCCGTTGAAAATTTCTGATTTGGACGTTGGGGAGTTGGTAGCGGCAGTTAGTACTGCTATCGCTCCCGTAGTCTTCGAGGGCGTCGACCGAGAAGTTGAGCCCCATGTTTGGCGGCAAAGGGCTCAGCTCAATGCCGAAATCATGGGCCGCATCATTGCAGTACTGCAGTGCGGTGATGAGGTCGGGCCTGATATTCGTGAGCTGATAGGCAGGTGCACCGACCATATGAAAGTCGCCTTCGAGCGATCTTTTGCAGAGCTTCTCGGTCCCGATGGAACGCTCAGCGAAGACCACAAGCTCTAGACACTGATTTTCAAGGAGTAACCGCATGGCACTCGAATGGCCGGCATCGCTGCCCGTGTCTGAAATGACATGGGGAATAGTCAACAACAGCCGGGCATTCACCTCGACGCTGTCCAACGCTCAGCAGATCGTTGGGCAGCCTGGGGCGTACTGGCAGTGCACCTTGACCTTCGGTCTGCTCACTCGGGCGCAGGAGCGTCAGCTTTCGGCGTTCTTGGGTGAGCTGGATGGGATGTTCGGCACCTTCAACATGCCGGCGCTGACCAGGCGGCGCTCGAACAGCGTCGGCAGCCTCACCGTGGTAACCGGCACTGCGCAGTCACGCTCGATGCAGGTCGCCGGCGCCGCGCCCGGTGCGCAGGTGTTTGCCCCAGGGGATTACCTCACGGTTGCCGGCGAGATGTTCGAAGTGGTGCGCCCGGTCACCGCCACTGCCCAGGGCCAGGCCACTGTCCCGCTCAACAAGCGGATCAGGCGCACGCTGGCACCGGGAGCGGCGATCGAATACCTCAATCCGTACTCCGAAATGCGCATGACCCAGGACACCTGGGCCATGACCGTGCGCCAGGTCGTTTCCAGCGGCAGCTACCAGTTCAGGGAGGCTTTCTGATGCCCTCGTCGTTCCCCTTCAGCCAGAGCGTGGTCGATATCATCGCCACCGGGCGTTTTCTCACGGTGTACGCCTGTCAGCTGGATTTCGAGGATGGGCCTGTGTACGCCCACACCGGTACCGGCGACCTGGTAATCGACGGCATCACCTACCTCGGGGTTGGCCAGTTCGGCGAGGTCGGCCAGTCGCAGGAGAGCGACAACTCCAACTCGCCGATGTCCGTTGAGCTGAGCCTGAACGGCCTGGACAGCTACATCATCACCGAGACGAACATCCGCGGTTGCCGTGGTCGCTCGGGCAAGCTGCTGTTCGTGGTGTTCGACGAGGCGGGCAATTACGCCGTCGACATCCTGTTCTCCGGGCGCATGGACGCGGCCACCTTCTCCTACGCCGGCAACGGCGAGGACGGCAACAAGATCATGGTCCCCATCGTGGACCGGATGGCGGAGTGGAGTCGAACAGGCACCGAGCGCTTCACCGACGAGAACCACCGCGCCCGGCATCAGGGTGACCGCTTCTTCTACGCCGTCGCTCAGCTGTCCGAGTGGCCGATCTACTGGGGCTCCAGCAAGGACGCGCCGACCTTCAACTACGAGAAATAGCGATGCGCAATCGAGACTGGACGATACGTCTTACCGAAGTGATCAAGGCCGCCTCCGAGCGGCCTTTTTCATGGGGTGAATTCGACTGCTGCCTGTTCGCGGCGGACTGCGCAATCGCTGTTTGCGGGGTTGATCCGGCTACGGCGTACCGGGGCAAGTACAGGACCGAGGCCGGGGCGAAGCGAGCGCTGAAGAAGAACCACGGCAGCCTTGAGGCGGCTTGGGATGCCTGCTTCACCCGGGTGGCGCCGGCGTTCATCCAGCGCGGCGACATCGCCATGTACGAGGCGCCCGGAGGCCGGTCCATGGCCGTGTACTGGGCAAACGAATTCTGGGCGACCACTGACGACGGGGTGGCCCGCGTGGTGTGCGAACCGCTTGCAGTCTGGAGAGTTGAATAATGTCCGGTGGCGTCAGGAAGATTGCACAGATCGCCGTAGGCGCAGTTATCGGCTTCGCCCAGGGCGGCCCAATTGGCGCAGCTATCGGCGCCGGCTTGGCGTTCTATGCCTCGGAACAGCAGGAGAAGCTCAACACCAAGTCGCCGCTGCGCGATAACGAACCTTCGGCGCAGACCGTGCGCTCGTCCAAGGCGCCGGCACGCTTCATTCTGGGCAAAGTCAGCACCGGTGGTGTTCTGGTCTGGGCGCAGGAAGAGGCCGGCACCCAGCGAGATGGGGAATGGCTGCACCTGGTGTACGTGCTCTGTGAAGGAGCCGTCGATGGTCTTGAGGAGATCTATCTCGGCGAGGAGCTCATCAACACCTACGGCTCGGACGCTACCTACGAACTGGTGGTCAATCCGACCCAGGTGAACGCTTTCCTCAAGGCCAACTGCCCAGACTGGAAGGACGAGCAGATCGGGCGCGGTCTGTCGTTCGTGCGCCTGTCCCTGCGGTACAACGCCGAGAAGTTCCCCTCGGGCATCCCTGATGCACGCTTCGTCGTGCGCGGGCGAAACGACCTCTACGACCCGCGCACCGGCATGTCCGGTTACAGCGAGAATACCGCACTGCATATCCTGTGGTTCCTGCGCAATCGCTGCGGCGTGCCTGACGATGAGATCGTCTTCGAGACCTTCGCCAGCGGCGCGAACGTGTGCGACGAGTCGGTGGCTAACCCTGACGGCACTACCAGCCCGCGCTACCGCAGCAGCTGCGTTATCGGCGCCGACGAGCAGCGCACCAACGTTCTGCAGAAGTTGGAGGCGGCGTGCGGTGGCAAGGTCATCCGAGTGGGCGGCCGCTGGATGTTCCAGGCCGGTGCCTACTACGGCCCGTGGGACTTCGAGATCACCGAGGACATGGTGATCGGCACTATCACTGGCAGCACCGAACCGACCAATGACGCTGCGGTGAACACCATCCGCGGCACCTTCACCGACACCACCCAGTCCTGGACCGAGACCGACTACCCCGAAGTCAGCGTTGCCGAGTGGGTGGTTGCAGATGGTGGAGAGGCGGCCGAAACCCTGGCCTTTTCCTACGTCACCAACCCATACCAGGCCCAGCGCCTGGCCAATATCGAGCTTCGCCGGCGCCGTGCGGGCGGAGAAATCAACGTCCCGCTCAACTTGCTGGGCTACAACTGCCGTCCGGGGCGAGCGGTGCGCGCGAACCTGCCTTCGCTGAACATCCTTGGCGAATTCATTGTCACTGGCTGGTCCATGGGCACAAGCGAGGGCTGTACTGCATCGCTGCAGGTCTATGACCCTGCCATCTTCGACGATGCCGTTGGCAAGCCCTACAACCCGATCGGCTTCATCAACATGCCGGCTGGCGGCCTTGGTTCTCCCACCAATCTGGCGTGGACCCAGGACGAAACCGCCGAGATTAGCCAGGGTGTGCTCAGTTGGGATCGTCCACTTGGGATCGTGACAGGGTTCGCTGTGACTGTGCGTCAGGCTGGTGCTGCGGTGCAGGCCCACCAGGTGCCGGAGACTACGCTGCAGCTGCCCTTATCCGGCCTGCCGTCCGGCAACTACACCATGAGTGTTGCCGCAGTTGGGCCGCTGGCGCGCTCGGGCGAGGCGAGCATCACCGTCAACATCGACGGCCCGCCCGTGCCTGAAGCCTGCGTGGTGACATCGACAATCGAGAGCATCAACCTGGCGCCTAGCAACGTGCAGCACGGCCTGAACGGCGGCACCTACGAGTACTTCTACACCATGGACCCGCAGGCGCCGGTATCGCAGGCTGAGTATCTGGGGCAGGGCCTGAGCCTGACGCACACCGGCCTGGCCTTCTTCACCAACTACTACTACTTCATCAGGGCCAGGAACGCCTACGGTGTGAGCGGGTACTTGAAGATCTCCGCATCGACCTCGACCGACGTGAGCACGATGCTCGAGGCGCTCAAAGGGAAGATTGAGCGAGGGCAGATTGGGCCCGTACTGGGTGAAGAGATCGATGGCCTGCAGGACCAGATCGACGCGCTGGATGGCCTGAAGGCCTACAACAAGGAAGAGGCCTACGAGGAAGGCCAGATGGTCGTGGGCGACGGCCGTATCTATCAGGCAGTGCATGCCGTGCCGGCGGACCCAAGCGGCGCCAATGCCCCGCCAAACGTGGCGTTCTGGATCGACGTTGGCCAGTCTATTGAGACGGCCAACGGCCTGGCTCAGCAGGTACAGACCAACACGGCCAAGATAGAAGAGGTGGGCGGCAAGGCTACGTCTACGGCGGAAAGCGTTCAGGTTCTACGGGCCTCGTCGCGCGATGATGACGCCGAGGGCGAGCTCGCTGGCGCAATCAAGCTGTGGACCTCAACAGCGGCGATCGTTCGCGAGTCCCAGGTTCGGACAACCGAAACCCAGGCCCTCGCTCGCAGCACGGAAACCCTGACTGCTCAGGTGGGTGAGGCCAAGTCGTCTATCCAGAGAACTGATGAAGTCGTTGCTGGCATCGACGGCAAGGTGTCCGCGATCTCCTCCTGGAAGACCGAGACCAATGTCAACGGCAAGAAGGTGGCCACGGGCATCGTTCAGGGCAGTGACGGCAGTGTTGGCCAGATCATTATGTCTGCCGACCAGGTCGTCATCGCCAACGGCCTGAGCGGTCCTGAGGCCAACCTGTTTGTGTTCCAGGATGGGCAGATGTTCGTCAACACCGCCTTCATCAATACCGCCTTCATTCAGCAGCTCATTCTCGGGATGACACTTCGCTCCCAGGCGGTCGACTCTCAAGGCCGGCCGCTGATCGAGATGAACATGGTGACCGGAACCTTCACATTGCGCGGCCAGGACGGCAGCGGCTCGACGCTGATCAACAACGGAGGCATCTACGTCTACGACCTGAACTACATCGAGCGTGCTGCGCTTGGGAGGATGACTGCATGAGTGCGCAGTATGGGCTCCGAACACGTGATGCGTCCGGGGCCATCACTCTTGATACAACGGTCACGCCGATCCGCTCGTTGAAGATGATGCAGGTGACCGGCAACGGGGCTTTCGATCAGTACATCGCAATCCCCGAGATTCAGGCGCAATCATTCGTTGTCGTTGATACGCTGCAGGACCTGGGCGAGAGCACCTGGTCGCCGCAAGCCTGGTACTCCACTGGTCAACTGCAACTGCGTCAGCCTCAGACCAGAACCTGGCAAGTGATGATCCTGTCTCAAGGCGGCGAGCCATTCTCTGCGCCGGGAAGTTATGGTATCCGTACATTTAATAACGATGTGCGGACGCAGATCGACTCCATTAATAAGATTCTTTCGGTTCGTTACAACGGATCATTTCAGATTGGCATCTATTGGCGGCCAGGTCAGCAGGCTCAAGAAATTCGATGGGGGGACGTTACGTTCCCCTCACCAATTACGACTTATGAGCGCCCGCTAATATTTTTGAATGCGGTCGATTACATGATGGTTGGGAATTTATCAATCAAGGGCGGACCAGGCAACTGGACAGGATTCCGCCTAAGGCAGTGGTCGCAGCCGCAAGTCCATGGTAGTGCCGCATATGATTACATGCAGATCAGATGGTTCTGTGCTAGCTACATGGCACCAAATACGGCGGTTGATGCATATGGAGCATCTGTTAGAGATGCTTCGGGTAACCGTACGTTTGTCACTACAGCAAATTTGTCGCTACTCAACAGCCAGCCAGCAACCAATGAGTTCATTTCTGCCGGTCCACCTATAACTGGTCCTTCTGGGTATTACGCTCCGAGCCAGCAGATGGGATGGACCGGTAGCTTTGCCGACTACGTTCTCGCCAATGCACTCTTTTCAGTTACAAACATCGCCGCTACGACTCAGCCTTTTCGCGCGAACTTCGGAGGTTTTCTGCCAGGCAATCGCGCAATTGTTCAGATGTATTGCGATAACGCCTCTGGGATAAACCCCCTAACTGCCAATGGCAGAACGCTATTTGCCTCCCGCCCCATGAAACCCCTTTAAGGAAACTCTAATGCCTTGGTATAGATCGGGTACGGTCTCGGTAACGACCGGCCAAACCACTGTTTCGGGTACCTCCACCGATTTCGCACTAAATGCCAGGGTAGGGGATGCGTTCCAAGGCCCTGATGGCAGGTGGTACGAAGTCGCGAACATCGCCAGCGCAACTGTGCTGAGCATCCTTCCAGCCTATCAGGGGGCCACTGTGGCGGCAGGCTCCTTCGGGCTGGCGCCGATGCAAGGCTACGTGAAGGAGTCGGCTGACCGGCTGCGGCAGATCGTAGAGCAGTGGGGGGAAACGCTTGCAAGTCTTGGTTCTGTCGCAACCGAGAACATTGTGCCCGTTGCAAAGGGCGGCACCGGTGCCGATGCTGCTCCAGCCGCCCGCACCAACCTGGGCCTTGGCAGCGCAGCGACCAAGGATGTTGTGTCCGGGCCGTACGACACGACAGCAGGAAAGGTGCTCCAGTCTGGCTTCATGGGCATGGGTGCCGAGAGTGCCGGCCTTCTTTCCGACGCTAACACCGCAACACCTGGCAGCGTTCAATCGTTCAACGCCTCTACCACGAACAAGCCTTTATGGATCGTGGCGGGCTCCATCTTAACGATGAGCCGTGGACCAGGTGAGGCTTCTCAGATCGCCATATCCAGCGCCACCCGCGGCGGAATTGGAATCAGGTTTAAGGAAGGAGGCGTATGGAGAGCCTGGGCTAATACCATGCCGCTTGGTATCGGGCAGACCTACACGAAAGTCACAAGGCTGCGCGATGTTACCTACACCAACGATACAGGAAGGGCAATTATCCTGTCGTTCGCGTGCGTTGCGGGTGCTGACGGTATGCTGATCCAGCTATTCATTACCGGGACAGGTGATGGCACGGTGTATTCTGGGCATGCAACTGGCGCGGGTCGAGTTATCAGTCTTGTCGCGACCATTCCGGCTGGTGCGAACTATGTTTTGACCGCAAACCAGCCAGGGGCATTCATTGGTCCTGACGTATCTGAGCTGAGGTAAATTTCGTGGAAAATTCAAACTGGGATCAAACTCGGCCGGATCCGGACATGGTTTACTACAAGCCGGCTAACTGGAACGGTACCGACTTCATCTTCGCCTTCAGCAGGCAGCGTCCGCATGATGAATTTCTGAAAGACGGAATGGAAGTTATGACCGACGAGGAGGTTATCGATTACCTACAGCGCGCCTACGCCCCTGATCCGTCCGCCGTAGAGGCGAAGTTGCGAGACGAAGAGTATTCGAAAATCGCCGAGATCCTCCTCATGATCGAAGACGCTGACCCCGACGCACCGCCCGGCACAATCGACGACTGGCGGCAGTACCGGATCGCGCTGCGCCGCTGGAAGGAAGGCGCCGAAGGCTGGCCCGACAGCGCCCACCGGCCCGTGCGCCCCGCGTAACCGACCCGAACCAGACCCCGACCGCCCCAGAGGCGGTATTTTTTTGCCTGGAGAAAACCCGCATGCCGATCACAGAGCAGCAGCTGCTGCAGATCCTCCCGAATGCCCGCCCAGTCGCGGGCATTTTTGTACCCGCGTTGAACCGCGCCATGGCGCGCTGGAAGATCAATAGCCCAGTGCGGCAGGCGGCCTTCCTGGCCCAGGTAGGCCATGAATCAGGCCAGCTGCGCACCCTGATCGAGAACCTGAACTACAGCGCAGAGGCCCTAGTGAAGACCTGGCCCACCCGGTTCACCGCGCAGACCGCCGGCACTTACGCCCGGACGCCTGAGAAAATCGCGAACCGCGTTTACGGCGGGCGCATGGGCAACGGCCTCGAGGCCTCCGGCGATGGCTGGCGGTACCGGGGTCGAGGCCTGATCCAGCTCACCGGCCGGGACAACTACCGCGCCGCGGCCCAGGGCTTAGGCCTGCCACTGCTCGAGCAACCGGAACTTCTCGAGCAGCCCGAGCACGCCGCCAACTCTGCTGCCTGGTGGTGGGCCACCCATGGCCTGAACGAACTGGCCGACGCCGGCCGCTTCAGCGATATCGGCAGCATCATCAATACCGGCCAGCCTGGCCGTGTGCCGCATGGCGCAGCTGAGCGGAAAGCGCTTTATGACCTAGCTGTGCGGGTGCTGGCGTGAACTGGCTTGACGCGGTGCCTGTCTGGTGCTGGTGGCTGATCGCCCTGGTACTGGTCGCTGGAGGCCAGGAAATTCGAGTGGGAGCGGGGAAATCTGATGCCAGCGCAGCACGCGCTGAGTTGGCCGGCTACCGCCTGCAGGTGACCGAGCGAGATCGGCGCGCGACAGCCCAGGCCAGAACTGAAGAACAGCGCCGCCAAGCTGTGGCGGACGAGGAGGGTGAGAGTGCACGACAAAAACTGGAGTTGGCCCAAGGCCGCGCCGCTGCTGCTGAGTCTGCTGCTGGCGGGCTGCGCGGTGAAATCGCCCGACTGCGCGCCGGCCATCGAGCCACCTGCGATACCATTGCTGCCCAGCAGCGCGAGGCAGGAACCTCTGCCGCCGGAGTGCTTGGGGGATTGCTTGAAGATGCTGACCGAATGGCGGGAGTCTTCGCGAAAGCGCTTGAGCGCAGTCGAATAGCCGGCCTGGCCTGTGAAGCGTCCTATAATGGCCTGACAAGGCCAGCCGGGTAGAGGAGGGTGAGCTGTGAAGGATTTGGCCGTTTGGACTCGTGTTCTGATGTTGCTGGTGTTTGCAGTCGGGTTCATCAGGGCGCTGATCACGCAGTACTGCTTCAGAAAGTATCTGGGCGACTTGACCTCGCGCTGTCCCGAGTTCCTGCCTGGGACCAAGGGGCCCGTCTATTTCAAGACGGGCGTCGAGTTCAAGATGATGTCATTTTTGTACAAGCGCCGTTATCAAGGGTTGGCGGACGCTACCCTTCGTGAGCAAGGTGAACGACTGAGGCGTCGATGCATTATCGATACGCTTTTGGGATGCACCGCTTTGCTGCTATGTCTTGCGAACTTCGCATTCACGGCGAACGGCTACTGAGCGTCGGCAGCGGATCGGATACGAGAAGCAGCTGGAGGCGGCGGCTTCAGCCTGTCGTTGAATCCGAGTTGGCAGTAAGCCGCGCCACCATGGTCCTCTCGACCAAGTCCAGCGCATGTTTATTGTTGATAGGCCTCGCACCGTTCAGTCGAAGACGTGAGGTAGGTGCTCGGCTTGTCGGCATTTCCAAACCCGTGCAGCAGGCTAATAGCTACCCGCCCGCCACTCATGTCGGTGAATACGATGTTGCGAGCATTCCTGTAATCGTTGTTCTTACTTTTGTTGATCGTGAAGGTGGCTTTTCCCTGATCCCAGCAAGCCACCGCGAAATCATGATCGGAGGAGCCAGGGACGGTAAATTGCGATGGGGTAGCCTCGGAAGCAGCTACGTGGGAGGTCATGCCGATCAAGGCCAGGGAGCAGATGAACTTCTTCAAAACGCATTTCCTTGTGAGATTACTGTCGCCGACAGATCTTAAACTTGCGCAGTGTCGAAGTGCCATTACTGTTTTGTACTGCCTGGTCGCGACGGCCTTCTGGAGGTAGCGGTGGATACCTACCGGATCACCAGTGAAGGCAGCAGTGCTCAACGAAATGGCCTATGCGGCCAGCCGCAGGCGAGAGGTCGATGCTGGCCCGCTGTCCGACATGCTGGAGCTTGCCGAGGCGGCAAGGACCTGGGCGCTGCTGGAGCACGAGGAGGCATGGGCCATCGGCCTGCTCAGGTATGAATCTGCAGAGGAGTGGGAGAGGGACGAGCTAGGACGGATCGTGGTCGGCAGAACGCCGGAGGAGGGGTGAAAAACAGTTCCGCAACTAGATTTGTGCGCCTTGAATTTAAAGGCTTCCAGGCGCACAGGTATAGCTTTAGTGCGGAATCGATTTTAGTCTAAGTCACTGAAAATAAAGAAAATTAGTCTCGGATTGCAAATCCGTCTACGCCGGTTCGATTCCGACCTCGGCCTCCACTATTCGAAACCCCGCAGATCTAGGTCTGCGGGGTTTTTCTTTGCGCCGAGAAAAGCAGATCGTTTCCGCATAATCAGTCATCGTTTCCGCATCAGCTGTTACTTTGTAGGGCTGACAATCTCCTCGACGCGCCTGTAAACGCGTTTCGTGATCTCTTTTTCGATTTCCGACGCAACCTTGGCTGGCCAGCAGGTAGCGATCAGGAATTAAAACACTGGTTGCATGTACAGTGTATTGATGAGATTATACGCCTGTCTCGGTAGCTGCAGGTGTGCGTTCTCTGACGTCGTCCTGGGTTCTCCGTGGAAAAGCAAAAAGCGATCGCCTTTGAGCGACATGGAAGCGGAATTTTCCGCAAAATCAGTCGACTTAAAAGGTGAAAGAATGGAAGTAGTAACTGTTGGTGCAAAGTCCTACGCTACCGATGTGTATGGCATTGACGCGATCATCAAGCCTGCTGACAACGTAGCTGGCGCTGTTATTCGCACTTGCTCGCTTACTGGGGCGAGCTGGGCCGGTCTTGTTACAGGCACTGTGGCTCCTAAAAGCGCCACCGATACCGTCGGAAAACCTGTTCTTGTGACACTTGGGCCTGGCGCTGTTCAGCAGCTCCCCTATCAGGTGCAAATTCCTGCTGGGTATGGGCTCTGGATTACTGCAAACGGTGGCGCCCCAAGTCGCGCTTGCGTCACCTACGATCTGTTGCCTTAAACCGCGAAGACCGGTGTTAGCAGCCACTCGTTCTTGCCCTGCTTTCTCGTGACAGGGATCAGGCCTCGGTGTTCGCCGAGGTCTTTTATTATTGCCTGGTGTGGTGTTTGCCAATACGGCCCAAAAACGCCGCGAATTAGGGGGCGCCAGCAGGTATTGATGTTGGCTGGGACCACCGGCTATTCATTACGACGCACACTTGCTTCTGCTTCTCGGCGGGCAATGGCTTCTGGCGATAGGGTTGCATCGTACAGGCGAATCTCCCTATCGATATCGAAGGTAAACCCGCGACGCGTGTTGTTCAGCCACAGGCCTATCATGGCCTCGGCTGCTCCCTGCGGGATATCCAGCGCTTTCAGGCCCAGCAGCAGCCGGCCCACCATCTCTGCCTCAACGGCCTTGCGTGATTTGCTGAATCGCCGATAGTGGATCCAGGTAAAAGGTGCTATAGGCAGCATGCCTCCGGCGATGCCGGCAACACCGAAGGGAAACCACAGGATCGCAGCCATGGCCGCGCCAATCAGCGCTGGGCGAACGGCAAAAGCGAGCAACGGCACTCGGTACAGGCTGGCTATGCTATCTGCTGCTTCCTGTACTGTCGTTCGGTCGGTGAATAATGCATTGATGCTGGGGACGGAAAACACAGAGCAAATCCTTGGTAAAACTGAATCTATCGTTGAGTTCAAGCGTACTCGGCCGCCTTGTTCAGAGCAGTTGAAGAGGGGCGTCAGGCACTTAGTGGCTGCTCGACCAGCTGCCAGAGCGTTATCGATGAACCAGGCTGCAAAGAGAAAATAAGCGAAAGATTGTAGCGTATCCGACAAGCCTTATTCGCGCTTGCGCTTAGGCTTGGTGATCGCCCTTCGGGCTTTACCCGAATTTCCAGTGCCAGGGCAGTTGAGCCAAGTTGCCCATGTTGTGGTTCAGCATTCATTACACGCTATGCCAAGCATTCGCGGACCGGCACGCGTCAACTGTGCGTGTGTAGCCAGTGATCAGCAACCTCGCCCATGGTGGTCGCTGCCCCGCTCTTGATCCACGCCATGAAAGCACGGTCGAACTTGAAGGCCTCGCCGCATTCGCCGATGAGAAACCGCCTGACCTTTTGCGTGTTGCGATAGTGCTTGTCCAGCGGTGTTGTGCGGGTGATCGGCCCCGCGTGCCAGTCGAAGCTCATGACCTTCTCCCTGATGAGCGACATACCCGGATGAGCGTAGCAGCACTCGCCGTGGTCTACAGTGCAAGCTATCTCTCTGTGGCCAAGGATCAGAGCATGAGCCGAAATCAGACAATTGTTGCATGCACGACCGTGATATTGCTGGCGCTGACCCCTTGCTTGTCGTTTGCCGACCCCGGTAATGGCAAGGGCCATGGCCAAGGTCAGCAACAGCATGGTAATTCAGGTGGAAAGCACGATGCTGGTAGCCACACCCGCAACGGCGGCCCTTCGATTGATCGGGGCCATGTGTTTGACATCCTCAATGGCCATCGTGGCTACTGGGGCTCGAGCCCGGCACTGCCGCCTGGCATCCAGAAAAACCTCGCGCGCGGCAAACCGTTGCCGCCCGGTATCGCCAAAAAGCTGGATGGCCGGCTGCTGGGTCAGTTGCCGCGTTATCAAGGGTATGAGTGGATGCAGGTAGGTGTCGACCTGATTCTGGTCGCGGTCGCGACTGGCCTTATTTACGAAGTGCTCGAGGGGGCATTCGACTAGGGGCTATGCAACGGGCAAGAAAAGGCCCGCTGGGGAGGGCGGGCCAAGTGTTTCACGGATGAGCTTTCACCATGCCATGGCCCAGGTGAAAAAGTTGTCAACGCGCAGACATTTCAAGAACAAAACAGCAGAAAAAAGAAAACCCGCCAAGGTGGCGGGTTGAACAGAACGTATCGAAGCCAGGCCAGTCTGCCTTCATGAATGTCAGAATTTCGTGAAGGCCATGGCTTTCAGGCCTCAATAACCGTTACTGAATTTTTCATCGTTCTTGCGCTTTTCCATGGCGTATTACCGTGGGTCGATCTCTTCCGAGCATGGCCTGGTGGTTGATCGACCCGCAGTCGCTGATCGTGCCCGCGCCAAGGAGTGGGCCAATTCACTTACTGATGAGTCAAGTCAAGCTGGCTGATCACGCATGCCGAAGCGTCCTCGGCAGGCGTGCTATCGCTGAAGTCCATCTGGTTGTACACCCCACCGTGAAAATTGAAGGTGCGACCGCTCCAGCTCGGCGCCAACTGCAAGCCGCCGGTGCTGGCGCTACGGCCATTGCAGGCGGTTGTCACTGTAGCCGCGCCTGCCGCGCTCACGTCGATGGTGATATCGAACGGGGCGCCCAGCGGCACTTCGGCGAGCAGGGTGCTGTTGACTGGTGTCACCTGGTTGTAGTCCTGGCGAAAGCCGAGGGTGATCTTGCCCTTGTTCCAGAACACCTTGATCGCCGGGCTGTCGTCGTCTTTCACGTGCATCTGCGCGATCACCACCTTCTGCGCGGTGTTGACCTGCTGCAACAGCATGCGTTGGTGGTTGTGGTGGCGCCTGGCACTGCCCAGGGCCCAGTAGATGGGTTCTTTCCATTCGCAGCGGGTGCGGTGGGTGCTCTTGCTTGCGGCGCCACGGGTCGGCGCCATCAGGCGCACAGTGCCATCGGCCAGGCGCTTGACCACCTGCGGCAAGGTCGTCAGGGCCTGGGCGCCTGTCAGTTCTAGGGCGACGGGGTTGGTGGCTGATTTGGCGACCGGGGTGGTGATGGTCAGGTTGTCGATGTTCACGGCCATTGCTGTTTCTCCTTGTTAAGAAGTCCTGCTCTTGTGCGAGCCCCGGGAAGGGGGACCAAGTTCAAGGAAAGCCGTGGCGGGCCGACAGGGGGTTGACGGGCACAGAAAAAAGCCCGCCGCAGTGGCGGGCAAGAACGTTTTGAAGGGAGAGCCTCTAACCTGCGCCTTGTCGGTTAAGTCAGGGTTAACGGTGGGAAAGATTGACCGGGCATGCCGAACGGCCTATACAGGCGGGCTGTTGTTACTGGAGCCTGCGATGCGCGACGAAGACGAGCTGCCCGAACCTGAGCACGACCATTTGCTCGATCACGAATTCCACGACCATTTCGATCCTGAGGCGGATGCCCACGGTGCGATGGATGATGTGGAAGAAGACGAGGAGCTGCTCGACGACTTCGATGATGATGAGCACCCGGCCTGGCACGACGACTGCGACGACTAGACTCTGTACGAAATGTATCTGCACTCGCCCATGCTGAGTTGAAACGGGGCTGGGAATGCTCATGTACGCCAGTACACTGCGCTGGCTCCCACGTTTCGCCTTGTCTGGCCTTCGCGCAGAAACATGTCATACAGGCCCTAAGGTCGCGGCCATCGTGCGTGGGCAGCCGCTCAACGGCGGTCGAGGGAGAAGCGCCCAGCGCCGGAAACCGCCAGGGCCAGCAGCCCGCCGACGATGCTCAGGTTCTTCAGGAACTGGGTCATGTTGGCGCTGCGCTCGGGGTCGACCATGCTCCAGAACGGGTGGCCGAGCAGCGCAGTGCCGAGCACGAACAGGGCGAACAGCAGGGCCAGTGGGCGGGTATAGAAGCCGAGAATCAGCAGGATGCCGACCGCGAACTCCATGATCACCGCCACGCCTGCCGCCAGCGTTGGCGCCGGCGCGCCAAGCGAGGTCATGTAGCCGACCGTGCCTTCGAAGCCGGTCAGCTTGCCCCAGCCGGACACCACGAACAGGATCATCAGCAGGATGCGGGCAAGCAGGAGGATAAGGTCGCGTTGACCTTCGAGCAGGGTATAGCGCATGGCGGCGCTCCGGTGGACAGGGACATTGTCCACTCTAGCAGCTACATGGCGCATTGCTTGCAGGTCGGCTCACGCAATAGATTCGCCTACGAAAAAGGCGCCTGACAAGGCGCCTTCATCGACAAAAGATGGTGCGAGTGGCGGGACTCGAACCCGCAAGGCTCACGCCGACAGATTTTAAGTCTGCTGTGTATACCAATTCCACCACACTCGCACGTTTGACCGCTGCGCTTCATGGGCAGAAGGGCCTGCAAATCAAGGCGGCTTTATAACCCATTGTTATAGAAGCGTCAACCGCTCGCCGACTTCAGGGCTCGATGGCGTCGGCGATCTGGCGCATGTCGTCGGCGCTGTGGCGCAGGTCCTGGGCATGGCTGTGCATGGCCGTGGCATCCGCCTGGTGCACCGAGTGGCGCAGGTACTGGGTATGTCCGTCCAGGGCTTGGCACAGCTCGTCCAGTTCGCTGGCGGTGCGCAGCAGGTCGTCCTGCAGGCCTTGCATGCGAAGGTTCGACATCATCTCGGGTTCCGGGGTGCATGAGGCGGGGCACTATAGGCCAATTGACACATTGCTGCCATTGCGCCACTGTTGGGCCATTGGATCCAATTGAGCGTGCCACCATGTCAGGGACTCCCTCCAATTCCGCCGGGCGCACCGTGCGTCCCAAGTTGTTCTGGCGACTGCTGTTCATCCAGGTGTGCCTGGTGGGGGCGTTCCTGTATGCCGGTTTCATGAGCCTGGGCGCTTACCTGCTGATGCTGGGCTTCGACCCGCAGCACCCCGAGCCACAGCGCTTCATGGCCCTGGGCGGTGGCGGGCTGATCATGCTGATTGGCCTGTGGTTGCTGAAAGTGGCGATGCCGCGGCGCCTGATGCCATCGCTGATAGAGCGCGATAACTGACGGTCGTCGCCTGACACCCGGCCTTGGCGGGACTTTTTGACTACGCTCAATATGTCCTTTCGCGGTGCTTGCGGAGCTCGCATGGTTGCAACAGGCCGCACCTCCCCATCGGTCATGTCCGAGGCGCGCTATGAACAGCTGGTTCAGGCGGTGGTCGACTACGCTATCTACATGCTCGACCCCTCTGGCCATGTGGTGTCATGGAACGCGGGCGCCGAGCGTATCAAGGGCTATCGCGCCGATGAGGTGATCGGGCGACATTTCTCGCTGTTCTTTACCGCCCAGGACTGCGCCGATGGGCGCCCACAACGCTTGTTGCAGCAGGCCCTCGACCAGGGCGGAGCCCAGGATGAGGGCTGGCGGGTGCGCAAGGATGGCACGCAGTTCTGGGCCTTGGCGGCGCTCGATGTCATTCGCGACGGCCAGGGCCAGGTCATTGGCTTGGCCAAGGTCACCCGCGACATCACCGATCGCCGTGAGTCGGCATTGCAACTCGATGCCATGCGCGCCCAGCTGTTCCAGGCGCAGAAACTCGAGGCCCTGGGGCAGTTGACTGGTGGCCTGGCCCACGACTTCAACAACCTGTTGACCATTATCCTCAGTTCCGCGCGGCTGGCGCTCAACAGCCAGGACCCGGCGCGCATCCGGCGTTTGCTTGAACATGTCCTCGACGCCGGCCAGCGCGGCACGCAACTGACCTGGCAATTGCTCAGCTTCGCCCGCCATCGTCAGTTGAGCGTCACCCGACTGGCACCGGCCGAGGTCATTGTCGCGACCTGCGGCTTGCTCGAGCATGCCTTGCCCCGGGATATCGAACTGCAACAGCAGGTCGCGGATAACCTGCCGATGATTGAGGTGGACGCCGGGCAGTTGCAGATGGTCCTGCTCAACCTGATGTTCAACGCCCGTGATGCGATCGAGGGCGCAGGGTGCATCCACCTGGTGGTCGAGTGCGTGGAGTTGGCCGGGCAGGTGGAAGGCCTGCAGGGGCGCTTCGTGCGTTTCGAAGTGCATGACGATGGCCAGGGCATCGACCCCCAGGTGTTGCCGCGAATATTCGAACCCTTCTTCACCACCAAGGCCTTTGGCAAAGGCACCGGCCTGGGCCTGAGCCAGGCCTATGGTTTCGCCCGGCAAAGCCTGGGTGCCATTGGCGTGACCAGCCAGCCTGGAGTCGGCACCTGCATGAGCCTGTACCTGCCAGCGTGTGCCGACCCGCTGGCGACTGAGGAATAGACCGCCATGGTAGAGCCTCTCAAACGCCTGCCCACCGGAATCGAAGGGCTCGATGCGCTGCTCAAGGGCGGCCTGGTCGCGGGCGCCTCGTATATCGTCCAGGGCCCTCCAGGCGCGGGCAAGACCATCCTCGCCAACCAGCTGGCCTGCAATCATGTGCGCGATGGCGGACGGGTACTGGTGGCGACGCTGCTCAGCGAGTCCCATGAGCGCCTGTTCCAGTACCTGTCGACGTTGAGCTTCTTCGACCCGACGCTGGTCGGCGACAGCATCCAGTTCGTCAGTGCCTTCGACACGCTGGAGCAGGAGGGCCTGGATGCCGTGGTGCGCTTGTTGCGCCAGGAGATCGCCCGGCAGCAGGCGACGTTGCTGGTGGTCGATGGCCTGCTCAATGCTCGTTCGCGCGCTGAAACCAGCCTCGACACCAAGAAGTTCGTCTCCGAACTGCAAGGCCACGCCGCCTTCGCCGGCTGTACCCTGCTGTTGCTGACCAGCGCACGGCTGGAGGAGGGCAGCCCGGAGCACACCATGGTCGACGGGGTGATCGAGTTGAGCGAACAGTTGCTCGGCAGCACTGCGCTGCGTCAGCTGCAGTTGCGCAAGACGCGGGGCAGCGCGGCGCTGTCGGGGCGTCACGAATGCCTGATCGACGATGCCGGGCTGCAGGTGTATCCGCGCCTGGAAGCGCTCTACAGCCGGCCAAGCCAGTTGGGCGCGCAGACCCTGAACCGGGTCGCCAGCGGTGTGCCCGACCTGGATGCCATGCTCGGTGGTGGCCTGGCCGAAGCCTCGGTGACCCTGTTGATGGGGCCGTCGGGGGTAGGCAAGACGGCGCTGGGCATCGCTTTTCTTGCAGCCTCCAGCGAGGCGGCGCCAGGCTTGCATTTCGGTTTTTACGAAACACCTGCGCGCTTGCGCCTGAAGGCCTCGGCCCTGGGCTACGACCTGGCCGCTCTGGAAAACCGAGGCATAGCGCAGTTGAGCTGGCAGCCGACCACCGAGGGGCTGCTGGACCAGGTCGCTGCTCGGCTGCTGGAACAGGTGAGCGCAATGGGCGCCAGGCGCGTGGTGATCGACAGCCTTGGCGCATTCGGCCGCCTGGCCATGGAGCCGGCACGGCTGAACGCGTTCTTCCGTGCGCTGACCGGCGAGTTGCGTGGCCGCGGCGTCACTGTGCTGCTGACTTGGGAAATGCGCGATATCTTCGGTGCGGAAATCACCGCGCCGGCCCCGGACCTGTCCAGTATCGTCGACAACCTGGTGTTGATGCGCTTCGCCGAGCTCGACGCGCAACTGCACCGGGCGTTGTCGATCGTCAAGGTGCGTGACAGTGACCACGACCCGGCCTTGCAGGCATTGAACCTGGGCGCAACGGGCATCAGCCTTGCCAGGGCGTTCGACGGTGCCAGCGGGGTGCTCAGCGGTTCGGCGACCACTCAAGGAGATCGCTGATGGGATGAACACCATCCTGATCGTCGACGACGAGTACCTGATAGTCGATATCCTCGGCTTCGCCCTGGAGGACGCAGGCTACCTGGTGGAAAAGGCCGGTGATGGGGAAAAAGCCCTGGAGGCGTTGGCGGAAAAGCATGTGGACCTGGTGATCACCGACTACATGATGCCCAGGAAGAACGGCGAAGAACTGCTGCAATCGATCCGCGGTGACGCGCGGCTCAAAGACCTGCCAGTCATTCTCATGAGCGGCGCCCAGGCCAGCCAGGGGCGGGTCAGCCCAGACGCGTTCGCGGCGGTGTTCGACAAGCCGTTCGACATCGATCGGATGATCGCCACGGTGCGGGAATTGCTGGAGCGCTGAGGCTCGAAGTGGCACCCCGCGTGGGCGGGCAAGGGATCAGGCGCATCCGTGCGGCATGATGCGGCAGGCTTCAGTGTTGCTCGTCGTTGCCTTTCTCTGGCGCGGGGCTGCCGGCCTGGATTCGCTTGTAGATCTCTTCACGGTGCACCTGGACATCCTTGGGTGCATCGATACCGATCCTCACTTGCATCCCCTTGACGCCCAGAATGGTGACTTTGATGTCATCGTCGATGACGATGCTTTCGCCAACCTTGCGGGTGAGTATCAGCATGTAGTTCTCCTTGGTGGTGTAGAAAACCGCGGGGCCATTGTGCCCAACGGTGGGAGCCTGTCCCTCTTCCTTCTCATTAAAGACGCTTTCGGCGGATAGTAATTCCCCGGCAGACAAATTCTGTAGCCGGTCTTTAGTCGCAGGGGCCGAACGACATGCGGCGATGGCCGTCGGCGAAGGTGCTCGGTGGCAAGGATAGGGGGCTTGGCCTCATATGGGAAATTTCTCTGCTCGATGGGGTAAATAGTCGGCGTCAATGATCGTTCAGGGCTCCAGCGCTTGCAGGAAGCGCAGCAGCGCCACCTCCTCGCGTTCCAGGCGCTGGCGCTGGCGGGCGCGGGGCAGCCCGGCCAGGCGCCCCAGGTGAAAGTGCTCGAGGACGGCCGGGTGGATGTAGCTGCGCCGGCACACCGCTGGGGTGTTGCCCAGGTGCGCGGCCACTTGCCGCACGGTCGCGGCGACCTGGCGCCTGGCCTCGCTGTCCGGTTGCCAGGCCAGCGGCGTCAGCAGCGCCAACGCCAGGCTGCTGCCGGCCCAGGTGCGGTAGTCCTTGGCGGTGAAGTCGGCGCCGGTGAGTTGCTGCAGGAACTGGTTGACCTCGGTGGAGCCGACGCTGTGACGCTGCCCCTGTTCGTCGAGGTACTGGAACAGCGCTTGGCCGGGCAATTCCATGCAGCGCTTGACCAGCCCGGCCAGGCGCCGGTCGCGCAGGGTGACGTTGTGCTCGACCCCGCGCTTGCCACGGAACTGGAAGCGCAGGGTGCTGCCCTTGACCTGCACATGGCGGGTATTGAGGGTGGTCAGCCCATAGGAGCGGTTATCGCGCAGGTACTGGCGGTTGCCGATGCGAATCAGGGTGCTGTCGAGCAGGCTGATCACCAGCGCCATGACTTTCTCGCGGTCCAGGCCGGGGCGGGCGAGGTGGGCGTCCAACTGCCTGCGCAGTGTCGGCAGGGCCTCGGCGAACGCCAGCATGCGCCCGTACTTGTGCTGGTCGCGCAGCGTGCGCCATTGCTCATGGTAGCGGTACTGCTTGCGCCCGCGGGCGTCGCGCCCGGTGGCCTGCAGATGACCTTGCGGGTCGGCGCAGATCCACACATCGGTATAGGCCGGGGGGATCACCAGGGCGGCGATGCGGGCCAGGGTCTGCGCGTCGCGTACCCGTTGGCCCTGGGCGTCGTAGTAATGGAAGTGCTCACGCCAGCGCCGCCGGCTGAGCCCAGGCTGGGTGTCATCGACATAGTGCAGCGCGGCGGGCAGCGGGCAGTCGGGCATGGGCGCGATCCAGGCAGTGGTGGTGCTGCAATGGACAACAGCCGCCTCGTTGTTGCTCAGCCGAGCAGCGCCACCGATTTGATCTGCGCCCACAGCCGCTGGCCGGGCTGCACGCCGAGCTGCTCAGCCGAGTAGCGGGTGATGCGCGCCAGCAGGGCATTGCCGTTGGCCTCCAGGCTCACCAGGACATGGGCTGGGTTGTCCGCGGCGCGGCACTCGCGCACCCGAACCGGCAGGCGGTTGAGGATGCTCGAGGCGGTGTCCGCGGTCAGCGCCAGGCTGACGTCGCGGGCCTGGACCTTGAGCCGCAGGGTGCTGCCGACATGCAGCTTGGGGTGGGCGATGCGCAGCAGTGGGCCCTCGCTGCCGGGCAGGCGCAGGTCGAACAGCCCGTAGTGCGGGTCATGGCCGACCACCACGCCTTCGAGCACCACGCCGGCGTCCTCGCCCTGGGCCAGCGACAGGTCGAGGCGGGCCAGGGTCTGGCCGATCGGCCCGCTGGCCAGGGCCTGGCCTTGCTCCAGCAGCACCAGGTGGTCGGCCAGGCGGGCCACTTCATCCTGGGCATGGCTGACGTAGATCAGCGGAATGTCCAGCTCGTCGTGCAGGCGCTCCAGGTACGGCAGGATCTCGCGCTTGCGGGCGCTGTCCAGGGCCGCCAGGGGTTCGTCCATCAACAGCAGGCGCGGGCTGCTGAGCAGGGCCCGGGCGATGCCGACCCGTTGCGCCTCGCCGCCAGACAACGTGGCCGGCTTGCGCGCCAGCAGGTGGCCGATCCCCAGTAGCTGGCAGGCGTGTTCCTGGCTGATCTTGCGCGCCTCGGGCGCGACGCGGCGCCAGCCAAATTCCAGATTGCCGCGCACCGACAGGTGCGGGAACAGGCTGGCCTCCTGGAACACATAGCCCACCGGGCGCTTGTGCGGGGCCAGGAAAAACCCGCGGGCGCTGTCTTCCCAGACCTCGCCGTTGACCTCGATGTAGGCACTGGCGGCGCGCTCCAGGCCTGCCAGGCAGCGCAGGCAGGAAGTCTTGCCCGAGCCGGAGTGGCCGAACAGCGCGCTGATGCCGCGTCCCGGCAGTTGCAGGTCGACATCCAGGGTGAAGTCGTCGCGCGCCAGTTTCAGCCGCGCCTGTATCGATGCACTCATCTCAGCTCCAGCCAGCCTTGCTGCGGCGGCCAGCGTAGAGCATCAGCAGCACCAGGAAGGAGAACACCAGCATGGCCCCGGCCAGCCAATGGGCCTGGGCGTATTCCATGGCCTCGACGTGATCGAAGATCTGCACCGAGACTACACGGGTCTTGTCGGGGATATTGCCACCGATCATCAGCACCACCCCGAACTCGCCCACGGTATGGGCGAAGCCGAGGATGCTGGCAGTGACGAAGCCGGGGCGGGCCAGCGGCAGGACCACGTGGATGAAGCTGTCCCAAGGGCTGGCGCGCAAGGTGGCGGCCACTTCCAGCGGGCGCTGGCCGATGGCGCCGAAGGCGTTCTGCAGCGGTTGCACCACGAACGGCATGGAGTACACCACCGAGCCGATTACCAGGCCGGTGAAACTGAACACCACGCTGCCCAGGCCCAGGGCCTGGGTTGCCTGGCCGATCCAGCCATGGGGCCCGAGGGCAAGCAGCAGGTAGAAGCCGATCACCGTCGGCGGCAGCACCAGGGGCAGGGCCACCACCGCGCCGATCGGCCCGCGCAGCCAGGAGCGGGTGCGCGCCAGCCACCAGGCGATGGGCGTGCCCAGCACCAGCAAGATGGCGGTGGTCAGGCTGGCCAGCTTGATGGTCAGCCAGATCGCGCCCAGGTCACTGGCGTCCAGCGGCATCAGATTTCATAACCGTAGGACTTGATCACCGCGGCAGCCTTCGGGCCCTTGAGGTAGTCCACCAGGGCCTTGGCCGCTGGGTTGTCCTTGCCCTTGTTGAGGATGACCGCATCCTGGCGGATCGGATCATGCAGTTCGGCAGGCACGATCCAGGCCGAGCCTTCGCTGATCTTGCCGTCCTTGTAGACCTGCGACAGGGCGACGAAGCCCAGTTCGGCGTTGCCGGTGGAGACGAACTGGAACGCCTGGGTGATGTTCTGGCCTTCGACGATCTTGGCCTTGGTGGCCTCGGTCAGTTTCAGCTTGTCCAGCACCTGGGTGGCGGCCAGGCCATAGGGCGCGGCCTTGGGGTTGGCGATGGACAGGTGCTTGAAGTCGTTCTTCTTCAGTACCTCGCCCTGGGCGTCGACGTAACCTGGTTTGGCCGACCATAAGGCCAGGGTGCCGATGGCGTAGGTGAAACGCGAGCCTGCGACGATTTCCTTTTCCTGCTCGAGCTTGGCCGGGGTGCTGTCGTCGGCGGCGAGGAACACTTCGAACGGGGCGCCGTTCTTGATCTGTGCGTAGAACTGGCCAGTGGCGCCATAGGCGGCGACCAGCTTGTGGCCGGTGTCCTTCTCGAAGTCCTTGGCGATGGCCTGGATCGGCGCTGTAAAGTTGGCGGCCACGGCAACCTGGACTTCATCGGCCCAGGCACTGTTGAGGCAGACAAGGCTGGCGAGGGTGCTGACGGCCAGGTGGGACAGGCGAATACGCATGCGAACGGCTCCAGAGGATGGCGGTTTTCGTTATGGTGCGAAATATATAGCGAGCAGCCATCCGTCGGGAAGGGGGAGCGTGATAAATTCCTGATCTATAGGTCAGCTTTTGCTGTCGGGCCGGCGATCAGCCGCGTCAGCTCGCCTGCGGGCATGGGTTGCCCCAGGCGCAGCGCCTGGCCCGACCAGAGGTTGCTGAAGTCGCTGTTGCCTTGTGGGTCGCTGATCGCCCGCAGCGGCATCAGCGCGCCACCGGCCAGTGGAAACCGCGACGCCAGCGCGCTCATCGGCCCCAGTTCGCGCATGATGCGGTTGTAGATGCCCCGTGCCGGGCGGCCGGTGAACAGGTTGGTCAGCGCCGTCGCGCTCGCCGGCGCGGTGTCCAGGGCATGGCGGTGGGCCGGGGAAACCTTGGCTTCGGGGCAGAACAGATAGGCGGTGCCGACCTGCACCGCCGAGGCGCCCAGGGCCAGGGCGGCGCGCAGGCCCCGGTGGTCGGCGATGCCGCCAGCGGCGATCACCGGGAGGCGCACCGCATCGACCACTTGTGGCACCAGGGCGAAGGTGCCGATCTGGCTGGTGAGGTCGTCGCTCAGGAACATGCCCCGATGGCCGCCGGCCTCGTAGCCCATGGCGATGATCGCATCGCAGCCGTGCCGCTCCAGCCAAATGGCTTCTTCCACGGTGGTGGCACTGGACAGGACCTTGGCCCCGCTGGCTTTCACCCGTTGCAGCAGTTCTGCAGGCGGCAGGCCGAAGTGGAAACTGACCACCTCCGGGCGCAGTTGCTCGACCAGCAGGCAACCCTGTTCATCGAACGGCGCACGACTGGACACTGGTGTGGGGGCGTCGAAGTCAGCGCCGACTTCATCGTAATAAGGCTTGAGCGCCTGCTTCCAGCGCGCATCGCGTACCGGGTCGGGAGCGGGCGGCTGATGGCAGAAGAAGTTGAGGTTGAGTGGGCCCTGACAGGCTTCGCGAAACGCTGCGATCTCACTGCGAATCTGTTCGCCGTCGAGCATGGCGCAGGGCAGGGCGCCCAGGCCGCCGGCGTTGCCAACGGCGATGGCCATCGCCGAACCCGTGGCGCCGGCCATGGGCGCCTGGAGAATAGGCAGCTCGATGCCCAGCAGGTCGAGGATGCGGCGGTCTTGCCAGGTGCTCATGGGCGACTCCTTGAGTGCGGTGTGTCGGGCGTGATTACAGGGCCTTGCTGACCTGGATGTCGCTGATCTTCTCGGCGTCCTCGCCGTGGATCTTGCGCAGGGCTTGCTGCGCCTGTTCCAGGGAGGCGTCGGGCATCTGGGCGAAATCCCAGCGACGCTGGCCGTCGAGCTTGTACTTGATCACGTATTTGGTGGTCTGGCTCATGCTGTGGTTATCCGAGTTTCGACGACGAGCGACGAATGATCTTGATCTTGTGGGTCAGGGTCGGTTTGCGCGTGACCGAAATAGGGCGTGTGGTCACGGTGTCGATGGTGATGTTCCAGAAGCCGGTGCTGGGCACGGTGATCTTCGCCGGGAACTTGTCGAAATGGCCGCCGTGATAGGTGTGTCGACCGCCGTTCTTGAAGCTGCGGAAGTTGGCGTCGTTCATCAGGCGGATGTTGCAGCGCTGGGAGCACTCGATGACGACGATATCGTCCTCGTTCAAGTGCTCGCGCTGGTGTACGAATTTCATGGGGTGCTCCGCAAGGATTGGTTCTGCAAACGCGCACGATATCACGATGTGCGGTTACACTTGCGCCCGGCTGGCCCCGCCAGGGAGATTTCTGCCATACCAGGGAGCAAATCGGCATGGATGTGGTCACAGGATGACTTTGAAGGTGGAGAGAGCAGCAATGAAATGGGTGGTAGCAACAGTGTCGCTGGCGTTGGGTGGTTGTGTCAGCGTTTCTGAATTGGAACAGTCCCACGCGACGCTGGACGTGATGTCCGGCAAATCGCCGCGCGAATATGCCGAGTGCGTGAAGCGCAAACTGGCCGATAGCCGCGATCCCTTGCAGGAACAAGTGCGCGATGACGGCTTGCGCCTGATCGTGCCGCAAAAACTCTCCTCCGGTGCCGGCCCAGCGGCTTTGCTGGACATCGACAAGCGTGGTAGCGGTAGCGCAATCAAGGTCTACGAACGGCTGAACAACTTCCCGCTGCGCCTGGGCGACGTGCGTACTTCGGCTACCCAGTGCATCTCCGGTTCTTGATCTGGCTCAGTTAAAAAGCGATTAACTGGCTCATTGCCACTTTCCTTCCCGGCGGCACGTTGTCGCAGGCCGGGGAATAAGCCTAGTATTTCTGGGCTTATATCGTTTAAGCCTAAGCTTATAACAAGGAAAATGGAGCCTCCGTGATGAAACCCCTGAGCCCCGTCGTGATCGGCAGCTTGCTGATCCTGGCCTGGCCCTCGGCGCACGCTGCCGACGGCCAGAAAATCTTCAACCAGGGCGGGGACAACCCCGCCGCCATGGCCTGCATCGGCTGCCACGGGCCGGATGGCAAAGGCATTGCCGCCGCCGGCTTCCCCCGCTTGGCCGGCTTGTCCGCCGGTTATCTGGCCAAGCAACTGGACGATTTTCGCAACGGCAGCCGCAGGCAGCCGGTGATGGAACCTTTGGCCAAGGCCATGGCGCCTGCGGAAATCGAGGCGGTCAGCGCTTATCTGAACAGCTTGCCCGCCGATGCCGCGCCCGACGTGCGCCGCCAGCAGATCGCCGACGACCCGGTGACCCGCCTGGCGCTGTATGGCGACTGGAGCCGGCAGATCCCCGGGTGCGTGCAATGCCACGGGCCGGGCGGCAGCGGCATCGGCGAGCACTTTCCGCCCCTGGCCGGACAGCCGGCGGGCTACCTGGTGGCCCAGCTCAACGCCTGGCGCGATGGCAGCCGCCGCAACGACCCCAACCAGTTGATGGTCAACGTGGCCAAGGCCATGACCGACACCGAGGTCAAGGAAGTCGCCGATTACTTCGCCAAGCTGTCCAGCCCGGAGGTCAAGCCATGAAGCCGATGATCCCAACCCTGCTGCTGCTGGCCATCGGCAGTGTCCAGGCCGCGCCTATCGCCATGGAAGACCAGTCCCAGCTCAAGGTCCCCGGTGTGCAGGCTGAGCCGCAGTTTGCCCCGCCGGCGGAAAACGCGATTCCGGACAACGCCTTTGGCAAGATGGTCCGCGAGGGCCATGCGCTGTTCGTCGATACCCGGCGGTTGATGCCCGAAGCTGCGAAAAATGGCTTGAACTGCAGCAATTGCCACCTGGACCAGGGGCGCATGGCGCATTCGGCGCCGCTGTGGGGCGCCTACCCGATGTACCCGGCGTATCGCAAGAAAAATGACAAGGTCAATACCTTCGCTGAGCGTATCCAGGGGTGTTTCACCTTCAGCATGAACGGCAAGCCTCCGGCGGCCGACAGCCCACAGATGACCGCCTTGAGCGTGTACGCCTATTGGCTGTCGACCCAGGCGCCGACGGGCGTGGAGATTGCCGGGCGTGGCTACCCCGAGGTCCCCAGGCCGGCAGCTGGCTACGACTTCAAGCGGGGCCAGCAGGTGTACCAGCAGCAGTGCGCAATCTGCCATGGCGACAACGGCGAAGGGCAGAAGGTGGCTGGGGAGTATGTGATGCCGCCGTTGTGGGGCAAGGACTCCTACAACTGGGGGGCCGGCATGCACCGGATCAACACCGCCGCGTCGTTCATCAAGTACAACATGCCGCTGGGCAAGCCTGGCAGCCTGAGCGATCAGCAGGCCTGGGACGTGGCCGCCTGGATCAACCGCCATGAGCGGCCGCAGGATCCACGCCTGGTCGAGGGCTCGATCGAGAAGACCCGGCTGAAGTTCCATGCCAACGATGGGGTCAACCTGTATGGGCAGAAGGTCGATGGCGTGTTGATCGGGCAGGGCATCGGCGGCTGAGGTACAGGCCTGTCATCACCTTGCCCCAGCCTTGTCACCGCCCTGCAATCCCCGCTGATGTTCCATGGCCGCAACCTTCAAAGGAGCGTGGCCATGGAACTGTGTGTGATCGGAGCGGGGTACGTGGGGCTGGTGACGGCCGCCTGTTTCGCCGAGATGGGCAACCGCGTGGTTTGCCTGGAGCACGACAAGGCACGCCTGGCGCAACTGCGCGAGGGCCAGTGCCCGATCTACGAGCCCGGCCTGCAGGCGCTGCTGCAAGCTGGCCTGCGCAGCAGCCAACTGAGTTTCACCGATGACTGCAGCCAGGCCCTGGCGCGGGCCGAGGTGGTATTCATAGCCGTCGGCACGCCCAGCCATGAGGACGGTTCGGCCGACCTGCGGCACGTGCTGGCGGTGGCCGACAGCCTGGGCCGTCACTTGCCACGGGCCTGCCTGGTGGTGAACAAGTCGACGGTGCCGGTCGGGACCGCCGAACGCGTGGCCCGGCAGATTGCCGCCGGCTTGCGCAGCCGTGGCGCCCGTTTCGTGGTGGAGGTGGCGAGCAACCCCGAGTTTCTCAAGGAGGGCAGCGCCCTCGATGACTTCCTGCGCCCGGACCGGATCATCATCGGCAGCGACAGCGCGCAGGCCGTGCAGTGCCTGCAGCGGCTGTACGCGCCCTTTGTGCGTAACCGCGAGCGAATCCTGCTGATGACGCCACGGGCCGCAGAGTTCAGCAAATACGCCGCCAACGCTTTCCTGGCCACCAAGATTTCCTTCATCAACGAATTGGCCGGCTTGTGTGGCCATCTGGGCGTGGATATCGAGCAGGTGCGCCGCGGCATCGGCAGCGACAGTCGTATTGGCAGCCACTTCATCTATGCCGGTTGTGGCTACGGCGGCTCCTGCTTCCCCAAGGACGTGCGGGCCCTGGTGCATTGCGCCGAGCAGCAGGGTTACCAACCGGCGATCCTCAAGGCCGTGCAGGCGCGCAACAGCGAGCAGAAGGCCTTGCTGTTCCAGGCCCTGCGGCAGCATTTTGGCGGTGTGCTGCGCGGTCGTCACGTGGCGTTGTGGGGGTTGGCCTTCAAACCCGGTACCGACGACCTGCGCGAGGCGCCCAGCCTGGTGTTGCTGGAGGCCTTGCTGGCCGCCGGGGCGCAGGTCCAGGCCTGTGACCCGGCGGCGCTGGCCGGGGTGGCGGACCGTTATCCGCAGGCCGTGGCCAGTGGCCAACTGCGCCTGAGCGAGGACCCCTACAGTTGCGTCGAAGGGGCCGACGCGCTGGTGTTGCTGACCGAGTGGAAGCAGTTTCGCCAGCCCGATTTCATCCGTGTAAGGGGGCTGATGCGCATGCCGGTGCTGTTCGACGGACGCAATATTTACGATCCCTCGGAACTATCTACACTGGGATATCTCTATCATGGCATCGGCCGACCACGGGCGGGGCATTGTAAGGTGACTGCCGCCTGATTAGACTGCGCCGAATTTCGTACGCAAAGCCCTTGTTAAGGACGTATATGATCAAGAAATGCTTGTTCCCGGCAGCCGGTTACGGCACTCGCTTCCTGCCCGCTACCAAAGCCATGCCAAAGGAAATGCTGCCGGTGGTCAACAAGCCACTGATCCAGTATGGCGTTGAAGAGGCACTGGACGCCGGCCTGAACGAGATCTCCATCGTCACCGGTCGTGGCAAGCGTGCCCTGGAAGACCACTTCGACATCAGCTACGAGCTGGAAAACCAGATCAAGGGCACCGACAAGGAGAAGTACCTGGTCGGTATCCGTCGCCTGCTCGACGGGTGCTCGTTCTCCTACACCCGCCAGACCGAAATGAAAGGCCTGGGGCACGCGATCCTGACCGGTCGCCCGCTGATCGGCGACGAGCCGTTCGCCGTGGTGCTGGCCGACGACTTGTGCGTCAACCCAGAGGGTGACGGCGTCTTGACCCAGATGGTCAAGCTGTTCAAGCAGTACCGTTGCTCGATCGTTGCCATCCAGGAAGTCGACCCGCAGGAAACCAACAAGTACGGTGTGATCGCTGGCGAAATGATCCGCGACGACATCTATCGCGTGACCAACATGGTCGAGAAGCCCAAGCCCGAAGACGCGCCGTCGAACCTGGCGATCATCGGTCGCTACATCCTGACCCCGGACATCTTCGACATCATCGCCAATACCGAGCCTGGCAAGGGCGGCGAGATCCAGATCACCGACGCCCTGCTGCAGCAGGCCAAGGATGGCTGCGTGATCGCCTACAAGTTCAAGGGCAAGCGTTTCGACTGCGGTGGCGCCGAGGGTTACATCGACGCGACCAATTTCTGTTTCGAGAACTATTACAAGACCGGCAAGGCGTACTGAGTTCGCCCGGCAGGTCCAGGAGCCACCCTTCGGGGTGGCTTTTTTGTTTGCGGCGGGCAACGGCGTTATGCTGGGCGCCTGCCTAGGAGAGTGAATACATGGCCTATGATTTTGATCTGTTCGTGATTGGCGCCGGTTCCGGCGGTGTGCGCGCGGCGCGCTTCGCCGCGGGCTTTGGCGCCAAGGTGGCGGTGGCCGAGAGCCGCTACCTGGGGGGCACCTGCGTCAACGTCGGCTGCGTGCCTAAAAAACTGCTGGTGTACGGCGCCCACGTTGCCGACGAGCTGGAACAGGCCGCAGGCTTTGGCTGGACCCTCGAAGAAGGCCATTTTGAGTGGGGCACGCTGATCGCCAACAAGAACCGCGAGATCGAGCGCCTCAACGGCATCTATCGCAACCTGTTGGTCAACAGCGGCGTCGCCTTGCTGCAGGGCCATGCTCGCATCACCGGGGCCAACGAGGTGGAAGTCGAGGGCCAGCGCTACAGCGCCGCCAATATTCTCATCGCCACCGGTGGCTGGCCGCTGGTGCCGGACATCCCGGGCAAAGAGCTGGCCATCACCTCCAACGAGGCGTTCTACCTCAAAGAGCTGCCGCGTCGCGTGCTGGTGGTCGGCGGCGGCTACATCGCCGTGGAGTTCGCCGGCATCTTCCAGGGCCTGGGCGCCGATACCACGCTGCTGTACCGCGGCGACCTGTTCCTGCGCGGCTTCGACGGCTCGGTGCGCACGCACCTGAAGGAAGAGCTGGAAAGGCGCGGCCTGGACCTGCAGTTCAATGCCGACATCCAGCGCATCGACAAGCTTGACGACGGCAGCCTCAAGGCCACCCTCAAGGATGGCCGCGAGCTGATCGCCGACTGCGTGTTCTACGCCACCGGTCGCCGGCCGATGCTGGACAACCTGGGCCTGGAGAACACTGGCGTGGAATTGGATGAGCGCGGCTACATCCGCGTGGACGAGCAGTACCAGACCACCGCGCCGTCAATCCTGGCCATTGGCGATGTGATCGGCCGCGTGCAGCTCACCCCGGTGGCCCTGGCCGAAGGCATGGCCGTGGCCCGGCGCTTGTTCAAGCCCGAGCAGTACCGCCCGGTGGACTACCAGAACATCCCCACCGCGGTGTTCAGCCAGCCGCCGATCGGCACCGTGGGCCTCACCGAGGAACAGGCGCTGGCCGCCGGGCACAAGGTGCAGATCTTCGAGAGCCGCTTCCGGGCGATGAAGCTGACCCTCACCGACATCCAGGAAAAGACCCTGATGAAACTGGTGGTGGACGCGGACACCGACAAGGTCCTGGGTTGCCACATGGTCGGGCCGGATGCCGGGGAAATCATCCAGGGCCTGGGTATCGCGCTGAAAGCCGGGGCGACCAAGCAGCAGTTCGACGAGACCATCGGCGTGCACCCGACCGCCGCGGAAGAGTTCGTGACCATGCGCACCGCAACCCGCTGAACGCCTCTGACGCTGACATTTGTAGGAGCGGCCTTGTGTCGCGAGAGGGCTG
>NZ_JBMDJI010000020.1:0-104242 GCF_057809115.1 Pseudomonas sp. FG47
CCACAAGCCTTGCAGCGCCTAGCAGATCGAGCGCCGCGCGGGCGGCGCTCGATCTCATAGGCGCTGAATGCCTAACGGCGGACACCTCTCACCGTAAACACAACCTCCAGCCAGACACCTCCAAACACCAACATCCCCTCACCACTATCTATATAGCCATAGCCATTGCATCCCCCACCCCCAATTGCGCACTATATTGCGCACCCCGCCCGCCCAACCACGGACTCCTCCCAAGCATGAACACCCCCCAACGCAGCCTGGTCGCCACGCTGTTCCCCATCGGCCTGCTACTGATCGCCATGGCCTCCATCCAGTCCGGCGCATCGCTGGCCAAAAGCATGTTCCCCATCGTCGGCGCACAAGGCACCACCACCCTGCGCCTGATCTTCGCCAGCATCATCATGGTGCTGTTGCTGCGCCCCTGGCGCGCACGGCTGGATGCCAGCACCCTGCGCAGCGTGATCATCTACGGCATGGCCCTGGGTGGGATGAACTTCCTTTTCTATATGTCCTTGCGCAGCGTCCCACTCGGCATCGCCGTCGCCCTGGAATTCACCGGCCCGCTCACCGTGGCGTTGCTGGCCTCGCGACGAGCATTGGACTTCGTCTGGATCGCCCTGGCCGTCATCGGCCTGTTGCTGCTGATACCCGTCGGCCAGACCGGCAGCGGCATCGACCCGCTTGGTGCCGGCTACGCGCTGGGGGCCGGCGTGTGCTGGGCGCTGTACATTCTATATGGGCAACGCGCCGGAGCCGAAAACGGTATCCAGACCGCGGCTCTGGGGGTGGTGATCGCCGCGCTGTTCGTCGCCCCCATCGGTATTGTCCATGCCGGCAGCGCCCTGCTGACACCCGCCCTGCTCCCGGTGGCCCTGGCCGTGGCGGTACTCTCCACAGCCCTGCCCTACAGCCTGGAAATGGTCGCCCTGACCCGCATGCCTGCCCGCACCTTCGGCACCCTTATGAGCATCGAGCCGGCCTTCGGCGCGCTGTCCGGGCTGCTGTTCCTCGGTGAGCAGCTCACGCTCTGGCAGTGGCTGGCCATTCTTGCGATTATCACCGCGTCAGTAGGGGCGACCCTGTCAATGAAGCGCGAGAGCAACCCACCGGTGGCCGCCGACTGAATTGAGAAATATTTTCATTTGAATGGTTATTCATCCTTGTACCGCTCAGCTTCGCTGATTAAGCTGTCATAAAATCATAATCATGACGCTATCTACTGGGCGGCAAAGGGAAGCCAGGGAACATCAAGGAAGACACGAAGCGCTGACGACTGGCCCGTAAAGTAGTCGGGCCGCATAAGGACAGGAATGAAACGTATTTTGCTCATCCTGGCCATTCTGGCCATGGCCGGATGCGCCGCAACCGCCAACACCGAGGTGAAGCGGGGGAAAAAAGGCCTGCATATCAACTGCTCGGGGCTCTCCTCGTCGTGGGAGAAGTGCTACAACAAGGCGGCCAGCTCCTGCAGCAGCAAAGGCTACAAGGTTATCGCCCGCTCAGGCGACACGGACGAAGAGCCTGGGGACTATGTTTTTGGCATCAACCCCGCTGGCTACACCAGCCGCAGCATGATCGTGATCTGCAAATAACGAAAAGGGCAGCCAAGGGCTGCCCTTTCAGTTTCAGGTTGGTCTCTTTCAGATCGGCGCAGTACGCCGCTCCAACCATGCCAACGCGTCCCCGGCCAGCAACGGGGCCAGTCGTTCGCGCACCCTCTGGTGATAGCGATTCAACCAGGCGATGTCCTCGCCACCAAGCGCCTCGAGCAGCAGGCAGCGCGTGTCGATCGGGCACAGGGTCAGCGTTTCGAACTCGAGGAAGTCACCAAACTCGCTGCTACCCACCTCGCGATTGACCACCAGGTTCTCGATGCGCACGCCCCACTCCCCCGGCCGGTAGGTGCCCGGCTCGATCGAGCTGATCATCCCCGGTTGCATCGCCGTCTGCGGCGCTGGAGCGGCCTGGTAGGCAATCACCTGCGGCCCCTCATGCACATTCATGAAGTAGCCGACACCATGGCCGGTGCCGTGTCCATAGTCGACCCGGTCCGCCCAGATCGGCGCTCGAGCAATGGCATCGAGCAGCGGCGAAAGGATGCCCCGGGGGAAACGCGCCCGCGACAAGGCGATCATGCCCTTGAGTACTCTCGAGCAGTCAGCCTTTTGCGCCTGGCTCGGCTCGCCGACCGGCACCATGCGGGTAATGTCGGTGGTACCACCGAGATATTGGCCACCTGAATCGATCAGCAACAGGCCATTGCCCTCGATCACGGCGTGGGATTCTTCCGTGGCGCGGTAATGCGGCATCGCGCCATTGGCGTTGTAGGCGGCAATCGTGGAGAAGCTCAGCGACACATAGCCAGGGCGACGCGCTCGCGCCGCGCTCAGTTGCTCGTCGATGGTCAGCTCGGTGATCCGCCCCTGCCCTTGATGCGCTTCGAACCAGGCGAAGAACTCGCACAGCGCCGCGCCGTCCTGCTCCATGGCCTGACGGATATGGGCGAGATCCCCTTCCCCCTTGCGCGACTTGCTCAAGGTCGTCGGATTGATGCCCTCGACCAGCCGCACCTGCTCGTGCAGATGGTCCAGCAGCCCACGGGTGACCCGTGCCGGATCCACTAGCAGGCTGGCCGTGGCCGGGATTGCCGCCAGCGCCTCGCCGACCGCTACGTAGTCACGAACCTCGATACCATCGGCCGCCAATACCTGGCGCAGGTGCCCATCGACCTTGTCGCGCCCGACGAACAGGTACGCCTTGTCCTGGCTGAGCAACGCGAAAGAGACGAACACGGGGTTGTAGGAAACATCGCTGCCACGCAGGTTGAACAGCCAGGCGATATCGTCCAGCGTGGCAATGAAATGCCAGTCGGCGCGTTTTTCCTGCAGGGTGCCCCGCAACTCGGCGAGCTTTTGCGCACGATTGACCGTGGCATGGGGTGGCAGGTGCTGGTAGACCGGATTGCCCGGCAACGATGGGCGGTCGCTCCAGACCTCGGCCAGCAGATCGATATCCGTACGCAGCTTTGCGCCCCGCGCCTGCAGACGCTCGCTCAACTGGCGGGCAGCGGCCACTGCCATGACCGCACCATCCACCGCCACGGTACCGTCGACCTGCGCACCCAACCACTCCAACGCGCCTGGCTGCCCGGGCCGCAGCTTCATCAGCTCGATGCCACTGCCGGCCAGCTCCTTGTTCGCCTGCTCCCAATAGCGACTGTCAGCCCAGAGCCCAGCGAAATCAGCCGTGACCACCAGCGTGCCCACCGACCCCTCGAAACCGGACAACCATTGCCGCCCCTGCCAATAGCCAGGCAGGTACTCGGACAGATGCGGGTCGGCCGAGGGCACCAGCAGGGCAGCAACACCCTCCCGGGCCATGGCCTCGCGCACGCGGGCCAGGCGCGCTGGTACGGATTCGTGAAGCGGGGACTGACTGTTCATGCGCACTCCTGCGGATAGGTGTCGACGGGTCCAGGCCGTCGATAATGAAACAGCTGGCGGGCGCCCGCAATCACCACGACCGTAACAAGGCATGCATTGCCCCAAGTGCCCTGCCGACCGTCGATCCTTCCTCCTGAACTAAACAGCCTGCGCGCCTTCAGACCCCTTACACCCCCTGCGAACGCGAGGCTGGCCATGCCCCACTCCCGCGAACCGAAAAGCGCTGTCGTACTGCTCGATACCCGCGAGCACATACCCGGACACGAGCGGGCGACCCAACTGAGGATCGCCGAGTACCTGGCACGCCTGTTGGGCATCGAGCGCGTCGAGCCAGCGCCTATGCCCGACGCCGAAGCATGCTGTTACTACGTGCCGAGCGAAACCTTGGTCGATCCGGCGCGTCAGGCGGTGCTCGGCATCCAGGACGAGAACGACCTTTTTGGCGGAGCCGTCAGTCATCCGCACCTCGCTACCAAGGCCATCTCCCACCCAGTGCCTGCCGACGCCAGCTTTCCGCCCGGCTGGACCGATGCGTTTGCACAGCAAGCCTGCGATGCCCTGCTCCGTGGCTATACGGTGTTTTCCAAGGGCGACACCCGCCGGGCGGCCGAGTTGCTGTTGCGCGAGGGGCCGGTACGCATCAAACCGGTGCTGGCCTGCGCCGGTCGGGGCCAGCAGGTCATCGCTGACGCCCAGGCCCTGGAACCGTTGCTGGAGGGCATGGACGAACAGACGTTGGCACTGTGGGGCCTGGTCCTGGAAGAAGACCTCGACGACGTCGAGACCTTCAGCGTCGGCCAGGTCCGCGTGGCAGGGCTGACCCTCAGCTACCACGGCATCCAGCACCTGACCCGCGATCACGCTGGCAGCGAGGTGTACGGTGGCTCCGATCTGGTGTTCGTGCGTGGCGACTATCAGCAATTGCTGCAATTACCGCTCGCGGATCACCTACGCCTGGCCATCACCCAGGCCATGGCCTACGAACAAGCCGCCGAACGTTACTTCCCCGGATTTATCGCTTCACGCCGTAACTATGACATCGCCCGCGGCCGTGACAGCCACGGCCATCTGCGCAGTGGCGTGCTCGAACAATCCTGGCGCCTGGGTGGCGCCAGCCCGGCCGAGGTCCTGGCATTGACGGCCTTCGCCGAGGATCCGGCGCTGCAGCGGCTATGCGCATCGACCCACGAGGTGTTCGGCCGGGCGCGACTGCCCGCCGACGCCACACTGTTCTATCAGGGGCACGACAGTGAACTCGGACAACTCAGCAAATATGCACGGATACGCGACCATGACCATCGAGAGTGAAACAGTGGAACTGCACGTCGAAGGGGAAACCATCGCCGGCACCCTGGTCAGCCCCGGCAGCCGCATGCCGGGCATCCTTTTCGTCCATGGCTGGGGTGGCAGCCAGCAACGCGACCTTGCCCGCGCCCGGCAGATCACCGGGCTGGGTTGTGTGTGCATGACCTTCGACCTGCGCGGTCACGAAAAAACCGAAAGCCAGCGTCTGACCGTCACCCGCGAACAGAACCTCGACGACTTGCTGGCCGCCTACGACCGCCTGGTCGGTCACCCCGCGGTAGACCCCAGCGCCGTCGCCGTGATCGGCAGCAGCTACGGCGGTTACCTGGCGACACTGCTGAGCACCCGCAGGGCCGTGAAGTGGCTGGCCCTGCGGGTGCCGGCGCTGTATTGGGACGATGAATGGAACACGCCCAAGCAGGGCCTCGACCGCCAACGCCTGAGCGCTTATCGCCTGCGCAGCCTGGGCCCGGCCGACAACCGCGCCCTGGCGGCCTGCGCCGAATTCGGCGGCGACGTGCTGCTGGTGGAGTCGGAGCAGGACGACTACGTGCCACACAGCACACTAATGAGCTACCGCGCGGCTTTCGTCAGCGCCCATTCGATGACTCATCGCCTGGTCGATGGCGCCGACCATGCACTGTCGAGCGAGCAGAGCCAGAAGGCCTACAGCGCGATCCTCACCGCCTGGATCGGCGAGATGGTCATCGGCGCGCGCCTCGACCGCTACCCGCACTACGCGCCTTGGTACGCCTGAGCCACGCCAACTTGGCAATGCAAGCCGCCATCCGCGCCGCGCACCAGGCTGCGCAATGTCTGGTAGGCGGCGAAGTTCACCCCGCGGGCCTGGTACTGGCACAACAGGTCGAGGAACGGCTCCTCGACAAAATAGCCCGCTGCCGCCGCCCAGGCCTGGCGTGACTGCCACTGCAGGTGCTGCAGCACCCGCTGGCCGTCGTCACTGACCTGGATACTGACGTTAAGCAACCCGGCGCAGCGTTGCGCCAACTGCTCGCTACGGGTGACCAGGGCCTCGGCCAGCGCCTCCTGGCGCAGCGCGGGCACGTTGTACTCGATCATCTGGGTGAACCACAGGGAATGGGTGTTGGCCGCCATCGCGGATCTCCTCGTTTCGGACACTTGCAGCAGATGGTCGAGGAGGGTAAAACCTCCAGTTAACTCAAGGTCAAGGATTTTCTTGCCGATGAAATCGCCTTCCTCCCAGGACCGCCTGCTCAGCGTCGGTCAACTAGCGGCACGCAGCGGCGTGGCTGTGACCGCCCTGCACTTCTATGAAACCAAAGGGCTGATCCACAGTACCCGCAATGCCGGCAACCAGCGCCGTTACCCGCGGGCGGTGCTACGCCGGGTGGCGGTGATCAAGATGGCCCAGCGCCTGGGTATTCCCCTGGGCGACATCGCCAGGGCCCTGGATACCCTGCCCTGCGACCACACCCCCACCGCCGGTGACTGGCAGCGCCTGTCGGCGCAATGGCGCGAGGACCTGACCCGGCGCATCGACGAAATGCTCATGCTGCGTGACCAGCTCGATGGCTGTATTGGCTGTGGCTGCATGTCGCTGAAAGAGTGCCCGCTGCGCAATCACCATGACCGCCTGGCCGACGAAGGCCCAGGGCCGCATCCGCCCAGCCAGGCCTGAGGCTCAGCCGCAGATCACCGCGAACCGTCGCCGGTAGTCGCTGGGGGTCATCCCGGTCAGGCGCTGGAACACCTTGCGAAAGGCGCCGGGGTCCTGGTAGCCGACGCCCCAGGCGATCTGTTCGACGCTGCGCCGGGTGAACTCCAGCAAGCGGCAAGCGCGCCCCACCCGGACCTGCTGGGCATACTCGGTGGGGCGCAGGCCGGTGGCGGCGCGAAAACGGCGCAGGAAGGTGCGAGGCTCCAGGCCCGCGCAATGCGCCATGTCCGCCAGGCTGGCAGTTCGGGCTTCATCGCCTTGCAACCAGTGCTGAACCTTCAGCACCGCCTCATCGCCATGCTCCAGCCGGGGCTGGAACAGCGCCCCGGGCAACGGCGCGGGCGCGGGCTCGACCGACAGGTAGCGCGCGGTTTCGCGGGCCAGGCCATGGCCGACGAAACGTTCGATAAGGTGCAAGCCCAGATCAGTCCAGGCCATCAGCCCGGCTGAGGTGATGATATCGCCATCATCGAGCAGCGGCTGACTCCCCTGCACCCGCACCCGGGGGAAGCGCTCGCTCAAGGCCTGCGCGTAGTTCCAGTGAGTGCATGCCGGGCGCCCGTCGAGCAGGCCGCTGCCGGCGATGAGGAATACGCCGATGCACACCGAGGCCAACACCGCGCCCTGGGCATGCAACGCACACAGCGCCGCGCGATGCGCCTGCAGTAACTCGGCCGATGGCGTGGCCGCCAGGCTCGGCGGGATCATCAGCGCGCGCAGGGCATGCCCAGGGCCAGGGTGAGTATCCTCGATCACTTGCAACTGCCCACTGGCATCGAGCTGCCAATGGCTGACCCGAAGCGCCGGCAGGTCGTGATCACCCAACTGCCCGGCCACCCGATTGGCCACCGCGAACAGGTCGGTCATGCCGTGCACGGCCGCACTTTGCGCGCCGGGGTAGCACAGCACGCCGATTTCCAGGCTGTCAGTTTTTGCCGTCATTGTGTCGCTCGCGCCAATCCTCAAACAGATCGGTCAAGCCTATAACTATCGGCAGTTCATCACTACTGCCGCAGGAGGCACCATGAGCAAGCAGGCCCTGATCATCATCGATATCCAGAACGACTACTTCCCCGGTGGCAAATGGACCCTGGACGGTGCCGACGCCGCCGCCGACAACGCAGCGCGCCTGCTGGCCACAGCGCGTGAACGGGGCGATCTGGTGGTGCATGTGCGACATGAGTTCACCAACAGCGATGCGCCATTCTTCGCCCCGGGTTCGGCGGGGGCGCGGATCCACCCCAAGGTGGCGCCGGCGTCGGGTGAGCCGGTGGTACTCAAGCAGCAGGTGAACGCCTTTCGCGACACCGAGCTGAAGGCGGTACTTGATCAGCACGGCGTTACCGCCCTGAGCATCGTTGGCAGCATGAGCCATATGTGTATCGATGCAGCCGTACGCGCCGCGGCGGACTTCGGTTACCCCGTCAAGGTGGCCCACGACGCCTGCGCTACCCTGGCCTTGGACTTCGCTGGCAAGCAGGTAGCCGCAGCGGATGTACAGGCCGCGTCGATGGCGGCGCTGGCGTTTGCCTATGCCGAGGTGGTGAGCACCGACGAGCTGCTGCGCGCCTGAGAGCCTCGCCAGCGCAATACCGGCACGGCCGGTGCCCACAGTTGGCCGTTGGCCAAGCGTTCAGATCACCACGTTGCGGACAAAGCGCACGCTCACCTCGCCGTCATTGCGGTAGGCGTAGCGGCAATCGCTGGGGAAGACAAAGAACTCGCCCCGGGCCAACTGCCGCTCGCCGCCCTCAATGATCAGGGTCAGGCAGCCTTCGGCCACATAGATCTGCTCGCTCCAGCCGGCCGCGTCGGCTTCGCTGGCGTAGCATTCGCCAGGCGCCAGGGTCCACTCCCACAGCTCCACCTCGCGCCGTGCCGGGCTGCTGCCCAGCAATACGGCTCGGCTGGCGGGGTGCTCGCCAGCCCAGGCCAGCTCGTCGATACGGCTGGGATCTCGGTGCTCTGGCGCCTGGATCAACGTACTGAATGCCACCCCCAGCGCTTCGGCGATCAGGTCAAGGGTGGTCAGGCTGACATTCTTCTCGCCCGCCTCGATGGCCACCAGCATTCGCCGGCTGACCCCGGAACGCTCGGCCAGGACGCTCTGGCTCAGACCAGCATCGCTACGCAGGCGGCGAACGTTCTGGCTGACATGCTGCAGCACCGAAGCACGGTGCTCGGAATTTTTGTGCACTATATTGCTCACTGGTAGGGGCTGCGCAGTATACTGCCCACTTTGCGGCGAATTGTGCGCCGCCCCTTCCGAGCACGCAAGACCATGAGCCAGACCGCCCCCAGCACAGCCGCCATCACCTTCCGCCTGAGCAAGGCCGAACTGGTGCTGGTGTTCATCACCATGCTCTGGGGCGGCACCTTCCTCATCGTGCACAACGTCATGACCGTCAGCGGGCCGATGTTCTTCGTCGGCCTGCGCTTCGCCGCCGCCGCCCTGTTCGTCGGGCTGGTTTCGGCGCGCTCGTTGCCGGGGCTGACCTTCACCGAGCTCAAGGCCGGGTTGCTCATCGGCGTGTCGATCATGCTCGGCTACGGCCTGCAGACCATGGGCCTGCAAACCATCAGCAGCAGCCAGTCGGCCTTTATTACCGCGCTGTACGTGCCGTTCGTGCCGCTGCTGCAATGGCTGGTGCTGGGGCGTCGCCCGGGATTGATGCCGAGCATCGGCATCTGCCTGGCGTTCGTCGGCCTGATGCTGCTGGCCGGCCCCGAGGGCGGCTCGCTGCATTTCAGCGAGGGTGAACTGGTGACCCTGGTCAGCGCCGTGGCGATCGCCGGCGAGATCATCCTGATCAGCCGCTACGCCGGCAAGGTGGACGTGCGTCGGGTCACCGTGGTGCAACTGGCCACCGCCTCGGCGCTGGCATTCCTGATGATCGTACCGACCCAGGAGCGCATTGCCGATTTTTCCTGGTTGCTGGTGGCCAGCGCCGTGGGCCTGGGGGCGATGAGCGCGGTGATCCAGGTGGCGATGAATTGGGCGCAGAAGTCGGTTTCGCCGACCCGCGCCACGCTGATCTATGCCGGCGAACCGGTATGGGCCGGGATTGTCGGGCGTATTGCCGGCGAACGCCTGCCTGGCGTGGCCCTGATCGGCGGCCTGCTGATCGTGCTGGCGGTGGTGGTGAGCGAGTTGAAGATTCGCCGTCAGGATCAAGCCGACGCCTTGCAGGACGATGAGCCGCGTCAGCGCGAGGCGGGACTGTAGCCCACACGACGACCCCAGCAGCCTCATGCCTTGAACCAGACCTGTGGCAGCCGGCTTGCTGGCGATGGGCTGCAAAGCAGCCCCACGGGCGCGCGCTCAGCCGCTATGCTCTGTAAAAAACTGTTATAAAAAAACAGCGTGTCACAGCACATTTGTAGGATCCTGCAACCGCTTGCGTGTTGGTGATCAACCGACCGGCACGTATGATCCTTGGCAAACTTCTCCAGAATAAAACGCTATGTCATTGATTGTGCTATTGCTTCTGCCCTTCGTGGGCAGTTGCCTGGCGGCTGTACTGCCGCACAACGCACGTAACGCCGAGTCCATCCTCGCTGGGCTCGTGGCCCTGGTCGGCACCGTCCAGGTAGCGTTGCTGTACCCGCAAGTCGCCCACGGCGGGGTCATTCGCGAGGAGCTGCTGTGGCTGCCCAGCCTGGGCATGAACCTGGTCCTGCGCATGGATGGCTTCGCCTGGCTGTTCAGCCTGCTGGTGCTGGGCATTGGCACCCTGGTGTCGCTGTACGCCCGCTACTACATGTCGCCACAAGACCCGGTGCCGCGGTTCTTCGCGTTCTTCCTGGCGTTCATGGGCGCCATGCTCGGCCTGGTGATCTCCGGCAACCTGATCCAGCTGGTGTTCTTCTGGGAGTTGACCAGCCTGTTCTCGTTCCTGCTGATCGGCTACTGGCACCACCGCGCCGACGCCCGCCGCGGTGCCTACATGGCCCTGATGGTCACCGGGGCCGGCGGCTTGTGCCTGCTGGTCGGAGCCCTGCTGCTCGGCCATGTGGTCGGCAGCTATGACCTGGACAAGGTCCTGGCTGCCGGCGACACCATCCGCCAGCATGCGCTGTACCCGGTGCTGCTGCCCCTGATCCTGCTCGGTGCGTTGAGTAAAAGCGCGCAATTCCCCTTCCAGTTCTGGCTGCCCCATGCCATGGCGGCGCCCACCCCCGTCTCGGCTTACCTGCACTCGGCGACCATGGTCAAGGCCGGGGTGTTCCTGCTCGCGCGCCTGTGGCCGGTGCTCTCGGGCAGCGAGGAATGGTTCTGGATCGTCGGCGGCGCCGGCGCCGCCACCTTGCTGCTCGGTGCCTTCGCCGCGATGTTCCAGAACGACCTCAAGGGTCTTCTGGCCTACTCGACCATCAGCCACCTGGGCCTGATCACCCTGCTGCTGGGCCTGAACAGCCCGCTGGCCGCCGTGGCCGCGGTGTTCCACATCCTCAACCACGCCACCTTCAAGGCCTCGCTGTTCATGGCCGCGGGGATCATCGACCACGAGAGCGGCACCCGCGACATCCGCCGCCTCAGCGGCCTGTTCCGGCTGGTGCCGTTCACCGCCACCCTGGCCATGGTCGCCAGTGCCTCGATGGCCGGCGTGCCATTGATGAACGGCTTCCTGTCCAAGGAGATGTTCTTCGCCGAGACCGTGTTCATCAGCTCCACCGCCTGGGTCGAGGCCGCGCTGCCGGTGATCGCCACCCTGGCCGGGACCTTCAGCGTGGCCTACGCGCTGCGCTTCACGGTCGATGTGTTCTTCGGCCCGCCAGCCCAGGACTTGCCACACACCCCCCACGAACCGCCGCGCTGGATGCGCGCGCCGGTCGAGCTGCTGGTGCTCACCTGCCTGGTGGTCGGCATCTTCCCGGCACAATCGGTCGGCCCGCTGCTGGCCGCCGCCGCGCTGCCGGTGGTCGGCGGTACCCTGCCCGAGTACAGCCTGGCCATCTGGCACGGCTGGAACGCCCCGCTGATCATGAGCCTGATCGCCATGTGCGGCGGCATCGTCCTCTACCTGCTGCTGCGCAAGCAGTTGCAACGCGGCCGCTTCCCCTACCCGCCGCTGATCGAGCGGTTCAACGGCAAGCGCCTGTTCGAACACGGCCTGGTCCGCCTGATGCTGCTGGCCCGCCACCTCGAACGGCTGCTGACCACCCGCCGTCTGCAGACCCAGCTGTTCATGCTGGTGCTGGCGGCCTTCATCGCCGGCCTGGTGCCGCTGCTATACAGTGGCCTGAGCTGGGGCGACCGGCCGAAGATCCCCGGTTCCGGCGTGTTCGTCGCGCTGTGGTTGATCGCCATTGCCTGCGCCATTGGCGCCGCCTACCAGGCCAAGTACCACCGCCTGGCGGCGCTGATCATGGTCGGCGTCTGCGGCCTGATGACCTGCATTACCTTCGTCTGGTTCTCCGCCCCCGACCTGGCCCTGACCCAGTTGGCGGTCGAGGTGGTGACCACCGTGCTGATCCTGCTTGGCCTGCGCTGGCTGCCCCGGCGTATCGAAGGCGTCTCGCCACTGCCCGGCAGCCAGGAGCGCGCGCGCCTGCGGCGCCTGCGCGACCTGGTGCTGGCGGTGCTGGTGGGAGGCGGCATGGCGCTGTTGTCCTACGCCATGCTCACCCGCCCAACGCCAAACGACATCTCCTCGTTCTACCTCAGCCGCGCCCTGCCGCAAGGTGGCGGCACCAATGTGGTGAACGTGATGCTGGTGGACTTCCGCGGCTTCGACACCCTCGGCGAGATCACCGTGCTGGTGGCGGTGGCACTGACCGTGTTCGCCCTGCTGCGCCGCTTCCGCCCACCCAAGGAGAGTATGCAGTTGCCAGCCCAGCAGCGTCAGCTGGCACCGGACGTGGTCACCGACCTGGTCAACCCCCGCCATGCCACCGATACCGCGCTGGGCTTCATGATGGTGCCGGCCGCGCTGGTGCGGCTGCTGCTGCCGATCGCCCTGCTGGTTTCGATGTACCTGTTCATGCGCGGCCACAACCAACCGGGCGGCGGCTTCGTCGCCGGCTTGGTGATGTCGGTGGCGTTCATCCTCCAGTACATGGTCGCCGGCACCCAGTGGGTCGAGGCGCAGATGAGCCTGCGCCCGCTGCGCTGGATGGGTACTGGCCTGCTCTGCGCCACCCTCACTGGCGCCGGGGCGATGCTGCTCGGCTACCCGTTCCTGACCACCCACACCGCCCACCTGCACCTGCCGCTGCTGGGTGACGTGCACGTGGCCAGCGCACTGTTCTTCGACATCGGCGTGTACACCGTGGTGGTCGGTTCGACCCTGCTAATCCTCACCGCCCTGGCGCACCAGTCGGTGCGCGCCTACCGCCCGGGCAATCCCGGCAAATCCAGCCAAGCAGGAGCCGCCTGATGGAAGAAGTCATTGCAGTCGCCATCGGCGTGCTGGCCGCCTCCGGGGTATGGCTGGTACTGCGCCCACGTACCTACCAGGTGATCATGGGCCTGTGCCTGCTGTCCTACGGCGTCAACCTGTTCATCTTCAGCATGGGCAGCCTGTTCATCGGCCGTGAGCCGATCATCAAGGACGGCGTGCCGCAAGATCTGCTGCACTACACCGACCCTTTGCCCCAGGCGTTGGTGCTGACCGCCATCGTCATCAGCTTTGCCATGACCGCGCTGTTCCTGGTGGTGCTGCTGGCATCGCGCGGGCTGACCGGCACCGACCACGTCGACGGCCGGGAGCGTGAAGAATGAGCGGGATGAGCCAACTGATCATTGCCCCGATCCTGCTGCCGCTGATCACCGCGGCGCTAATGCTGCTGATCGGCGAAAAACACCGCTGGCTCAAGGCACGGCTGAACCTGCTGTCCACCTTCGCCGGGCTCGGCATCGCCATCACCCTGCTGACCTGGGTGCGCACCCAGGGCCAGGCCGAGTCCATCGGTGTCTACCTGCCGGGCAACTGGCCGGCGCCGTTCGGCATCGTGCTGGTGGTCGACCACCTTTCAGCGCTGCTGCTGGTGCTGACCGGCATCGTCGGCAGCAGCGCGCTGCTGTTCGCCCGCGCCCGCTGGGATGGTGCCGGGGCCAGCTTCCACGCGCTGTTCCAGATCCAGCTCATGGGCCTGTACGGCGCGTTCCTCACCGCCGACCTGTTCAACCTGTTCGTGTTCTTCGAAGTGCTGCTGGCAGCCTCCTACGGCTTGCTGTTGCACGGCTCGGGGCGCGCACGGGTCAAGGCCGGCCTGCACTACATTGCCATCAACCTGTTCGCCTCATCGCTGTTCCTGGTGGGCGCAGCCATGCTCTATGGCGTGACCGGCACCCTGAACATGGCTGACCTGGCACTGAAGGTGCCACTGGTCCCCGAGGCCGACCGCGGCCTGCTGCACGCCGGCGCGGCGATCCTGGCCATCGCCTTCCTGGCCAAGGCCGGGATCTGGCCGCTGAACTTCTGGTTGGTGCCGGCCTACTCCTCGGCCAGCGCACCGGTGGCCGCGCTGTTCGCGATCATGACCAAGGTTGGCCTGTACGCCGTGCTGCGCCTGTGGAGCTTGCTGTTCTCCAGCCAAGCCGGGGCCTCGGCGCAGTTCGGTGGCGAATGGTTGGTGTACGGTGGCCTGGCGACCCTGGCCGTGGCCGCGGCGTCGATCCTCGCCGCCCAGCGCCTGGAGCGTCTGGCGGCCCTGAGCATCCTGGTCTCGGCCGGCACCCTGATGGCCGCCATCGGCTTCGGCCAAGCGGTACTGACCGGCGCCGCGCTGTTCTACCTGGCCAGCTCCACCCTGGCGCTGTGCGCGCTGTTCCTGCTGGCCGAGCTGGTCGAGCGCTCGCGCTCGGCCAACGAGGCGCCGCTGGATGACGAAGAAGATGTGATGCCCTCACCGCTCGAGTCGCTGCACCCACCCAAGGGCATCAACCTCGACGACGAGCAGAAGGCGGTGATCGGCCAGATCATTCCCTGGACCATGGCCTTCCTCGGCCTGAGCTTCATTGCCTGCGCCCTGTTGATCATCGGCATGCCGCCGCTGTCGGGCTTCATCGGCAAGCTCAACCTGATCAGCGCGCTGTTCAATCCCAACGGCCTGGGTATCGCCCCCGAGCAACCGTTGGGCGCAGCGGGCTGGGCCTTGGTCAGCCTGCTGATTCTCTCGGGCATGGCTTCGCTGATCGCCTTTGGCCGCGTCGGCATCCAACGCTTCTGGAAGCCCGAGGAGCGTCCTTCGCCAGCGTTGCGCCGCTACGAGTGCCTGCCCATCGTCATGCTCCTGGGCCTGTGCATCTTCCTCAGTCTCAAGGCCGAGCCGCTGCTGCGCTATACCCAGGACACCGCCGCCAACCTGCAGGCGCCTGACCGCTACATCGAAGCAGTAATGGCGACCCGGCCGCAGCCCGGCCCGACCACCGCCAGCGCCGAGGTGACGCCATGAACCGCCTGTTCCCCGCGCCGCTGCTGTCGCTGGCGCTGTTCGCCCTGTGGCTGCTACTGAACCTGTCGATGAGCCCGGGCAACCTGCTGTTGGCTGCCGCGCTGGGGGTGCTGGCGCCCATCCTGATGGCGCCACTGCGCCCGCAGCATGCCCACGTCCGCCGGCCACTGACGATCGCCCGGCTGATCTGCCGGGTCGGTACCGATGTGATCCTCTCCAACCTGCAGGTGGCCCGTGGCGTGCTGCGCGCCGGTAGTACGCCGCCGCGCTCGGCGTTCGTGCACATTCCGCTGACGCTGCGCGATGCCCATGGGCTGGCAGCCTTGTCGATGATCACTACAGTGGTACCGGGCACGGTCTGGTCGGAACTGGCGCTGGACCGCAGCGTACTGCTCCTGCATGTGTTCGACCTGGAGGACGAGGCGGCTTTCATCGCGCACTTCAAGCACACCTACGAACGCCCGCTGATGGAGATCTTCGAATGAGCGGCCTGCTTGCCAATGCCGTCCTCGCCAGCCTGTTCATCTTCGCCCTGGCCATGGGCCTGGCGCTAATCCGGCTGTTCCGCGGGCCTTCCGCCCAGGACCGGGTGCTGGCGCTGGACTACCTGTACATCCTGGGCATGTTGATGATGCTGGTGCTGGGCATTCGCTACGCCAGTGATACCTACTTCGAGGGCGCGCTGCTGATCGCCCTGTTCGGCTTTGTCGGCTCGTTCGCCCTGGCCAAGTTCCTGCTGCGTGGCGAGGTGATCGAATGAGTGAAACCGTCGAACTGCCGTTCTGGCTGGAGTTGCTGGTGTCTGCCCTGCTATTGCTGGGCAGCCTGTTCGCCCTGATCGGCGCCATCGGCATGCTACGCCTGAAGGATTTCTTCCAACGCATGCATCCGCCCGCGCTGGCCTCGACCATCGGCGCCTGGTGCGTGGCGCTGGCCTCGATCCTGTACTTTTCGCTGCTCAAGCAAAGCCCGGTGCTGCACGCCTGGCTGATTCCGATCCTGCTGTCGATCACCGTGCCGGTCACCACACTGTTGCTGGCGCGAGCGGCACTGTTTCGCAAGCGCACCTCGGGCGAAGCAGTGCCCGAGGAAGTCAGCAGTGGCCGGGATCGGGGTAATTGACCAGGTGCTCACAGCCTTTGTGGCAGCGCCGAGGCTTGGAGAACAGGCATATCCCGCGTCATTCAGGATGAGCGGGCCTGGCTCAAACGCTGCAGCTCACGCCGCACCATCGCCGCATAGGGCGCAGGCTTGAGCCGATACAACTCACCCGCCACCCAGTCGAGCCAGGCGCCCTGCAGTGCATCACGCCGCGCCAGCAGCCGCTCGGCCTCCTGGTTCGCCTGGGCCTGATACTGTCGGTGAAAGTCCGCCCGGGACTCGCTCACTCGCTGGCCTTAAAGGTGGTCAGCTCGCCTTTGCGCCACTTGGCGACCTTGCCGGTCACCGCCTTGAGCAACTTGCCCAGGCCTTCCTGTACCTGTTGCTGCGCGGCGAATACCAGCATCACGCCGTGACCGTCGCGAAACACGATCCCATCGCCCTCCGGCACCGAGACAAAGGCGTAATCGCCCTGGCCGTAGACGTTCAACTTGATCTCGCGAAAACGCAGCTCCAGCTTGCCGCCTTCGCGGCTGGGCAGCACGGCGGCGCGAAAGTGGTCACCCACTTTCAGCTCCAGGCGTTGCTTGTCATCGACCACCATCGCGTCATCGGTGTCGATCTCGGCCATGTACAGACCTTCCGGGTTCTGCTCGGTGACATAGATGAAACGCCCATGGAACAGCTTGACCAACTTGGCGCGCAAGTCGCCCAAGGCGAACAGGGCATGGGTATCCAGAGTACTGACTGCCAATGAAAGGCTCCTCACATCGATTGCAATCGGCCACGCCACATACGCCTGTCGCGTCAGGTGGCTGCCACTTAAAAGTCAGGCCCGCAGGGCCGTGAAACCAGGCCGCGAAGCATCCACCCGGCAAACCTTGCGAGCAATCGGGAAAGGATTCACCCAGCCACTGCAAGGCGGCGCGAAGTAAGCTTCGGCATGATTCCGTAATAGGAAACGTAATGTCTGACAGTAAAAAGGCCAGAAAGGATGCGACAAACAGTGTCACCGCTTTCGCCAGAAAGGGCCGCTGAGCTTCAGTCGCGCATTACAGGGGAACGAATATGCACGAAAACACTGAAATCCGTCGAGAGGCACGCAACAATTCGTGTCTGGGAATACCTCGTTACATCGTCATTCCCGCCGGTATTGCCTTTTATCATATCGCCGAACGCGACACAGGCCGAGTGAGAGGGTTTCGCCAGCGCCACAAGGATGCCTGCGAGCTGGCTCGCCACTTCGAACGCCGAATTCAGGCCGCCTGACACCTGGCCAGTTGCGCCTGCCAGGCCGCCTGGCACTCCAGCGCCTCGTCGCGGCTGGCGAACGCCGTGCCGCGGCGTTCGCCATCGACCAGCACCACCCAGCACAGCCGCCAGCCCAGCGCCTGGAACGACCGCGGTACACCACTACCGATCATCACCGCCACATCGACTCGGCTATTCATCATCCCCTCCGGAATTTAATTAGCAACCTAACGATGTGCACATGATACGGCCTGCCGGGAGCAAAGAACAGCACCTGCCAGTACAGCTGTATTGCAGCCAAGGCAACAAAGGTACGTCAATCCAGCCCCGGTTCCGGACGATAACCCAGGCGCAGCCCACCCCAGTGCCGCCCCAGGACAAAGATCGGTACCGACAGGTCGTGCATCAGCTCACCCGTATCGCGGGTATAGGTTTGCAACAACAGCCGCTGTTGGTGGCTACCGCAGCGAATGCCAGTGCGATCGTCGAAGGTGCGTTTGCTGCGGTTGTGCGCGGTGTCGTGCTGCGTATCACCGGTCAACGACTGGTTGAACGCATTGTTATGGGTGGGGACATAGCCCTGCTGGGTACAGGCGATGGCATAAACCACCCCCTCATGCTGCAACAGCGGCTCCTGGATCTGCGGCAACACCTTGTCGGTGTACTGATCGAAACGCGTGGTGTAGCGCGGCGGCTGCATACCGGGGATCGGCCGATAGTGGCGATCGAACAAATCGTCGAGACTGATCCGCCCCTGCTCGATATCGGCCTCGAAGCGCTCGCCGATTTGCCGCACGCCCTCCTGGGCCAGCTCGAAAACCCGCTGGTGGTAGGCGTCCAGCCCGACTTCGGCCAGGCGCTCGCTGAGGTTTTCGACCTGCCCCTCCATTTGCACCGCGGCCTTGGCCAGGCGCCGAGTCTGCTGGTCGCTGACTTCAAGGTCGCTGCGCACTTGGGCCACGGCCTGGAACAAGGTATCGAGCTGGGCCTGGTTGGTCTGCGTACCTTCGGCGATCTCACCCACCTGCCCTTCGACACTGGCCGCCAACTCGGCGATCTGCGTCAACTGCCCGCCGGTGTGCTCGACTTGCTCGACGCCAAGGCCAAGGTCATCGGCCAGCCCACGGATCTGCGCCACCACCTGGGCTGTACGCGCCTGGATGTCCGCCACCATCTGCCCGACCTCCTCGGTGGCACTGGCAGTGCGTCCGGCCAGGCCACGCACTTCGTCGGCGACCACCGCGAAGCCACGCCCGTGCTCGCCGGCACGCGCCGCTTCGATGGCAGCGTTAAGGGCCAGCAGGTTGGTCTGGCTGGCAATGGCCTGGATCACTAAGGTGACCCGGGCGATGTCCTCGCTGCGCTGGTGCAATGCTTCTATCAGCTCGCGGCTGGCGCTGGCCCGTGCGCTCAGGTCTCGCATGCTCTGGATCGACTCGGCGAGCACCAGGCTGCCCGCCACACTGCTGCGATGGGCCGAACGCGCGGCATCCAGGGCTTGTTGGCTGAGCTGGGCGGTGGCCTGTTCGGTGCTGATCATGATCTCGGCGCTGCCGACGATCTCTTGGGCGGCGCCCAGTTGCGATTGCACCCGAGCCGCCAATTGCTGCACAGAGTGGGCCACCGCCGCCGCCGACAGGGCGTTGTGGCTGGTACCGCGCGCCAGTTCCTGTAGCAAGTCACTGCTCTTGCCATCCGCAGGGGTTGCCTGCACTGGCGCCGGGCGCCACCCCTGGGGAAGCCATAGCACCAACAGCCCCAGGGGTATGGCCAGGTACAAGGCCAGCCCAGCGTAGGCCATGGCTGTCAGCAACGCGCACACAGCCACCCCCTGCACCAGGGCGATACCGGTAAGGGTTCGCGCAGGCACTGGCTGCACGGGCTCTACCGTCGACAGAGATCCTTCTCGCATCATCTTCGTGGTCCATCCGCATGTCGTTTTTGTGACGTCATTAAACGCCACTATAACGCCATTATCCAAGCGCCCTCAGGCACAAGACAGCCACGCTTGATGCAAGACAAGAAAACACGAAGGCCCCAGGGATCGCTCCGTGGGGCCTTGCGCAAGGCGCTGGATCAGATCTGCCGCTGGTGGCGGTCGAGCTGTTCGTGACGCTCCTGGGCTTCGATGCAGTACTTGGTGGTCGGGCTGATCAGCAGGCGCTTCAAGCCAATCGGCTCGCCGCTGTCGTCACACCAGCCAAAGCTTTCGTCGCTGATGCGGTCCAGGGCCATCTCCAACTGCGGCAGCAGGCGCTGGTCGCGGTCGATGGCGTTTACCAGCCAAGTGCGTTCCTCTTCCACCGACGCCACGTCGGCAGGGTCCGACGGGCTGTCCAGGCTTTCGATGGAAGTACGGCTAAGTTCGATGCGCTCGTGGGTTTCGACTTTCATCGCCTGCAGCAGCGCGGTGAAGAACGCGAGCTGTTCGGCGTTCATGTAGTCATCGGCCGACATGGCCAGCAACTGTTCCTTGGTCATCGATTTCTCTATGAAAAAATGTGCATATGGGCGATTCGGGTGCCGCCGACGCTGCTGCGTCAGCGGCGGAATTCTTCAAGCGCCAAGTGGCACTCTTTTACAGGGGGCGGAAGTCTAAGGTGCCAAGCGGCGGTGGGCAACAGAAATGACTGTCGATTTGAGCGAAACCGCCAGGAATCCGCCCACTGGTGCCGTACTTTCCAGCGACGAAGCACTGGAAAAGCACAACCAGCAATACGCCGCAACAAATGTCGTAATACCCGTAAGGATGCGAGCCGACCTCAACAGCCAAATTCGTGCGGGTAGTAGCCCATTAGTGTCTGCCTGCGCGCCTGACGGGGCTTCATGAACCTTTCCCATCAGGCCCATCACCATGACCGACAACCTGCATCAGCGCCTGGCGCAATTCAGCAACCTCGAGTGCGAAGTCGCCAAACGCTTCATTGACCGCCCCACCCTCATGGAAAGCGCCGACACCCTTTTGCTCGATCAGTGGCGACAGCGCTTGCCACTGAGCCAGCACGACCCACGCCAGCTATATCTGGATAGCCGCCACCCGAGCACCGACCAGGCCTGGATCCGCCCCCTTGGCCAGGTACTGATCGAACGCTATTGCCAACGCGAAACCCTCAACCTCAATGACGATGCTGACTTTCTCACCACCCGCCTGGACAGCGACCCGGCCGCCAGGCTCGCCATCGACCTGCATGAGGTCGAATTGCTGATCAACGAAGCGGGACCGCTGCTACTGAACGCCTATCAACAACAGCTGGTGGGCTACTGGCACCGCTTCGACGACAAGGGCCAAACGCCCTGGCGCTGGTACGCCGACTATCTGAGCAAGCACATGCTGGAGGCCATCGATAACAAGGCCAAGACCGGCGAGTGGCCCAGCTTTGCCTTGGCCGCCGCCAGGTTGGTGCATACCTATCCTGAGGCGGCGACCCGCAGCAAGTGGCAGAATACCCAGGCGCTCAACGTGGCCGGCCTGGCCGCCGACTTTTCCGCCGACGGCGACCTGGATATCGACCTGGCCAGCACCCTGCTGATCGAACACGTCGATACCGATCCCACACGCAACCTGACACTGCTCTATACCCTGAGCGGCAAGTTGCTCAGATTCGAGTCACGACAAACCATCCTGGCGGGGATCCGCGACTACCGTAACAGCCTGCAATTCGACAGCCCCTATCGCGTCGAGATCGACTACCAATTCCCTTCAGTCTTCGAAAACCAGGCGCTGGGGTTACTACGCCAGCAACTGCGGGTTATCGAACAGATCGCCAGCACCTACCAGGGTACGTTCGGCGCCATCACGATGAGTATGGACATGGATCGCCTCACCTCGTTGATCGACATGTGCAGCGAGACCGAGGCCGCCCAGCGCCGGGCGCTCGACGCGCAGTTGCCCGACTGGCTACAGAACGCCAAGAGCCGCCCGTTGATGCGCTACAGCACGCTGCTGGTCAATGTTGCGCAAACCTACCAACAGGCCGACGGCCAATCCTGGCTGAAGGATGTACCGGACGCTGAAACATTCGCCAACCAGCAATTGAACGCGCGCTTCGTCGCGGACCACCCGGGTACGACCTGTACCGCCGAACAGGTTCGAATCACCAATTATCAGGTCATTGCCGCGGCACTCCCCGTCCAAGGCTCTATCGTATCCTCCAACGACGAGCCCCCCGTCACGTTCACCTGCGCTCAGTTGGCCATCGGCAACCTGGGCCAACTCCAAGCTGGGCGCGTCACCCTGACGTCCACCACCGCGACGCCACTGCCGGCCTGGATGAGCGAGCGCTATCTGCGAAAATTGGTCACCGAATTGGATATTGGCACCGCGTATCCCGCCTTGTTGCGCCGCAAGCTGCTGGAGGATACCGAGCAACATGCCGAACGCCAGCGCCTACTGCTGGCACAGTTACGCGCACAACTGCCGGCATTGGCCATGGAGTTGCACCTGCAAGGCCAGATACCCGATCCAGACGTTGCCGAGCGCATCGCCGAGGCGCTTGCCCAGGCCTCGGCGCCCGATAGCACTCGATGGGTGATACGACGCCTGGGCTTCATCAAGGCGCCTGGTCGCGCGGTGGACTCACCGCGCAATACCTGGTTGATCGAGGCGCAGGTGCCCGCCGGCGCGGCGTGCCTGTTGTATCGACCGCTACACAAGGACTCGCTGCTGTACTTCAAGGATCGGCTGGCGCTGTTTGTCGCCATCAGTACGCCAGGCCAATTGCAGGACGACCTGCTGGAGCGCTTGCCTGCCGAGGATCGCAGGCCCTATGCCCATGGTGGTTTCCTCGAGCCTCATCTCTTCCTGCCCATGGATGACACCAGCGCCATACCGTTCGGCAAACCAGCTGCAGTCACCCTCGCCGTCGAGCCACCACCGGCCAATCTGGGCGAGGCGCTCTACCTGGCCTGTGTCAATGAGTCAATCGCACGCTTCGAAGAAGCCTCCGTCAGTAGCGCGCAAGCACGCTGGAACCGATGGGTAAACCTTGGCTGGTTGCTGTTCAATACCTTGCTGCCCCTGGCTGGCAGCACCTTGGGTAAGGTGGCCTGGCTTGCGCAAATGGAAGTTGCGCTCGCCCAGTTCGTGGACACCGACGCCGAGCGCGAGCCGACCCACCATCGATTGGCCATGGTCAACCTGCTGGTGAACATCGCCATGTTGTTATTTTCTCATTCGCTGTTTCGTCGACGGCTGGAGGAGGAAGCCATGCTTCCTGCCTTGACGCCTCCGCTCGCCGATCCTGATCCTGCAGCACCTGAGCTTCCTGTCACCGCTCAATTGGTCACGGCCCTGGAGCCATTGGACTTCAGTTGGTCCACCCCCGACAGAAGCCTCAGCAACAGCCAGCAAGGGCAACTGGACCTGTTGCAGGCCGATGTCAAGGAATCCGGGTTGGGTACACCTACCCCAACCGGCGAACTGCAAGGGCTCTACCTTCACAACAACCGACTCTACACGGTACTCACCCATACCCAGCTCCAGACCCGAGACGGCAAGCCCTACCGCCAACCGATACGTCAGGTGTACGAAGTACAGCGGGACCCGGACCGATTGCAGATGCGGATCGTGGGTCCGGACCTCAAACCTGGCCCCTGGGTGCAGCGCGATGAACTAGGGCGCTGGAGGCTGGATCTCTCCGTGTACTTCAAAGGCAAGGGCGGCATGCCGATTACCGAGCAACTGAACCAGATGCGCCTGGGTACAGAAGATGCGCTGACGGCCGCAGATGCCTTGATCATTGCGGACAAAGCCCTTTACGAGGCGAAAGCGCGGGAGATGGTCACCATCAAAGGACTGATCTCCGCCACCCAGGATGACACCGTACTCAGCTCATGCCAGGCCAAGCTCAGCGCCATTGTCACGTTCTGGGCCGATCACCTGGAGCACATCAAAACACGCAACGCCCTGGAGCCTGTAAAAAACTACAGGATGGCTCACGCCGCCGCGCTGCGTCAGGAAAATTTTTGTCAGTTGGTACTGCATAAGATCCTCGAGCAACGCTTCACGCCCGGTCGCACACAGCTGTTGGCGCTTGTCGAGCAACAACAATGGGGGCAAACGCTTACCGAGGCAGACGTGCGTATTGCCACCCAGCGCTTGAACCAACAGTCCCTGTTGATCGAACAGATGCTCAATAACAATGCGAGCCTGCGTTACGGCCATACGGAGCTCAGTAAACTGGCAGGGCCTCGCTTCGAACAGATCATCACATGGCGCAACCTGGCTGCCAGTGTGCCCGCCAACGCACAAACGGAACTCACGCTGCGTTTCCGGCAGATGGAGAATCATGTCAGTCGCTTGAAGTTACTGCATCCACTGTCCTCCATGGCCGCCTCCTGGCGTGACCGGTTCTGGAACAATCTCCAACTGGGTATCACCCAACTCAAGACCGTCCTTGGTTTGTCCGGCGAAAATGACGAGGCCAAGATCCGGTTGCTGTACAGCATCAAGGAACAGTTGCAGACCGCCAAGCGTCAGTTGGCCAACCTGCGCAAGGAGGTGACAGACGCTGCAACCCTGGAAACGCTCCAACACCTGCAAGGCGGGCTGGAGCACGTCCAACAAGAGACCTCGCGCGAGCTCTCCGAGCTACCCGACTATCCACCGACCAGCACCTTTGAACAGTTGCGTCACCGACTACCTGGGCTGATCGATACCAATGAACATGGCGTGTTGCTGACCCGCCCTCGCCCAGGGCAGGCCACAACAGTGGACCTGGTTGGACCAGACGGTGAGGAGACCAACCGAACCTTTCACCTCGAAGACGACAGGTGGGTGGAGCACCAACCTGTCAGGGCCGCACCAGGTCCATCCCTCCCCAGCCTCAAGCGCTTGCTGAGGCAAGGCGCCACGCTGTTGAACGAAGTGCGGGAACAGGTGGATAAAGTGCGTCGCGCCAGCAGTGCTTACCTGCCGATCGAAATCGAAGAGTCCATACTCCATCAGCGTGACCGACTGACTGCGCAAGCCGATGCCATCGAGACCCGGCTGACCCGAGACAATGCTACCGACGAGGGCATCGAAGGTACGGATGCCGAAGGCACCGCCAAGGCGCTACGCACCCTGGCCGAGGCCGTGCAAGGACAGGCCACGGAGCTGCGCATCGAAACTGCCCTGGCGCAGGCGCCGCGTATGCCCGAAGTACTGTTTCTGCTCGAACAGGGCCAGATACAGTTGGCTCGCGTGGGTGTCCGCGTGCGTCTGAACAGGGTCAAAGGACGCCCCGCCGACTTTCTCGACGAATACAGCATCAGCCATGACGGCAAGGTATTGTGGTACGCCCACTTCCACTATCCGGCCATGGACACCAACAGGGCCGACTTCACCGCAGGCCACTTGAAAACCCGCGCCCAACGTCACGCGGCGGGATCGCGGGTGACCGAGGCCAACGGTAAGGTCACCGAAGTCTATCGCGCGCCGATCACCACCACGGCGGCCAGCGCGCACTTCTTCAACCTTTGACCCCAATGGGCGCTGGCCGGCCAGCGCCCCATCGGCCTCAACGGTCCTTGAACTGCGCCTCGCGCTTGGCGATGAACGCCGCCATGCCTTCCTTCTGGTCTTCGGTGGCGAACGCGGCATGGAACACCCGGCGCTCGAAGCGCACGCCTTCGCTCAAGGTCACTTCGAAGGCACGGTTGACGCTTTCCTTGACCATCATGCTCACCGGGACCGACTTGCCAGCGATGGTCGCGGCCACCTTCAGCGCCTCTTCCAGCAGCTCGGCCTGCGGCACGATCCGCGCCACCAAACCTGCACGCTCTGCCTCCTCGGCGCCCATCAGGCGACCAGTCAGGCACAGTTCCATGGCCTTGGCCTTGCCCACCGCGCGGGTCAAACGTTGGGTACCGCCCATGCCCGGCAGCACGCCGAGGTTGATTTCCGGCTGACCGAACCTGGCATTGTCGGCGGCGAGGATGAAATCGCACATCATAGCCAGCTCGCAACCGCCGCCCAGGGCGAAGCCGGACACTGCGGCGATGATCGGCTTGCGTCGGTTGGCAATGCGGTCGGCGTCGCTGAACAGGTCATCGACGTAGATCTGCGGGTACTGCAGCTCGGCCATTTCCTTGATGTCGGCGCCAGCCGCGAAGGCCTTGGCAGAACCGGTCAGCACCACGCAACCGATGTTCGGGTCCTTTTCCAGTTGATCCAGCGCCTGGTTGATCTCGCCGACGATCTGCGCGTTCAAGGCATTGAGCGCCTGCGGGCGGTTGAGGGTGATCAAGCCGACCTTGCCATGGATGTCCAACAGGATGGTTTCGAATGCCATGCAGACTGCTCCTTCAAAGATTACGCGCAATGACCATGCGCTGAATGTCGCTGGTGCCTTCGTAGATCTGGCAGACCCGCACATCGCGATAGATGCGCTCCAGCGGGAAGTCGCTCAGATAGCCATAACCACCAAGCGTCTGCAAGGCATCCGAACAGACCTTTTCGGCCATTTCCGAGGCGAAAAGCTTGGCCATCGAAGCCTCCACCAGCGCCGGGCGCCCAGCATCGCGCAACGCGGCGGCGTGCAGCACCATCTGCCGGGCCACGGCGATCTTGGTTGCCATGTCGGCCAGGCGGAAAGCCACGGCCTGATGTTCGATCAGCGGTTTGCCGAAGGTCTGGCGTTCGTTGGCGTAGTCACGGGCCACTTCGAAGGCGGCACGGGCCATGCCCACCGACTGCGAGGCGATACCGATCCGTCCGCCTTCGAGGTTGGCCAAGGCGATCTTGTAGCCCTGCCCTTGCTCACCGAGGCGGTTGGCCACCGGCACGCGCACGTTGTCGAAGACGATCTGGCAGGTGTCGGAGGCATGCTGGCCGAGTTTGTCCTCGACCCGCGCCACCTGGTACCCCGGTGAATCGGTGGGCACGATGAAGGCCGTGATGCCGCGCTTGCCGGCGTCCGGGTCGGTGACGGCGAAGACGATCACCACCCCGGCGTTCTGCCCGGAAGTAATGAATTGCTTGCTGCCGTTGAGCACATAGTGGTCGCCATCCAGGCGGGCGCGGGTCTTCAGGCTGCTGGCGTCGGAGCCGGCCTGCGGTTCGGTCAGGGCGAACGCGCCGAGCATCGCGCCGCTGGCCAGCGGCGCGAGGAATTGCTGCTTCTGCGCCTCGCTGCCGAACTTGAGGATCGGCACGCAGCCCACCGAGTTGTGCACGCTCATGATGGTCGAGCAGGCACCGTCGCCGGCGGCGATCTCTTCCAGGGCCATGGCATAGGCAACGTAGCCGGTGTCGCTACCACCGTATTGCTCCGGCACCAGCATGCCGAACAGGCCCAGCCCGGCCATCTCCTCGATGGCCTCCTTAGGGAAGCGGTGTTCCTTGTCCCACTGCTCGGCGAACGGCTTCAGCCGCTCCTGGGCGAACGCCCGCACCGCATCGGCGATCTGTTGTTGCTCGTCAGTTACCAGCATGCTTCACCTCAGTACAGGCATTCGACGGCCATGGCCGTGGCCTCGCCACCGCCAATGCAGATGGCCGCCACGCCACGGCGCAGGTTGTTCTGGCGCAAGGCCGACAGCAGGGTCACCAGGATACGCGCGCCCGAGGCGCCGATCGGGTGGCCCAGGGCGCAGGCGCCGCCATGGATGTTGACCTTGTCATGGGGCAGGTCGAGGTGCTTCATGGCCGCCAGGGTGACCACGGCGAACGCTTCGTTGATCTCGAACAGGTCCACCTCGGCCAGGTTCCAGCCGGTGCGCTTGAGCAGCTTGTCGATGGCGCCAATCGGCGCGGTGGGGAACAGCGCCGGAGTGTCGGCGAAGGCGGCGTGACCATGGATCAACGCCAGCGGCTTGAGGCCGCGCTTCTGGGCCTCGGAGCGGCGCATCAGCACCAGCGCCGCGGCGCCGTCGGAGATGGAGCTGGAATTGGCGGCGGTGACGGTGCCGCCTTCGCGGAAGGCCGGTTTAAGCTGAGGGATCTTGTCCAGGCGCGCCTTGGGCGGCTGCTCGTCATCCTTGATGACGCGCTTCTCCTTGCCCTCGGTGACTTCCACCGGGACGATCTCGGCTGCGAAACGGCCGCTCTTGATCGCATCCTGCGCCCGGGTCAGCGAGGCGATGGCAAAGGCATCCTGGGCTTGGCGGCTGAAATCGCCTTTCTGCGCGCAGTCTTCGGCGAAGGTTCCCATCAGCCGCCCTTTGTCGTAGGCGTCCTCGAGGCCGTCCATGAACATGTGGTCGATGATCTTGCCATGGCCCATGCGATAGCCACCACGGGCTTTATCAAGCAGATACGGGGCGTTGGTCATGCTCTCCATGCCACCGGCGACGATCACCTCGGCGCTGCCGGCCAGCAACTGGTCGTGGGCCAGAATAGCGGCCTGCATGCCCGAGCCGCACATCTTGTTCAGCGTGGTGCAGGTGGTGTGCTTGTCCAGCCCGGCGCCGAGTGCCGCCTGGCGTGCCGGAGCTTGGCCCTGACCCGCAGGCAGCACGCAGCCGAACAATACTTCCTGGACGCTGGCGGCATCGATACCGGCGCGCTCGACGGCGGCACGAATCGCCGCGCTGCCCAGCTGCGCGGCGGTCAGGCTCTTGAGGTCGCCCTGCAGGCCGCCCATGGGCGTGCGCACGGCGCTGACGATAACGATCGGATCATTGGCGAGGGTCATGTGCATTTCTCCTTACTTGGCAGCCATGCGCAGCGCGCCGTCGAGGCGGATCACCTCGCCGTTGAGCATGCTGTTCTCGATGATGTGGCGGGCCAGCGCGGCGTACTCCTGCGGACGGCCCAGGCGTGGTGGGAACGGCACCCCGGCGGCCAGCGAGGCACGCACCTCCTCGGTCATGCCGGCCATCATCGGGGTTTCGAAGATGCCAGGGGCGATGGTCATCACGCGGATGCCAAAGCGTGCCAGCTCGCGGGCGGCTGGCAGCGTGAGGCTGGCGATGGCGCCCTTGGAGGCGGCGTAGGCGGCCTGACCGATCTGGCCATCGTAGGCGGCGATGGAGGCCGTGTTGATGATCACGCCACGCTCACCACCCTCGTCCGCCTGCCCCTCGGCCATGGCCGCGGCAGCCAGGCGCAGCAGATTGAAGCTACCGATCAGGTTGACATTGATGACCTTGGCGAAGCTGCCCAAGGCGTGCGGACCGTTCTTGCCCAGGACCTTCTCGGCACCGACGATGCCAGCGCAGTTGACCAGACCATGCAGGCTGCCGAAGGCGCTGACGGCGGCATCGACGGCCGCCTTGGCCGCCTGTTCGTCGCTGATGTCGGCCACCGCGAATCGGGCATTTGTGCCCAGCTCGGCGGCCTTGGCCTCAACTGCCTCTGCGTTCAGGTCGACCAGCATGACCTTGGCGCCGGCCTCGATGAGCATCTGCGCGGTGGCGGCACCCAGGCCCGAGGCCGCGCCGCTGACGATGAAGTGTCTGTTCTGGATTTGCATGGTGATTTTCCTTCAGGCGCCGGCAGCGATCGGCTGCGCGGCTTGTTGTCGGGCGATTTCCTGGTTGCGCAGGATGAAGCGTTGCAGCTTGCCGCTCGGGGTCTTGGGCAGGTCGCCGACGAATTCGATTTCACGCGGGTAGGCGTGGGCGTACAGGCGCTGGCGCACGTGTTGGCGCAGGGCTTCCTCCAGCTCGGCACTCCCTTGATAGCCCTGGCCGAGCACCACGAAGGCCTTGATCAGTTCGGTGCGCTGCGGGTCAGGCTTGCCGATCACCGCCGCCTCGACCACCGCCGGGTGCTCGATCAGCGCGCTCTCCACGTCGAATGGACCGACGCGATAGCCGGAAGTGGTGATCACATCATCGCTGCGACCGACGAAACTGATACTGCCGTCCGGGTTCAGCTCGACGGTGTCGCCACTGAGGTAGTACTTGCCCTTGAACGCCTTGGTCGGCAGGCCGTGGTACCCCGCGAACCAGCACAGCGGCGACTGTTCACGGTCCACCGCGAGGATCCCCGGCTGGCCGGCAGGCAGTTCGTTGCCCTGCTCGTCCACCACCACGATGCGGTGGCCGGGAATGGCGAAGCCAGCCGAACCCTGCAACACCGGGTGCTGCAGGGCGTGGTGGTTGCACAGCACCATGCCCAGCTCGGTCTGGCCGTAGTGATCGTGGATGGTCACGCCGAGCTCGTCGGCGAACCAGCGAATCACTTCGGGGTTCAGGGGTTCACCGGCGCTGCTGACCACCCGCAAGCGGCCCTTGACCGGTGTCGAGAAGGCATCGCCAGCGGCAATCAGCAGACGATAGGCCGTGGGTGACCCAGCCAGGTTGGTGATGCCCAGCTTGGCGATGACCCGCGCGCAGCTCTCCACGTTGAAGGGGCCGTCGTAAAAGGTGGTGGCATGGCCCAGCGACAGCGGTCCGGTAACCGCGTAATACAAGCCATAGGCCCACCCCGGGTCGGCCAGGTTCCAGAAGTTGTCGTCCGGACGCAGGCCTACCGCATCGCGCAGGTAGCCCTGGAAGGCGACGATGGCCCGCAGCGGCACCTCCAGCGGCTTGGCAGGACCAGTGGTGCCGGAAGTGGACATCAGCAAGAACGGATCGTCACCACGGCGCATGACCGGCGCGCAAACTGCCTGCGCCGCCTCCAGCGCCCGCTGGAAGTCCAGCTCACCAGCGTCGGCGCCGACCGTGACGAGAATGGGGCAGCCAGCCACCTGATCCAGCTTGGGCCGGTTGTTACGGTCGCTGACCACCACCTTGGCCCGAGACTGCTGCAGGCGGTGCTCGATGGCCTTGGGGCCAAAGGCCGTGAACAGTGGCTGATACACCGCACCCAGGCGCCAGGTGGCAAGAATGGTGACCAACAGTTCGGGCGTGCGCGGCATCAGCCCGGCAACCCGATCACCGGCCTGAACACCTTGGTTTTTGAGGACATTGGCAAACCGGGCAGACAGGGCCTGAAGCTGCTCGAAGGTGTAGCGATCACCCTGGCCGTCCTGGCCCTCCCAGATCAAGGCGGGCCGGTTACTGCCGATGTGCCGGTCACAGCACTCGACACAGGCGTTGAGGGACTCGAGGTTGCCATGCAGCGCCGCCGCGGCGGCCTGGGCAGGGTCGAACGCACGAGCGGCCTCGGCGTAATCACGCATCGTCGGACTCCTGGTTTCTTGTTTTTGGAGTGGAACCATCGGTCCGACGATGTTCGCGCCGCGTCTACGTCGCGGCAATGGCCAAAGCTGTCAATCTGGATGACCGGTTTGGCCGCTACCCGCTAGCGCCCCACGCCACGCTCGCTATCGTCTTCGATACGCGCCATGCGCTGCATGAACTCCAGGGTCAGACGCTCGCGCAGGGGCTGGCGATCGGCTGCCGGGGCAAGGGCGGCGAACGCCGCCGAGTCGTATCGCTCGACGAAGCGCTGCCAGAACAGATAGCGGCACAGGTGCGGGGCCAGGACCTGTGGTGTGATCGCGGCCTCCACGGCATTACGAGCCGCGTCCAACTGTGCCTGCTCGACGCTCGGCACGCCGACCTCATAGAGGCGATAAGGCTGAAACGGCAAGGCCAACGCGCGACGCAGCCGGACCCGGTAGCGCAGGGCCAACATCCCCTGCACGTCCTGCGCGAGGTTCACACCACGCGCCTGGATATCTGCCCGCACAAAGGACTCCAGCCGTGCCAGGCGGAACAACCCTTTGCCGAGCGCCAGCAACTGCGCGCCGGACAGCGAGGTATTGGGAGCCTCTGCCTGGCTCTCGGCGTGCCGCTGCAACAACCGGCTGAACTGCTCGATGACGCGGTTGTTACCCACCGGTTCAGGCTGCAGCAAACCATGAACCGTCTGCGCAAACCCGGCGTCCGCGTGCATCAGCGCGAGGATGCGCCAGACATGTTCGTCGAGGAAGGCTTTCGGCCAGCTATGCTCTGCAACCTGCTCCAAGCCTTCGAGCAAGTTGAACACAGGAACATTTCCCGCCTGTGCTTGCAATGCGTCCCAAATTTTCCCGCGAGCCACCCCGCGCGACCCCGTCCCGACCCATCCAGCACGACCTTGCTCGTACTCCGGTGCCTCGCGGATAGGATCGAATGCAGCCAGGTTGGCAAGCTCGGTCATGCTCATGCGGTTGCCCTCGACAAGGAACCCCTCGCGAAACGCCTGAGGCATGTTCAGGATCTCCCGTGGCGCGCCCCGCAATGCGTTATTGCGCAAATCCACCAAGGTAAGCTGATCGCACAGCGCGATATCCTTGGGCCAGGAGCTCAATCCGCAGCGACGCATGCGCAGTTCGATCAAGTGCGACAGGTGCTGAAAAGGCAGGGCGAATGCGCCGACCGCGTGATTGTCGCTCAGGTCGAGATGACTCAACATGGGCAGGCGGCTCAGGGCCTCCACCGCATTGGCATCGAGGTGGATCTGGTTGTTTACCAGCCGCAAGCGGCGCAGATTGATCAGATAGCCCAACCCACCCGGACACCGCAGCAGGTGATTGTGACTCAGGTCAAGCCGCTGTACGTCGGTGAAGGCGCGGATGAACCCCGCGTGCACATGGCTAAGTGGAGCGTCGGTAATCACCAGTGCTTTCACATGGAAGAAATCGACTTGCAGGGGCAGCTCCGGCAAAGTGGCAACCGGTAGGTCGGAGAACGACAGCCGCAAACCCAACCGTTGCTCCACCGCGCCGTGCATGGGCATATCGCCGACGCCTCGCCATGCCCGCAGCAGACGCTCGGCGAACATCTGGCGGGTATGCCGGGAAACGTCATCGAGGGCAAAGCCGACCCAATCATTGACGCTCCGGGTCAACTGCGCCAGGTCATCCTCCAGCGCCCCCAGCACCGCTTCTACCCGCACGCCTCGACGCCACCTGATCTGCAATTCCAGCTCCAGCTGGGCATCGTTGAGCCCAGGGAAATACTGGCGCAGACCATCACGCAATATCGCTCGCTGCGACAATCGCCCCGCCCCCCGCCCACTGAGCGGGTAACCGACACGCCCATCAGCCAAGCGCCGCCCGGGATTGAACCAGGTGTGCTGCCCGGGCCAGCCGAGCAAGCTGGCAACCCCCTGTCGCGTCTCGGGCAACTGCGCCAGGAGCTTGTCACGTAACCGAGCCGCGGCCTGCTCGCCCTCAAGCTGCAGGGTGCTCGACAACTTGCGTGCATCGAGCACGCCCACCAGGGCCTCGAAAATGTCGTCGCTCGCCGCCACCTCGCGCTGTGCCCCCGTGTCGTCGAACACCTTGAACACCCCCTGGTCGCGCACCAACAACCAGTGACCGGCACTCTCGTCCTCGGCCCCAATGGCTGCCAGCGCTGCGGACTGCTCGATATCCTTGCTCAAGGTCAACCGCAGGCCAGCAACCTGCAGCTTGTCGAGCAACGTCATGACCAACACGCCAGTATCATCGGTATAGGCGCTGGGCGCATACAGGCCTGTCATGGCCCGATTGAAACGGGCCATGCGCGCCAGAGCCAGCGCCCGGGTCTGCGTCTTGAGGGATAGACGCTCCTGGGCCAAGGCCTGCTCACGCTGTGAAGCGCTGAGTTCGCCGGCCAATGCCTGGGCATGGGCCTCGGGCAGGCCAGCAATCGTCTTGCGCAACAGCTGGGCCAGTTCATCATCCCCGGCAGGCGCTTGCGTCAAATGCTCGAACAGTGCGCCCCGCAACTCAGACTGCCTGGCCAGGATCTGCGTCGCATCGGCAACCTCGGGGCGCGCCAGGCACTCACGCAGCAGCGCTTGATCACTCACGCTAGCCGGTAGCTGCCGCAAACTCTGGAAGAAGGCCTCGATGCGGGCATCGGCGGCGAAACGCTCCAGCGTGTCGCGCAAGTTGATCGGGGTGCGCCGGTTCTCGACCAGCAGGCCGCGCAACGCGTCTTCATCGACATCCGCCGCGCGCATGATCCAGCGCGCCTGCGCGGCACTGCGCAACTGCGCTTCTGGCCACAAGGTATCGAGCATCCGCGCCGCGCCTGTCTCGGCCTGCGCACGGTGGTACAACAGCTGCCAGCAACGCTCGCCATTGTGCAGCACCACAGGCTCGTAGGCCCCAGGACGTGACGGGTGGCGCAAACGGTACACGCCGTTGGGCTCGGCCTGGTATAGCTCGTGCAGACGCTGACCAACGCGTATCCAATGGCGCTGACCATCGCTGAAACGCCCGTCGGCCTGCAACGTGACATGCTCAGGGGACACGGCGAAGGCTTCCAGGTCGTTCGGCCACAGCCGCAGCGTTTCGCCATCGCTGCTGACCCATTCCATGGCCTCCAGATAGGCACAGCGCACGAAGGCTACCGCCGCGACCGTGCCAGCCGTGGCGACCAGCGTGGCCGCCACCCCGAGCAGATGCTCCAGCGCCTCGTGCTGGTGGCCAAGGGACCACTCCGACACGCCTTCGAATACCGCGCCCAGGGTTTGCGTCACGACGCCGGCCAAGAGCAGCGCGCCAACCGCTGGCAGGAACAGCCCGCTCAGGTTCAGCAGATCCAGGCCGGCCGCTTTCCAGGCATCGCGGCGCGCCTTGGCGGCCACCGCATCGGCATTGGCGGTGGGCACCAGCAGCAGCCGGGCATCGTCCTGCAAGCGTTGTACCTGCTCGGAGGCCATGGCCTGGAACACATCGCCGGTTTGCACCCGGCCCTCCAGTTGCAAGTCCGCAACGTTATCCTGCAAGCGCTTGGCCAAGGTGTCGACGAATTCGGCCCGTCGTTCGAGGCTGATCAGCCGCGTGAAGTGAGCCCGATAGCCTGGCGCTTTCAGCTCGACGGCCAGCGCCGCGTTCATCGCCGCGCTGGAGGCATAGCGCCGCAACGGCTGGATAGGATCGCTGGGCAGGTAGGCCAGCACGCCCCGCTCGGCGCCATGACGGTCACGCAGGTGGATCAGCACGCCATCGACAACCGGTTGCCCGAGCATCTGCATCAAGCCCGGGTACCCCTTGAGCTCGTATTGGGTATGGACCTGCTCGGTATCGAGCAATTCCCGCAGGGCGAGTTGCTCGGCGGCGCTGATCTGGCCATTGAGGGCGGCCATTTCCGTTGCCAGGCGAAGCCCGGAGCGTTTGTCCTGCGCCAACAACTCCTGGGTCGCCGCATCGTAGGTTCGCGCAAGTTCGAGCTGATACAGGCGGCCCACGTCCAGCTGGCGGCATGCCTGAACCAGCTCGTTGCCGGGCTTGGACAGCACCTCGCTCTGGCCCGCCGCTACCAACCCAGAGCCGTCGTAGAAAGTGGTACCGTCCGCGAAGTTGTGCATCAACCGCAGCAGACCGCTTTCGCGCGTTTCGCGCGGCCCATACGCAGGCACGCCCTGGAGCGGGAGATCAGTGAACTCGGGCAGCACCGTCAGCCACTCGAGTTGCTCGAAAGCCACGCCGTCAGGCAAGGGTTTGGCCAACAGCGTGGCGAAGTGCTGTTTGGCGAAGCGCTGCAACGGCGGCAGTTGGAGGGTGCGCCCGCGCAGGCGTGCCTGACTGGCCTGGTGTGCGCTCAACGCTTCGCGCAGGCGCCTGATCTGGTTGCTGGAGGCACGCTTGAGCCAGTCTGGCAAGCGTGTCCCGATGAAATCATCGAGGGCATTGTCCGTTTCAGGGGGCGGTGTTTGCGGGGACGGGGAGTCCAACAGGTGCATGGCATGATCCTTGGCCAATGGTCGGTCCACCATGCTGCTGCTTTTGGACGTGACATATCAGCGGGAAACCCACCAGCCGACACCCTACCTTCAACGCCCGCCATCGCGCGCCTGAATCAGCGCGCGGTAGTGCCCCGGATTACAGCCGAACCACTTGCGAAAGGCCTTGTAGAACGAACTGCTATCGGCAAAGCCCAAGCGCTCGGCGATCTCGCCCATGGCCAGGTGGTCCTGGCTCAGCCAGGCGATTGCCAACTCCCGCCGCACGCTATCCTTAAGGCCCTGGTAATTTTGCCCTTCCTCGGCCAGGCGCCGACGCAGGGTCGAAGGCGACAGGCATAGCTGGCGCGCCAGCTCATCGGCATCCGGCCAACTGCCTGGGTCCAGGCGCAGCAGGTCGGTACGGATGCGCCGGCCCAGGCTGGCGGGGTCGCGGTACTTGACCAGGATGTTACCCGGCGCCTCGGCGAGAAAACGCTGCAGTTCTTCCTCACTGCGACGCAGCGGCAAGTCCAGGCAATCGGCGGCGATGATCATCCGCGTGCGCGGGCGCTCGAACTGCAGGTTTTCCGAAAACATCACCCGGTAGTCGTCGCAGAACGGCGGCTCGGCGCAGCGCAGGTCGATGGCCAGGATCGGGATGCGCCGCCCTGCCAGCCAGCAGGCCACGCCATGCACGATCATCCAGAAGGTGAAGTATGTGAAAGCGCGGCGCGGTTCATCGCGCGGCTCATTGATGACGATCTCGGCCAGCCCCTCCTGGCGCAGCAGGCCAGGCTGCAGGTCGTCGAGCATCAGCGACAGGAACGCCAACGCCGTTTCCAGCCCCGCGCCCAGGGTTGGCTGGGCCATGCTCGCCCGACACAGGAATGCCAGGCTGCCTCCGCGCAGGCCGCGCGGGTCCATGGCGAAGAACTCGTCGTTGCAGCGCCGCGCCAGCAAGCGCCAGAGTCGGGCATAGGACTCGGCGCTGACCCGCGCCGCGGGCAGGTGCAACTGCTCGACGGCAATGCCGGCGCGGGCCAACAAGCCGGCATCGGGCTCGCCGTGCGGGCAGGTCTGCAACAGGGCTTCACGCACCAGCTGCATGGAAATGGTGTCTTTCTCGCTCATCGATGGTCCTGTCGTTGCAGTGCCGGCCATCTTAGGCCAGGCCTTTATAAACAACCATCACAGGCCTGTCGCCAAACCCAGGAAGGCCTGGATCAGCCGCAGCTCCCGACGTCGCTCCAGGCATCCGACCAGGTGCTGGTTGACCAGGCCGGCCCCAGCCAAGGGGCGCGCTACCACCCGCGGGTCATGGGCCACCTCGGTGGACGACACCACCCCGATGCCCAGTTGCGCCGCCACCGCCTCGGTGACGGCTTCGCGGCTGTCCAACTCCAGTAGCACCCGCGGCTGCACGCAGGCATCGGCGCAGGCCTTGTCGAAAGTGCGCCGGGTAGTGGAGCTGGGCTCGCGCAACACCATGATCTGCTTGTCCAGCGCCATCAAGGGTAAGTCGCCAGTGGCGCTGGCCCAAGGGTGCCCCACCGGCAGCAAGGCACACAGGCGCGACTCGCACAGGCTTTGCAAATGCAGGCCCTTGCGCGGCTCGATCTCGGTCAGCACCGCCACGTCGGCATGTTCCGACAATAGTGCGGCAAGGGTTTCCTGGGCGTTGCCCAAACGCAGGTTGACGGTGATACCAGGGTAACGCTCACGCAACTGCGCCAGCATCGGCATGACCCGGTGCGGTCCGTCGGCGGCGACCTCCAGGCGCCCGGTGAGCAACTGGCGGTTGGCCTCGAGCATCGCCTGGGCTTCCTCGGCCAGGCTGAACATCGCCCGGGTGATAGCCGCCAGGCGCGTGCCCTCCGCGGTCAGCTCGACCCGCCGCGCGGTGCGCCGCAGCAGGGTGATCTGGTAGTGCTCCTCCAGTGCCTTGACGTGCCCGGTGACCGCCGGCTGGCTGATGAACAGGCGCTCGGCGGCGCGGGTAAAGCTGCCCTCGCGGGCAACGGCATCGAAGGCACGGAGCTGGAACAGGTTCATATCTATCGGCCCTGCTTATGACTGGCATATCTACAAACAATTTGATTGATGATTCAGCGAATTGCAACCTAGCCCCACTAGTTTCCAGCCCACCGCAAGTGAGGAACCACGGAATGAGCAACGCCCCGATCCTGCTGACCCCCGGTCCATTGACCACTTCTCTGCGCACCCGCCAGGCCATGCTCATGGACTGGGGCTCCTGGGACCGCGACTTCAACCAGTTGACCGCCAGCCTGTGCGAGCAATTGCTGGCAATCGTCGACGGCGCCGCCAGCCATCACTGCGTGCCCCTGCAAGGCAGCGGCACCTTCGCCGTGGAAGCGGCCATCGGCACCCTGGTGCCGCGCGACGGCAAGGTGCTGGTGCTGATCAACGGCGCCTACGGCCAGCGCCTGGCGAAGATCTGCAAGGTCCTGGGCCGCACCTACAGCACCTTCGAGACCGCCGAGGACCAACCAACCACCGCCGAGGATGTCGAGCGTCTGCTAGCCGCCGACCCGACCGTGACCCACGTCGCGCTGATCCACTGCGAAACCAGTACCGGCATCCTCAACCCGCTACCGGCAATTGCCCAGGTGATCAAGGCCCATGGCAAGCGCCTGATCATCGACGCCATGAGTTCGTTCGGCGCACTGCCGATCGATGCCCGCGAGGTGCCATTCGAGGCGCTGATCGCCGCCTCCGGCAAGTGCCTGGAAGGCGTGCCGGGCATGGGTTTTGTCTTCGCCGAGAAAACCGCCCTGGCCGCCGCCGAAGGCAACGCCCACTCGCTGGCCATGGACCTGCACGACCAGCACGCCTACATGGCCAAGACCGGCCAATGGCGCTTCACCCCACCGACCCACGTGGTCGCCGCCCTGCACGAAGCATTGCTGCAGTACAACGAGGAAGGCGGCCTGCCCGCCCGCCACCAACGTTATGCCGACAACTGCAAGACCTTGCTCGACGGCATGGCCAGGATCGGCCTGCGCAGTTTCCTGCCCACCGCGATCCAGGCACCGATCATCGTCACCTTCCATGCCCCGAAAGCCCCCCGCTATCAGTTCAAGGACTTCTACGAGCGGGTCAAGGCCAAGGGCTTCATCCTCTACCCGGGCAAGCTGACCCAAGTCGAGACCTTCCGCGTCGGCTGCATCGGCGTGGTCGGCGCCGCCGGCATGCAAGCCGCCGTGGACGCCGTGGCCGACGTGCTGCGGGAAATGGAAGTGTTGGATATCTGACCCCTGCCTAGCCAATTCAAGGAAACTGCGCCCGTGAACTACAACAACCCCACCCAGCTACAAGCCGCCATCCTCGACTGGGCCGGCACCGTGGTCGACTTCGGCTCATTCGCCCCCACGCAGATCTTCGTCGAGGCCTTCGCCGAGTTCGACGTGCAGGTGTCCATCGAAGAAGCCCGCGGCCCCATGGGCATGGGCAAGTGGGACCACATCCGCACCCTGTGCGACGTGCCGGCAATCGCCGAGCGCTACCGCCAGGTGTTCGGCCGCACGCCGACCGACGACGACGTCACCGCCATCTATGAACGCTTCATGCCACTGCAGATCGAGAAAATCGCCCTGCATTCGGCGCTGATCCCCGGCGCCCTGGAGACCCTGACCGGGCTGCGCCAGGACGGCTTGAAGATCGGCTCGTGCTCGGGCTACCCCAAGGTGGTGATGGACAAGGTGGTGGAACTGGCGGCGCGAAACGGTTATGTGGCCGACCACGTGGTGGCCACCGACGAGACTCCGAACGGCCGCCCATGGCCGGCCCAGGCCCTGGCCAACGTGATTGCCCTGGGGATAGACGATGTGGCGGCCTGCGTGAAGGTCGACGACACCGTGCCGGGTATTCTCGAAGGCCGCCGTGCCGGGATGTGGACCGTGGCCTTGGTGTGCTCGGGCAATGCCCTGGGGCTGACCTGGGAAGGTTACCGCGCCTTGAGCGCGGAAAAGCTGGAGAGCGAGCGCAAGCGTATTCACGCGATGTTTGCAGGGTCGCGCCCGCACTACCTGATTGACACCATCAACGAGCTACCCGAGGTGATCGCCGATATCAACCGGCGGCTGGCCAAGGGGGAGATGCCGCAGGGCGCCTGATCCTGATGTCGAGAATCAGCGCGGGGCAAGTCGCGGCGGCGGTTCGCCGCTGCGACTTGACCCGCGATGCCTGGCGGCTCAGACCGCCCGGTTCAGCTTCACCCACGAGGCAAACTTGTCGATGAACCCCTGCAGGAACGGCCGGGTCTTGTCATTCAGCTTGCCACTGTCATCGAACAGCGTCGCGGCCCCGCCGATATACGCCTCGGGCATTTGCATGCACGGCATGTCGAGAAACACCAGCGATTGGCGCAGCGCATGGTTGGCGCCAAAGCCGCCGATCGCCCCCGGCGAGACGCTGGCCACCGCCGCCGGCTTGCCGCTCCATACGCTCTGGCCATAGGGCCGCGAGCCGACGTCAATGGCGTTCTTCAGCCCGCCCGGCACCGAACGGTTGTATTCCGGAGTCACGAACAACACCGCGTCACTGCGACGGATCTCGTCGCGAAAACGCTTCCACGCCTCGGGGGCGCCCTCGGCCTCGACATCCTCGTTGTACAACGGCAGATCGCCAATCTCGACGATCCTCAGGGCCAGGCTGGACGGCGCCAGCTCGGCCAACGCGCGGGCCACCTTGCGGTTGTAGGAGTCCTTGCGCAGGCTGCCGACGACAACCGCTACCGAATAGACCTGGCTCATGGCGTTTTGCAACCTCTACTGGGGGATTGGGACCTAGTAGTTATAGATGACCGTTCCTCGGCCCCAGGTTTTTTTTCCGCCCGGCGGAAAACTTCCCGGGCGTTTCGCTGGTCTATGGGTACAGACATTTCCTACACGTTTCAGAGGTTTCCACCTAAATGGCAGCAGTAATGGTCGGCCAGTTCCACGCCCGCGACGCCGAAGGCCGCATCTATCCCGTGCATGAGTTTCAGGAGTCGACCCTGCAGGCCGATGGCAGCACCTTGGGCGCGCCGATCACCAGTTACCGGCTGGCCATCGGCGACCGCGTCAACCACTTGGGCGAGGATCGCTTCGAACTGGCCCAGACCGGCGTCGAGATCATTCGTATTCCTTGACGCAGTCCACCGTATACAGCTGCCCCTCGCGTTGCAGGCCGTGCACGTCGGCGACGAAGCCTGGGAAGCCCTGGTCGAAAGCCCGGGCACAGGCCAGGTAGTCGAGAATCGTCCGGCTTGCCTCGGTGAAACGCTCACCCGGCATGATCAGCGCAATGCCCGGTGGATACGGCACCAGCATCACCGCTGAAACACGCCCCAGCAGTTGCTCGATCGGCACCGCCTCCACCTCCCCGCGCACCAGCTGGTCGTAAGCCCTGGCCGGGGTCATCGCCACCTCAGGCAGCGCCGTGAACACAGGCTTGAGCTGCCGGGCCGTGGCATTGCCCTGGTAAAAACCGTGCAACTGCGCGCACAGGTCGCGCAACCCCAGGCCCTGGTAGCGCGCTGGCTGCTGCGCCACCACACTGGGCAGGCTTTCGCTCAATGGGGTATTGCCGTCGTAGTGGCGCTTGAACTCCAACAGTTCGGTGAGCAGGGTGCTCCACTTGCCCTTGGTGATACCCATCGAGAACAGCACAAGGAAGCTGTACAGCCCGGTCTTCTCCACCACCAACCCACGCTCCCAGAGAAACTTGCTGACCACCGCCGCCGGGATGCCATGCTCGCCCTGCGCGGGCATCACCAGGGTGACCTTGAGCGGGTCGAGCAGTACATAGTCGTCGCTGACCTCGGCAAAGCCATGCCACGGCGCGCCCGGATGCAGCAGCCAATCCGCCGCATCCATGCCTTGCATCGCCGGTGGCTGCCAGATACTGAACCACCAGTCATCGCCAGCGAGGTGCTCACGCAGGTTGGCCAGGGCGCGGCGAAAGCTCAGGGCCTCGTCGAACATCTCTTGCAGCAGCGAACGGCCCGCCGGCCCTTCCATCATTGCCGAAGCCACATCCAGCGAAGCAAGGATGCTGTACTGCGGCGAAGTCGAGATATGCATCATGAATGCTTCGTTGAAGCGGTCGCGATCCAGCTGCCGGGCCGCGCCGTCCTGCACATGAATCATCGACGCCTGGCTGAAGGCGGCCAGCAGCTTGTGGGTGGAATGGGTGCTGAACAGCAGTGGGTCGCCTGCCGCCCGTGCCGTGCCCATGGCATAGCGGTCGGCGAAGAATTCGTGAAAGGCGGCGTAGGCGAACCAGGCCTCATCGAAGTGCAGCACTTCGACACTGGCGCCAAGCAGTTGCTTGATCAGCCCGGCGTGGTAGCACAACCCGTCGTAGGTGGAGTTGGTCACCACCGCCAGGCGGATCTTCGCCGTACGTCCTCGAGCCAACGGATGGGCCTGGATTTTCGCCTGGATCGATGCCGGGCTGAACTCGCTGAGCGGGATCGGCCCAATGATGCCCAGTTCGTTGCGCTCAGGACACAGGTAGATCGGAATGGCGCCGGTCATGATGATCGCGTGCACCACCGACTTGTGGCAGTTGCGGTCCACCAGCACCAGCTCGTCGCGGCCGACCATGGCGTGCCAGACGATCTTGTTGGCGGTGGAGGTGCCGTTGATGACGAAAAACGTGTGGTCGGCGCCGAAGTTGCGTGCCGCCCGGGCTTCGGCGGCGGCCAGGGGGCCGGTGTGATCGAGCAGGGAGCCCAGCTCCGGCACCGACACCGAAAGGTCCGAGCGCAGGGTGTTCTCGCCGAAAAACTGGTGAAACGCCTGCCCTACCGGGCTCTTGCGATAGGCCACGCCACCGCCGTGGCCCGGGGTATGCCAGGAATAATTGGACTGCGCGGTATGCTGCACCAGGGCCTTGAAGAACGGCGGCAGCAGGCCGTCGAGGTAGTTGTGCGCAGCCCGCGCCACCTGGCGGGCGAGAAACGGCACGGTGTCTTCGAACAGGTAGAGAATGCCGCGCAACTGGTTGAGCTCGCCCATGGCTTCGGCCGGGGCGTTCTCCAGGGTGACCTGCTCACCAAGGGCGAAGATCGGCAGGTTGGGCGCGCGCAGGCGGGCCAGGCGGATCAGCTCGGCCATGTTCTGCAGCAGGCGGCTGTTGTCGCCGGCGCCCTCGGCGGCGATCAGCATGCAGGCCAGGCCGTGGTGGGTGGCGGCCACCAGGCGCGCTTCGGCCTGGTCGGCGGCGGCGAGGATGGTGAAGCCGTCCTGGGCGAGTTCCTCGGCGATGCCGCGCACTCGCTCGCCAGCAACGCTGTCGGCCTTGATCGCCCGGTGGACTATAAGAATTGGGAACTTGAGGTCCTTGTACATCGGGCGGCTACCTCTGCGGGTAATTTCCCTCAGGGTAGTCGATGCAGTCGCGGGGCAAGTCGCAGCGGCGCACCGCCGCTCCCACAAGCCCTGGACTGTCACCAAGGGCTGGGGGGGGACCCGCGATAAGGCCGGTACTGTTCAGTGCATCAGCTGGCGGCTGGCTCGGTCAGCACCTGCCACATCGCCGGCCCACCGGCCGACTTGGCAATGGCCGCCAAGCGCTCGGCATGGGCTGCGAGCTCTTCCTCGCTGGCCACGATCACCCGCCCCGGCGCACGCCCGCTGATGCGGCGGATCTCGCTGCCGGTACTGCCCTGGCCATCCTCGCCGCCGGCCCCCTCGCCGGCCAGCGACAAGCTGGTCTGGCCACCGGTCATCGCCAGGTAGACGTCGGCCAGCAGTTCCGAGTCGAGCAGCGCGCCGTGCAGTTCACGGCCAGAGTTGTCGATGCCGTAGCGTTTACACAACGCATCGAGGCTGTTGCGCTGCCCTGGGTGGCGCGAGCGCGCCATCATCAGGGTATCGAGAATGGTGCAGTGCTGGGTGATGTCGGCCCGGTCGTGCTGGCCCTGCAGGGCGAACTCGTTGTTGAGGAAGCCGACGTCGAACGCTGCGTTGTGGATGACCAGGGTGGCGCCCTGGATGAATTCGAAGAACTCGTCCGCCACATCGCCGAAGCGCGGCTTGCCAACCAGGAAGGCGTCGGTGATACCGTGAACGCCGATGGCGCCCTCGTCACTTTCGCGATCCGGTTGCAGGTAGACGTGGAAATGCCGCCCAGTCAGGCGCCGGCCCATGACCTCGACGCAGCCGATCTCGACGATGCGGTGGCCTTCGCCCACCGGCATGCCGGTGGTTTCGGTATCGAGGATGACCAGGCGCTGGTCTTGCTGCTGTTCCACGGGTGACTCCAACTGGCGGGGCTTGAATTCGGAGCGGGAGTATAACTCAAGCGGCAAGCTTCAAGCTTCAAGCCACAAGAAAGAGCAGCCGCACATCAGACCCGCTGTTACTTGTGGCTTGAAGCTTGTAACTGCTTTCAGCGCTGGGCCCGAACCTCGTCGACGCCACGGTTGGCCAACTGGTCGGCGCGCTCGTTGCCGGGGTGGCCGATATGCCCGCGCACCCACTTCCAGGTCACCTTGTGCCGGTTGACCTGTTCATCGAGCTGCACCCACAGGTCGGCGTTTTTCACCGGTTCCTTGGCCGCGGTTTTCCAGCCGCGCTTTTTCCAGTTGGCCATCCATTCGTTGATGCCCTTCATGACGTACTGCGAGTCGGTGGTCAGCACCACCTCGCACTCGCGCTTGAGTGCCTTCAGGCCCTCGATCGCCGCCATCAGCTCCATGCGGTTGTTGGTGGTCTCGCGCTCGCCGCCCCACAGCTCCTTCTCGACGCCCTTGAAAACCATCAGCACGCCCCAGCCGCCCGGGCCAGGGTTGCCCTTGCAGGCACCATCGGTGTAGATCTCGACGCTATCGCTCATGTACCACTCGTGTTCAGTGCTTTTCGGAATCGGGATGGGTGGCGCTGCGGTTGACCTTGGCCAGCGGCAGCGGCAGCAGCTTGCCCATCGGTTCACGGCGCTCCGGGCGCAGCGGCCGCAGGCCCACCACCATCTTGCGCGCCACCAGCAGGTAAACCCCGCCACCGGCAGTCTGCCAACCTCCGGCCACGCGCTCCCAGCCAGCCAGGCGCTGCTGCCAGGCCGGCGAGGCAAGCGGCGGACGATAACACCCGAAGCGGCGTTTCTCCAGCGCGAAGCCCAGCAGGTTGAGCCAGTCGCCGACCCGCGACGGCGAGATGCAACGGGCCTTGCGCAAGGCCCCATGGCTGAAGAAATGGCGCACGCCCCAACTGCTCCAGGGGTTGATCCCGATGATCAGCAGATGGCCACCCGGGCGCACGGAACTGGCGGCCTCACGCAACAGCCCGTGGGGGGACAGGCTGAAGTCCAGGCCATGCTGCAGCACCACCACGTCGGCGGCGTGCTCCGACAGCGGCCAGGCCTGCTCCTCGCAGACGATCTCCACCCCCGGCAACGGCGCGCCCAGGCGCACGTTGCGCTGCACCTGCGGGGCGCTGGGCGGGGTTTCGGCGCAGGGTCCGTAGTGCACCAGGTAACCACCGAAGAAGCGTCGCAGTTCTTCTTCGAGCAACTTTTCCTCTTCCTTGAGCATCAACTGCCCAAGAGGCCCCTCGAACCAGTCGCGGGCCAGGCGGATCAGCTCGACCCAGTCGGGGTCGGCCTGGGCGAAGGCTTGGTCGGTCATTGCGTTCTCCCTCGAAGGTTCTCCGCGCGCGCCATCGCGGCTAAGATGCCTTCAATGTCCAGGCTTGGCGATACGGATCCGCACATGATACAGATCGATGCCCTACCCGCTTTCTCCGACAACTACATCTGGTTGTTACAGGATACTGCCAATCGCCGCTGCGCGGTGGTCGATCCCGGTGATGCCGGGCCGGTGCTGAGCTGGCTCGGCCAGCATCGCGACTGGGTGCTGGAGGCTATCCTCGTCACCCACCACCACCATGACCACGTCGGCGGCGTCGAAGCCTTGAAACAGGCCACCGGCGCCCAGGTGTACGGCCCGGCCAGCGAACGTATTCCGGGTCGCGACATCGCCCTGGAAGACGACGCCCGCATCGAGGTGCTGGGCCTGGCCTTCGAGGTCATGGCCATGCCCGGCCACACCCTGGGGCACATCGCCTATTACACTGCGCAATCGACCACGCCGCTACTGTTCAGTGGCGACACCCTGTTCGCCGCCGGTTGCGGGCGCCTGTTCGAAGGCACGCCCGAGCAAATGCACCAATCGCTGCAACGCCTGGCCGCGCTGCCCGCCGCCACCGAAGTGTACTGCGCCCACGAATACACCCTGAGCAACCTGCGCTTCGCCCGCGCCGTGGAACCCGATAGCGAACACGTTCGCCAACGCTTCGAGGACGTTACCCGGTTGCGCGCCGACAATCGCACCACCTTGCCATCAACCATCGGCATGGAGCGCCTGACCAACCCCTTCCTGCGCACTGCCGAAACATCCGTTAAACAAAAAGCAGACGAATGGAAGGGACATTCCAACCCTAGCCAAGCCACTGTTTTTGCTGCCTTGAGGTCTTGGAAAGACGTGTTCTGATAACCTCACGATATATCGCAATGTGACCCTAAAGGTTGACCCGGCCGGGGCCGGTTTCTAGAATCGCCCAACTTTTTTGCCCGGATAACCGTTCCCGCCGATGTCTTCACGTAGCCGCAGAACCGCTCATTCGGTCGCCCTGACGCGACTGGCACAGATCAGTGCATTGGCGCTGGCCGCCACCCTGGTCGGCTGCCAGAGCACCCGTCAGCTCGACGAATCCGACAGCGTTCGCGCGCACAGTTACCAGGCGCGGATCAAGCACAAGCCCGCCCCGCTGGTGGTCAAGGCCAAGGAGCAGGCACCGCCCCAGGACGTCTGGGAGCGCATGCGCCAGGGCTTCGCCCTGCAGGACGGCATGGACGTCAACCCACGTATCGAGCAACAGCGCCTGTGGTTCGCCAGCAACCCGTCGTTCCTCGAGAACGCCGGCGAGCGCGGTAGCCTCTACCTGCACTACATCGTCGAGCGCCTCGAAGAACGCGACATGCCACTGGAGCTGGCCCTGCTGCCGGCCATCGAGAGCGCCTACAACCCCATGGCCTACTCGCGCGCGCATGCCGCCGGCATGTGGCAGTTCATTCCGTCCACCGGGCGCCACTTCAACCTGCGCCAGACCAACTTCTACGACGGTCGGCGCGACGTCACCGCCTCGACCAACGCCGCGCTGGACTACCTGAACCGCCTGCACGACATGTTCAACGGCGACTGGCTGCTGGCCCTGGCGGCCTACAACGCCGGTGAAGGCACGGTCAGCCGGGCCATCGAGCGCAACGAGCGCCTGGGCCTGCCGACCGACTACTGGAACCTGCCGCTGCCACAGGAAACCCGCGACTACGTGCCCAAGCTGCTGGCCCTGTCGCAAGTGGTCAACACCCCCGACGCCTACGGCGTCAACCTCAACCCGATCGCCAACGAACCGTACTTCGAAGCCGTCGCCATCAACGATCGCCTCGACCTGTCCCGCGTGGCCGCCTTCGCCGACATCGACGAAGACGAACTGATCCAGCTCAATCCCGCGTTCAAGAAGCGCATGACCGTGGACGGTCCACAGCAACTGCTGGTGCCCACCGCCAAGGCGCAACTGCTCAGCGACCGCATGTCCAACCTCAAGCCCGAGGAACTGGTCAGCCTGCAACCGAACAAGGCCGTGTTCCAGGCCGCCCTGGCCGAGGCCAAGGCACCGGCGGCGCGCAGCTACCGGGTCAAGCGTGGCGACAACCTGGGCAGCATCGCCAAGGCCAACCGGGTGTCGGTCAAGCAGCTGCAAAGCTGGAACCGCATCCGTGGCAACAACCTCAAGGTCGGCCAGGTGCTGGCGCTGCGCGGCGGCAGCGCGCCGAGCACGGCGGCCAACCGCGTGGCTGACTCGAAGCAGCGCTCCACCCAGTACAAAGTGCGCAAGGGCGACTCGTACTACCTGGTGGCCAAGCGCTTCAACGTCGAGATGAAGCACCTCAAGCGCTGGAACCCGCGCACCGGACATGCGCTCAAGCCAGGCCAGACCCTGACCGTCTACCTGTCGCGTTGATGTGAATCCTGGGGGGCGCTTCGCGCCCCTTTCGCGGCACAAGGCCGCTCCTACAGGGAATCGCTATTCTCTGTAGGAGCGGCCTTGTGTCGCGAAAGGGCTGCAAAGCAGCCCCAATCAGCCAATTCCCTCAGCCTGCCTCACACCCTTTTTCCATTCCAGACAAGCTGTTACTGTACCCCGAACCAAGCCCAACGCCCTCTGGATCGGATGCCGACTTGATACGTCCCCTCCTGCTGTCACTCAGCCTGGCCTTGAGCTTCCCCGCCGTCGCGATGGTGAGCGAAAGCCACGGATACGCGCAGTTCGGCACGCTCAAGTACCCGGCCAGCTTCACCCATTTCGACTGGGTCAACCCGCAAGCCCCCAAAGGCGGCACCTTGCGGGCCATGGCCTTCGGCACCTTCGACACGCTCAACCCTTACACCTTCAAGGGCTCGAGCCCAGTCACCACGCCTAATTTCCTGCAGTACGGCATCAACGAGCTCAACGAGCCGCTGATGGTCGGCACCGGCATGTACGACCCCTCGGGCGACGAACCCACCTCCAGCTACGGCCTGATCGCCCGCTCGGTCGAGTACAGCGAGGACCGCAGCTGGGTGGTGTTCAACCTGCGCCCCGAGGCGCGCTTCCACGACGGCGTGCCGATCACCGCGCAGGATGTGGCGTTTTCCTACCGCACCCTGCTCAAGGACGGCCACCCGATCTACCGCACCAACCTGCAGGAGGTAGCCCGAGTCGATATCCTCGGCCCGCTGCGCATTCGCTTCGTGTTCAAGCGCGCCGGCAACCCGCTGTTGATCCTGCGCCTGGGCGAGATGCCGGTGCTGCCCAAGCACTACTGGGCCAAGCGCGACTTCAAGGCCACCACCTTCGAGCCACCGCTGGGCAGCGGCCCCTACCGCGTCACCGAGGTGCAGCCGGGCCGGCGGCTGGTGTTCGAGCGGGTGAAGAACTACTGGGGCAAGGACTTGGCGGTGAACCGCGGCAAGTACAACTTCAACCGCGTCGAGTACGAGTTCTACCGTGACGCCACCGTGGCCTTCGAGGCGTTCAAGGCCGGTGAATTCGACATCTACATCGAGCACCAGGCCAAGAACTGGGCCAACGGCTACCAGTTCCCCGCCGTGCGTCGGGGCGAGGTGATCAAGGCGCAGATCCCGCACCAGATCCCCACGCAAACCCAAGGCCTGTTCATGAACAGCCGCCGCGCCGCGTTCAGCGACCCACGGGTGCGCCAGGCCCTGGGCCTGATGCTCGACTTCGAGTGGACCAACCGCGCCCTGTTCAACGGCGCCTACCGCCGCGCCACCAGCTACTACCCCAACAGTGAGTTCAGCGCCAGCGGCCTGCCTACCGGCAAGGAGTGGCTGCTGCTCAAGCCGTTTCGCGACCAGTTGCCCGAGAAACTGTTCACCCAGCCCTACCAGGTCAGCCATACCAACGGTAGCGGCATCAGCCGCCAGGCCCTGCGCCAGGCCCTGGACCTGTTCGCCCAAGCCGGCTGGAAGCTCAACGGCCAACGCCTGGCCGACAGCAAGGGCCAATCGTTCAGGATGGAGCTGCTGCTGGTCAACCCGAACCTCGAACGCATCCTGCAACCTTATGTCGAAAATCTGGCCAGCATCGGCATCGATGCGCGCTTGCGCACCGTGGATCGGGCCCAGTACAAACAACGGCTCGACCAGTTCGATTTCGACATGATCCTGATGACCCTCAACCAGACCCTGAGCCCGGGCCTCGAGCAGTGGCTGTATTTCCACTCCAGCCAAGCCGCCACCAAGGGCAGCAAGAACTATGCTGGCGTGAAGGACCCGGTGGTCGACCACCTGCTCGACACCCTGCTCGCCGCCCGCAGCCGCGATGACCAGGTGGCCGCCGCCCGCGCCCTGGACCGCGTGCTCTCATGGCAGTACTACATGATCCCCAACTGGTACCTCGACAATCACCGCCTGGCCTACCGCAACCGGTTCGCCTTCGTCGCCACCCCGCCCTACACGCTGGGGCTGAACAGTTGGTGGATCAAGAAGACTTCGGAGAAAGCCAAATGACGCCCACCCTGCGCCACCTGGCCGCCAGCCTGCTGCTGGCTTGCCTCACGCTCCCGGCCGTGGCCGCCCCGCAACACGCCCTGACCCTGTACGACGAGCCGCCGAAGTACCCGGCCAACTTCAAGCACTTCGAGTATGTGAACCCCGACGCGCCCAAGGGCGGCACCTTCCGCCAGTCCAGCTTCGGCGGTTTCGACAGCCTCAACCCGTTCATCAACAAGGGCGTGCCCGCCGAAAACATCGGCAGCATCTACGACACCCTGATGCGCCAGAGCCTGGACGAGCCGTTCACCGAGTACGGCCTGGTGGCCGGCAAGATCGAAAAGGCCCCGGACAACAGCTGGGTGCGTTTCTACCTGCGCCCCGAGGCCCGCTTCCACGACGGCCACCCCATGCGCGCCGAAGACGTGGTATTCACCTTCAACGCCCTGATCAAGGACGGCGCGCCGCTATACCGCCAGTACTACGGCGATGTCGCCGAAGTGGTCGCCGAAGACCCGCTCAGGGTGCTGTTCAAGTTCAAGCACGGCAACAACCGCGAGCTGCCGCTGATCCTCGGCCAACTGCCGGTACTGCCCAAGCACTGGTACGAAGGCCGCGATTTCAACCGCGGCAACCTGGAAATCCCGCTGGGCAGCGGTCCCTACCAGGTCACCGAAGTGAAGGCCGGTCGCTCGATCCGCTATGAACGGGTCAAGGACTACTGGGCCAAGGACCTGCCGATCAACCGCGGCCTGTTCAACTTCGACGTGATGACCTTCGATTCGTACCGCGACAACACCGTCGCCCTCGAAGCGCTCAAGGCCGGGCAGTTCGACTACGCCCTGGAGGTGAGCGCGAAGAACTGGGCCACCGCCTACGACGTGCCTGCCGTGCGCGACGGCCGCCTGATCAAGGAAGAGATCCCCAATGGCAACCCGGTGGGCATGCAGGGTTTCATCTTCAACCTGCGCAAGCCGCTGTTCCAGGACGTGCGTGTGCGCCACGCCATCAGCCTGCTGATGGACTTCGAATGGACCAACAAGCAGCTGTTCAACGGCGCCTACACCCGCACGGACAGCTACTTCGAGAACTCCGAGATGGCCGCCAGCGGCCTGCCCACCCCGGCCGAGCTGAAGATCCTCGAGCCACTGCGCGGCAAGGTGCCCGACGAGGTGTTCAACGGCGCCTTCCACAACCCGGTCACCGACGGCAGCGGCATGATCCGCGAACAGCAGCGCCAGGCCTACAAGCTGCTGCAGGAGGCCGGCTGGAAGATCGTCGACGACAAGATGGTCGACCAGAACGGCAAGCCGGTAACCATCGAATTCCTGCTTGCCCAGACCCAGTTCGAGCGCGTGCTGCTGCCATTCAAGCGCAACCTCGCCGACCTGGGGATCAACTTCGAGCTCCGCCGGGTGGACGTGTCGCAGTACATCACCCGCCTGCGCTCGCGCGATTACGACATGATCGTCGGCGGTTTCGCCCAGTCCAACTCCCCCGGCAACGAGCAACGCGAGTTCTGGTCCAGCGCCGCCGCCGACAACCCCGGCAGCCGCAACTTCATCGGCCTGCGCGACCCGGCCATCGACCAGTTGGTGGAGCAGTTGATCAACGCCGACTCGCGCCAGAGCCTGATCGACCACTGCCGCGCCCTGGATCGCGTGCTGCTGTGGGGCTACTACGTGATCCCCAACTGGCATATCAAGACCTCCCGCGTGGCCTACTGGAACCACATCGGCCACCCGGCCAAGTCGCCCAAGTACGACGTCGGTATCGACACCTGGTGGATCAAGCCCGATGTCACCCCCGCGGTAAGCGAAGCCGCCGCAGCGGACGAGGCCCACTGACATGCTGGCCTATATCCTGCGGCGCCTGCTGCTGATCATCCCCACCCTGTTCGGCATCCTGATCATCAACTTCATCATCGTCCAGGCCGCCCCCGGCGGCCCGGTGGAGCAGATGATCGCCAAGCTCGAAGGCTTCGACGGCGCCACCAGCCGCATCGCCGGCGGCGGCGCCGAGGTGTCGGTGGCCGGCTCCAACTACCGTGGCGCGCAAGGGCTGGACCCAGCGCTGATCGCCGAGATCGAGCGCATGTACGGCTTCGACAAGTCGGCGCCCGAGCGGCTGTGGATCATGGTCAAGAACTACGCCCAGCTGGACTTTGGCAACAGTTTCTTCCGCGACGCCAAGGTCATCGACCTGATCGCCGAGAAGATGCCCGTGTCCATCTCGCTGGGGCTGTGGAGCACGCTGATCATGTACCTGGTGTCGATCCCCCTGGGGATCGCCAAGGCCGTGCGCCACGGCAGCCACTTCGACGTGTGGACCAGCTCGGCGATCATCGTCGGCTACGCCATCCCCGCGTTCCTGTTCGCCATCCTGCTGATCGTGCTGTTCGCCGGTGGCAGCTACTTCGACTGGTTCCCGCTGCGTGGGCTCACCTCCAACAACTTCGACGAGCTGAGCACCACCGGCAAGGTGCTCGACTACTTCTGGCACCTGGTGCTGCCCATCACCGCCCTGGTGATCGGCAACTTCGCCACCATGACCCTGCTGACCAAGAACAGCTTCCTCGACGAGATCAACAAGCAGTACGTGGTCACCGCCAAGGCCAAGGGCCTGAGCCGCACCCGCGTGCTCTATGGCCATGTGTTCCGCAACGCCATGCTGCTGGTGATTGCCGGCTTCCCCTCGGCGTTCATCGGCATCTTCTTCACCGGCTCCCTGCTGATCGAGGTGATCTTCAGCCTCGACGGCCTGGGCCTGATGAGTTTCGAAGCGGCGATCAACCGCGACTACCCGGTGGTGTTCGGCACCTTGTTCATCTTCACCCTGCTCGGGCTGGTGGTGAAGCTGATCGGCGACCTCACCTACACCCTGGTCGATCCGCGCATCGACTTCGCCAGCCGGGAGCACTGACATGGCCCTCTCTCCCCTCAATCGCCGGCGCTTCGAGCGCTTCAAGGCCAACCGCCGCGGCTGGTGGTCGCTGTGGATCTTCCTGGTGCTGTTCGTGCTCAGCCTGGGCGCCGAGTTCATCGCCAACGACAAACCCATCGCCGTGCGCTACGACGGCGAGTGGTACTTCCCGGCCTTCAAGCGCTACCCCGAGACCACCTTCGGCGGTGAGTTCCCGCTGGAGGCCAACTACAAAAGCCCGTACATCCGCGAATTGCTGGCCAAGAAAGACGCCTTCGTGCTGTGGGCGCCGATCCCCTACAGCTACCAGAGCATCAACTACGACCTGAAGGTGCCCGCCCCCGCGCCGCCCTCCACCGACAACCTGCTGGGCACCGACGACCAGGGCCGCGATGTGCTGGCCCGGGTGATCTACGGCTTCCGTATCTCGGTGCTGTTCGCCCTGACGCTGACCATCGCCAGCTCGATCATCGGCGTGATCGCCGGCGCCTTGCAGGGCTTCTATGGCGGCTGGGTCGACCTGGCCGGGCAGCGCTTCCTGGAGATCTGGTCCGGCCTGCCGGTGCTGTACCTGCTGATCATCCTCGCCAGCTTCGTGCAGCCCAACTTCTGGTGGTTGCTGGGCATCATGCTGCTGTTCTCGTGGATGAGTCTGGTGGACGTGGTGCGCGCCGAGTTCCTCCGTGGGCGCAACCTTGAGTACGTGCGCGCCGCCCGCGCGCTGGGCATGCGCAACGGCCCGATCATGTTCCGGCATATCCTGCCCAACGCCATGATCTCGACCATGACCTTCATGCCATTCATCCTCACCGGCGCCATCGGCACCCTCACCGCCCTGGACTTCCTCGGCTTCGGCCTGCCCGCAGGCTCCCCCTCGCTGGGCGAACTGGTGGCCCAGGGCAAGTCCAACCTGCAAGCCCCGTGGCTGGGCATCAGCGCCTTCGCCGTGCTGGCGGTGATGCTGAGCCTGCTGGTATTCATCGGCGAATCCGCCCGCGACGCCTTCGACCCGAGGAAATGACATGAGCCAAGACACCCTGATCGAAGTCCGCGACCTGGCGGTGGAGTTCGTCACCGGCGAGCAGGTCAACCGCGTGGTCGACGGCATCAGCTTCGACATCCGCAAGGGCGAGACCCTGGCCCTGGTCGGCGAAAGCGGCTCGGGCAAGTCGGTGACCGCCCACTCGATCCTGCGCCTGCTGCCCTACCCGCTGGCGCGGCATCCTTCTGGCACCATTCATTACGAAGGCAAGGACCTGCTGCACCTGGGCGAAAAGCCCATGCAGCGCATTCGCGGCAACCGCATCGCGATGATCTTCCAGGAGCCGATGACCTCGCTGAACCCGCTGCACAGCATCGAGAAGCAGATCAACGAGATCCTCTTGCTGCACAAGGGCCTCACCGGCAAGGCCGCCACGGCGCGCACCCTGGAGCTGCTGGAACTGGTCGGCATTCCCGAGCCGCACAAGCGCCTGAAAGCCCTGCCCCACGAGCTGTCCGGTGGCCAGCGCCAGCGGGTGATGATCGCCATGGCCCTGGCCAACGAACCCGAACTGCTGATCGCCGACGAGCCCACCACGGCGCTCGACGTGACCGTGCAGTTGAAGATCCTCGACCTGCTCAAGGAGCTGCAGGCGCGCCTCGGCATGGCCCTGCTGCTGATCAGCCACGACCTCAACCTGGTACGCCGCATCGCCCACCGCGTGTGCGTGATGCAGTGCGGCAAGATCGTCGAGCAGGCCGATTGCGCCACGCTGTTCAGCAAGCCGCAGCATCCGTATACGCAGATGCTGATCAACGCCGAGCCCAGCGGCGCACCGGCTGCGAATGCCGAAGGCGCGCCGTTGCTGGAGGTGAAGGACCTGAAGGTGTGGTTCCCGATCAAGAAGGGGCTGCTGCGCCGCACCGTGGACCATGTGAAGGCCGTGGACGGGGTGAACTTCAGCCTGCCCCAGGGGCAGACGCTGGGCATCGTTGGCGAGAGTGGCTCGGGCAAGTCCACCTTGGGGCTGGCCATCTTGCGGTTGATATCCAGCCAGGGTGGGATTCGCTTCCATGGGCAGAATCTTGAGGGGCTGAACCAGAAGGAAGTGCGGCCTCTGCGGCGGGAAATGCAGGTGGTGTTCCAGGACCCCTTTGGCAGCCTGAGCCCGCGCATGTGCGTGGCGGATATCGTTGGCGAGGGGTTACGGATTCACAAGATCGGCACGCCGGCCGAGCAGGAAGCGGCGATTATCGCGGCGTTGGAGGAAGTGGGGTTGGATCCGCGGACGCGGCATCGGTATCCCCATGAGTTTTCCGGCGGGCAGCGGCAGCGGATTGCGATTGCGCGGGCGTTGGTATTGAAGCCGGCGTTGATTCTGCTGGATGAGCCGACCTCGGCGCTGGATCGGACGGTGCAGCGGCAGGTGGTTGAGCTGCTGCGGAATTTGCAGGTTAAGTACAACCTGACTTATCTGTTTATCAGCCATGACCTGGCAGTGGTCAAGGCGTTGAGTCATCAGTTGATGGTGATCAAGCATGGGCAGGTCGTTGAGCAGGGGGATGCGCAGGCGATCTTTCATGAGCCGCGGCATGGGTATACGCGGCAATTGCTGGAGGCAGCGTTTTTGGGCACGAGCTCGGTTGCCTGAAGCAGCATGGGCTGCGACCTGCCAGGGAGCGGGCGGTACATCACCGGTTTATAGACATGCACCAAGGCGGACAGTAGAGACCTCACAGGCATAACTGGCCCGAAACAGATGTAGGAGCCGGCTTGCCGGCGAAGCGCCGCGCGGGCGGCGCTCGATCTCAAGAGCGCTGCAAAAACACCGGCAAGCACCTGGTGGCCATCACCCGATATCCCGACATGCACCCGAAGGCCACCGCGTAATTCTGCTTATCCAAATCCAGCGGTGTGGCGCCCAGGAGCCTGTCTTGGGACCGCATGACGGCCACCAAGTGCCTGCCGACAGGTTTGCAGCGCCCATGAGATCGAGCGCCGCCCGCGCGGCGCTTCGCCGGCAAGCCGGCTCCTACGTTAGTTTCGGGCCAGTTATGTCTGCGCCGCCGCGGCTGTGCGCCTTGTTCGCATTACGCGGATCGGCGTTGATTCAGGTGCAGATACCGCCGGTAGAGCCTCGGACGTTGCACTAGGGCTTTAGTCATTTGTTGGCAGGGCTGACGCAATCGCGGGGCAAGCCCCACACCACAGTGGGCAAGACCCGGTTCTACCAGGGCCAAGGGCAGACCAACCCGCTGTTCTGCATCGAGCCCGGCATCCCGTGCCAGCATGCGCGGGACCAGGCCTCGGAATTGATGGGCTGCGTGCGCGACCTGACGATCACCGGGATCATGGAGGAATGACCGTAAATGCTGTGGGCGGCGTATTACCTGAGTGCATTGGCCAAGGCGTTGATGGATGATGCGGAGTTGGGGATGAAGCACTGACTTCACAAGTAACGCGGGTCCTGTGTAGGTGCGGCCTTGTGTCGCGAAAGGGGTGCGAAGCAGCCCCAGCACTCTTCGCAACACACCAGAAACCAGGGGCCGCCTTGCGGCCCTTTCGCGACACAAGGCCGCTCCTACACGGGCTAGGCTTGGCGGCATAAATTCGGGATATCTCCATGGCATGTCATATCCGCCGCGCTCAGCGCGAAGACGCAGAAGCCATCAGTCGCCTCGTGATCGCGGCGCTGCGCGAATCCAACTCGCAGGATTATCCGGCAGAGGTGATAGCCCAGGTAGAACAGAGCTTTTCACCAGCGGCGGTCAGTGTATTGCTCGATAGCCGAGTGGTATTCGTGGCGGTCAAGCAGAACCATCTGCTGGGGACGGCAAGCCTCGATGGCGAGGTTGTCAGGACAGTGTTTGTCGCGCCCACCCACCATGGGACAGGTATCGGCAGACTACTGATGGAGACCATCCATACAGCGGCGATCAAGGCAGGCGTCACGGCGTTGCGCGTGCCTTCGTCCATTACTGCCGAGGGGTTCTACGCACGCTTGGGTTATCAGAAGCTACGCGACGAATTCCACGGTGGGGAGCGCACCATCATCATGGAAAAGCCCGATCTATCCCAGCAGGGCGCACCCACCTAGTACTCCGGGGGCATTACCGTATGCCGCAACCCCCAAATCGCCCGCCTCGATGCAGACCATAGCCCCAAGGCCGTCAACCACAACACAAACACCCCGTCACCAATGGCTGATCCGGATCATTATCGACAAAGGTAACCACCACCCCCATGCCCACCTGCAACTGCGGGGTTGCGCACTGCCAATCGGTCGCCACTGGCAGCCAGCAACTGCTCTTGTCATCGAACCAGCCATCGGGGTCCCAGGGCAACTGCACCTTGACCCTTGCCAGGCCCCTCTCCCTGCGGGCCACTTCATCCTCCAACGCCAGCACCACGGCGGTCTGCCCATCCGGCACCTGGGGCTTGCTGTGCACCACCGGCGGGCGGTAAAGCACGCCCCACGGCAACACCGCCTGGCCATCGGCCAACACCAGCACATGGCCCTGGGGGCTGTGCTGGAAATAAAAACGGATACCTGCTTGCTCGCACAAGCGCTGCATGAAATGCAGATCGGTCTCGTCATACTGGGTGCAGTAGTCCAGCTCGGGGTAGCACGCGCCGAGCTCGAAGCGATAAGCATCACCGACGATACCGTGCTCCTCCAGGATCAAGGCGACGATCTTCGGCACCGACAGCCGTTGATAGATCCTGCGGTTGATACGGTGGCGCAAATAGGACAAGTGCGGCACGAGGGCCAAGTGGTAGCGTGTCGAACGCGCCCCCCGAGGACGTTGCGCGATATGGTAGATCCGTCCGTGAATGCCCTGGCCACGCGGGTCAAAGCTGAAATACGCCGCGCGGTCGACATAGCCTTGCAGCTTCGCCTCTGGCCACTCGCTGGCCAGCTCCAGGTTGAAGAAGTACGGCCTGTTGGCCACCTCTTCCCCGGTGTAGCCAAGCACCTGGAAAGCATGCGCCACACCTTCGATGGTCAAACTCAAGTGGGTCTTATGGGCTGGGCTGAACATCCGCTGTTCTCCTCCTGCATAAGATGGGTGAAGCACGCGAAACCAGCACCCCGCCGCGCAGGACAGCCGGGCGCCGAGGGGCGATGCTTCACGGAATGCTTGAATCAACAGGCCGCGCACGCGCTGCCCGGGCCATACCGGCCTCGAGCAGCTGCTGGCACCTGGGCTCAGCTCAAACGCCGCTCTTGACCTTGGTCCAGACCCGGGTACGGATCCGCTCCAGCTTCAACGGCAGCGGCTCGAGCGGAATCAGCGTGGCGACCGTCTTCTTGTCGGGGTAGATCCACGGGTTGTCCCGCAGCACCTGCTCGACGAACTGGGTGGCGTCCTTGTTGGCGTTGGGGTACAGCGTGTGGTTGGAGGTCTTGGCGATCACTTCCGGGCGCATCATGTAGTTGATGAACGCCATGCCTTCCTTGGGATGCGGCGCATCCTTGAGCAACACCAGGTTTTCCGACCACACCAGCGCGCCTTCGCGCGGCAGGCTGTAGCTGATCCTGCGCCCGGTGTTGTTCTTCTCGTTGAGCGCCTGCGCGGCCAGCGCGCCGTTGGCCCAACCCACCACCGCGCAGATATTGCCGTCGGCCATGTCGGTGTCGATGCGCGATGAGTCGAAATACAGCACGTAGGGGCGGATTTTCAGCAGCAGCGCTTGGGCCTTCTGGTAATCCTCCGGGTTAGTGCTGTTGCTGGGCAGGCCGAGGTAGTTCAGGGCAATCGAGATGATCTCGCTGGGCGAGTCGAGCATGGCCACGCCGCACGACTTCAGCTTGCTGATGTTCTCTTCCTTGAAGATCAGGTCCCAGCTATCCACCGGCGCCTGGTCGCCCAGGGCCGACTTGACCTTGTCGACGTCGTAGCCGATGCCGGTGGTGCCCCACAGGTAAGGCACCGCGTAGCGGTTGCCGGGGTCGTTGACCGCCAGCTGGGCGAGGATATCGGGGTCGATATGCGCGAGGTTGCCCAGTTGCTCGCGGTCCAGCGGTTGCAGCACGCCGGCCTGGATCAGGCTGGGCAGCACATTGGAGGTGGCCACCACCACGTCATAGCCGGTGCGCCCGGCCATCACCTTGCTCTGCATGATGTCGGCACTGTCGAAGGCATCCATGTGCACGCGGGTGCCGGTTTCCTGCTCGAAGGCCTTGGGGGTCTCTGGCGCGAGCAGCCCGAACCAGTTGTACAGGTGCATCGCCGGCTGCGCGGCGGCGGCCGTGGTGCTGATGGCCGTACCGAGCAGCGAAGCCGCAAAAAGGGTTCGCAAACGTGATCTTCTCATGCAACATCCTTATCCAAAGCATGTATCTTCTGGCCCTTCCTGGGCCCAGACAGCGACTATACCGGGCATGCTCGCAGAGTAAATACCCAAGAATACTTAGCCCTGACCCACGACTCCCTAACCCAAAAGGGGTAGAAAATGCCGTTCGACCTACATGGACTGGCCTGGCACCGATCGATCGGCAAACTCATCCTGCAACTGGACCGCCCCGCATTCTGGAGTTCACTGGTGCGGGTCTTGAACGAGTACGTGCAGATCGACAACTGGGTGGTGCTGATCTTCAGCCACCAGCAAGTGGAAGTGGTGAGCTTTCCCGAAGTGGCGGATGCGCAAGAGGTCGATGCGCTCATTCATCGCTACGTGAAGGGGCTGTACCTGCTCGACCCGTTCTACATCGCCAACCGCGAGCAGCCGCAGAGCGGCTTTTTCCACCTGCTGGATATCGCCCCGGAATACTTTCTCGACACCGAGTACTACCACCAGTATTTCGCCCAATATATTTCCACCGACGAAGCGCAGTACAACGTCCAGCTCGACGCGGACAGAACCCTGTGCCTGTCCATTGGCAGCAAGACCCGCTTCAGCCAGGAGCAGATCACCGTGCTCGACCTGATCAAGCCCTGGGTGACCGCGCTCATGCGCCAGCGCATGAACTTTGAAGTCGATGGCGAGAAGAACCTCGGTGAACCGCCGCCCTGGCAAGCAACACTCGCCCAGCTCGGCACCCAGATCACCACCCGCGAAAGCGATGTGTTGCGCTTGTTGCTCAGTGGTTTTTCCAACAAGGAAATCGCCGGCAAGCTGTCATTGTCGACGGAAACCATCAAGGTCCACCGGCGCAACCTCTACGCGAAGTTGAACATCAAGTCGCAGTCGGAGCTGTTTGCCCGCTTCTTCATGGCCAGGCAGGAAACGCACCCGGCCAGTTGACCTCAGCGCTTGCCCAGCAGGGCCTGGCGCTCGCGCCAGATCTCCTGCACGAACGGATCGGTGACGCCGTACAGGCCATGCCCGCGGCGGATGATCAGGTTGGCGGCCAGCAGGTCATTGGCCACCGGCTGCACCTCCTCCACGCGCACCTCGCGCCCGACGAACCTCGAATACTCCGCCGCCGCCTCGCTGGAAAACACCCCGCGGGTCTCGCCATCTACCGAGGCGATGCGGGCGAAGATGGCCTGGGCCAGCACACCCAGCTCCTCGACCTTCATCAGCTCCAGGTCCGCCGCCGCCGAACGCAGGGTGGCCGCGATCACTGGCAGCACCAGATCCGCGCCGGAGCTCAGGCTTGGCGAATGAATCAACTGGCGCAAGGCACGGATGAATTCCTCGGGCCGGCTGCCCAGGGTGGCGAACGCCTCGCTCGCCACCGCCAGCGACGGTAGGTTATCCAGGCCATCGGCCGCAAGCCGTTCGAGCCAGAACGCGACATAGTCCTCGCCCAGCACCGGGTAGGCCACGTTGGTCGCGCCGGCGAACGCCTGGTTACGCCGAGCAGTCAGTTCGTTGACCATCGCCCGGTGCGAGCCGGTGCCGATGAACAGGAAATGCCCCGCCGGGGCTGGCCGCGGGTTGATGGCGTCACGCGCGGCCTTGAGCGCCAGCATCATCTGCTGGCCGTCCTCGGTGGTGATGGCGTGCTGCACTTCGTCGACGATCAACACCACATTGGCCTTGGCCTGGTCCACCACCTCGCCCAACGCCTGGGCCAGCGTCACGCCGCCCGCTTCGCCCAGGGTGTCGAGGTTGAAACCGAACTTGAAGCCGGCCAGTTCCACCTCGGCGCCGCGCAGGGCCCGTAGCCGCTGCATGAACGACGAGGCAGGGGTCTGCAGTTCGTGCAGGGCCTTGCGCACGGCGGCCAGCACCAACTTGACCGGGCTGGTCTGGGTATCGCTCCACAGGTCGACGTAGATCACCAGCGCGCCCCTGGTCTCCAGCGCGGGGATCAGGTCGTTCTTGAGGAAAGTGGTCTTGCCCGTGCGCCGTAGGCCAGACAGGAATAACCCGGAGCGCAGGCCGATATCCAACGCGGACGGCTCGAGCAGCTGTCGCGCCATGTCGGCGGCCAGTTCAGGGCGCAGGAAGATGTCAGCCATTGGATTACCCCAAATTATTCGTTGCCAATAATTATTGGCGTGGAATAATTCCATGTAAAGTCACGGTTGCCACACCTGCACGGTGATCCAACCCGCCAACCCGAGCAACCACCGGGCAACCACGCCATGACTCATGGGTACGCCACCGCTGCCGTTGCGCCAGGCAGGTCGATGCATGCAGCACCCTGGCCAGGGTGAACAGCCCGCCCAACCCTGTAATCAACGCCGCCAGCGTCTCGAGCGACACCAGGCCGGCATAGACCGCCAGGCCCGCGCGCATGCTGTGGACCTTGCAGCTCTTGATCACGATGCACTACAGCCGCCCCATCGACACGAATACCAGCGTGACTTGCGCTAGAGCGCCCGGAGCCAGTACGCCAAGCCTCTGCCTTGCATGGACAGGGCCTGTTCATCAGCGATATTGTTCCCCCGCAACTGCCCTCTCATTGCCGGGCGGAACGTACAGGGAGCAGAACGCATGTGGGTACTGGGCAAAGGACAAAAACCCTTCCTTGAGCTTTTACGAAACCTGTCCATACAGTTCATCATCACCAGTTTCATTGCCTTGCTGGCATACAAAGCCGGACACGCCTTCGATACCCACAGAAGTGCCGATGGATGGGTGTTGATCTTTGTGCTGTCGGTGTTGAGCGCGATCCTGGGGCTGGCCGTCATCGCCAACTTGAAGCCGTTCTTCGCCGCCTTCATCCACGATGAAGCCGCCGGTTTTCACGCGCACAAGGCAAGTTTGCCGGACATGCCGCGCGGAGCACGGTTCAAAAGTTGCGCCCTGTTCCTCGTCAGGCAGTGCAAACTCGCCCTTTTCGAATCTGTACTACTCGTGCTGGGCATTTATCTTGCTTCGATCATTGGGCTTTTTGTTGCCATCAACAGTGCGGCCAGCGCCTTTGGCAAATGACCCCATCCTGATCCGGGCGCTCATGCGCGCAGGCCTGCATGGTTTTACCGTACAGACTAGGTTAACGTGGCGCCCCCTTTGCAGACCACCCAAGGAGAGCCCGTGTCTGACACCTTCTACAACGCGCCGCAAACAGAGCGCACCTTCCCCACGCAAGAAGCCGAACAAGCGCCTTTCTACGTGGTTTCTCGCGGCAAGTTCCTCACCCTGTTCATTCTCACCTTCAGCCTTTACCAGTTGTACTGGGCCTACAAGAACTGGAAGCAGTACAAGCTCAGCAGCGGTGAAAACCTGTGGCCGGTCGCCCGGGCGATCTTCGCCATTTTCTTCACCCATGCGCTGTACCGCGCGGCCGATGCCCGTCTCAAGCGCGATGGCCGCGACATTCACTGGCCGCACCGCAGCCTGGCGACCCTGTTCGTGGTGATGCTGATCATCAGCAATATCATCGACAGCCTGGTGCGCAAGAATATCGGCTACCCGATGCTGGATGCCGTCAGCCTGGCAATGCTTCCGGTCATGGGCTGGATCACCTGGCTCGGCCAGCAGGGCCTGAACGCCGCCGCAGGTGACCCGCAGGGCCAAAGCAACGCCCGTTTCACGGCGCTCAACTATGTATTCATCGTGCTGGGGGCCGCGCTGCTGGCGCTGGCATGCTTTGGCTTGACGCTACCGCCGGAGTGATTGGCGGCTTTCAATCCGCTCGCGGCTGTTCTCAGAACAGCCCGCCCACGGTCAATGTGGCCCCGCCGCCGGCCTGCACCCCAGCGTTGAACCCCAGCGAAAAGATCACGCCCTTGGCCGAGCGCAACAGGCGCGGATAGATTTCCAAGGGCGGGATTGCCCCGCTGGTACCCAGCGCCGCAGTCCCCAGGATCAGCAGCTTGGGGTCGAGGCCGAACAAGACGCCTGAGCCAGCACCACCGCCGACCAGGCCCAAGCCGGCCTCGAAGAACACACAGCCGCCCTTGAAGTCGTCACGCGTCAAGCCTCCGCGCGCAGCGACCGAGTCCGCCACCAGCACCGCACCGATCGCCGGGAAGTCTTCGTTCGCCCCCGCCACGCCAACGCTGCGCCCCCGCACCTGCAAGTTGATCTTGCCGATACGCGGCAGACGCGCGCCAGCGCCCGCGCCAAGGCCAAGCGAGCCGTAGCGGAACTGCTGCTCGACCTTGCTGGGATCGGTCAGGGTCAGCAAACCCGCGGTGCCAGCGGCGCACATCACGGTCAGCCCGCCACCGCTGGCCGTCTTGTATCTCCAGTCGCTGACACTCAAGGGTAATGTGATCTGCATGTGAACCTCCTTGTATTGGCAGCGCTTGCCAGCGCTGGGGCATCCCCGTGCCCAGACCCAATGCAGCATAGCAACCCACCCAGCGCCGCTCCCATAGCCACTATCAGCTATTGCCCGGAGCCAGAAACCGTGCTTTACAGCCCCTGCGAGGCGCTGGATGGGCCGGTGCTAGAACGCGTAGACCAAGGTGGCCGTGGCGCTGCGCGGGGTGCCGTACCAGCCACGCGCGCCGATCGCGGTGTAGTACTTCTCGTCGAACAGGTTGTTGAGGTTCAGCGACACGCTGGTTTGCGGCGTGAACGCATACTGCGCCATCGCATCGACCACGCTGTAGGCGCCCTGGCTGAAGGTTTCGCCATGCGGCCCAGCGTCCTTCTTGTACTCCATGCCCTGCCAGCGCACCCCACCGCCAATTTTCAGTTGCGGCAAGGATTGCAGGCGATAGCTGGTGAACAGCTTGAAGGTATCGCGCGGCACTTCGGTGAGCAGGCGCTTGCCGTCGGAGTCTTCGGCCTGGGCATAGGTGTAGCTGGCGGAGACCTGCCAATCGGGCAGGATCTGCCCGGCCATTTCCATCTCGAAACCACGGGTCGTGGTGCCAGACTCGGCGCGGAAGGCTTGGTTGCCGTCTGGCGCCAGCTTGTCACCGTCAGCCACCGCGAGATTGTCCTGTTGCACTTCGAAGACACTCAGCCCGGTGGTCAGGCGCTTGTCCCAGAACTCGCCCTTGACCCCCAACTCATAGTTCACGCCCTCCAGCGGCTCAAGATAGCCCCCCGTGGCATCCTGCTTGCTTTGTGGCTTGAAGATGGTGGTGTAGCTGGCATAGGCCGACCAGTGCTCGTCGATGTCATAGACCAGCCCCAGGTACGGCGTGACCACCCCGCTCTCGCTACGCGAGGTGCGCGTGGTGGCGCCTGTGGCCAGGGTGGTATGGCTCTCGTCGCGCTTCCAGTCGATCACCCGCGCGCCGGTGATCAGCGACAGGTCGTCGGTCAGGCTCCAGCGCACCGAGGCCACCAGGCCGTCCTGGGTTTCATCCAGGGCATCTTCGGTGGTCTTGTTGTAGATGGCATCCGGGATCGCCAGCGAGCCGTCCCAGGTATGGATATTGTCGATAGCCTGGCTCGTCCACAGGTGGTAACCGGGGTTACGGTAGTACGCCTGATAGTGGCTGGCCCCAAGATAGCCCTGGTGTTCCCGGGAAAACAGCTCGAACGGGCCGGCAGCCGACAGATCGAACGAGGTCTGCCGCGGGTCGCCAGCCCAGCGTCCACTCCAGGTCTTCAGGCCACTGCCGTCGGGGTTGACGGTACCGGCGGCGGCAGTGGCGAAGGTGTCGTCATAGTGGCGGCGACTGTGTTCGGCGTTCAGCTTCAGCTGCCAGCCGTTGTCCAGCTGGTGCTCCAGGGTGGTGAACAGGGTTTTGCTGCGGCGCTTGTGGTAGCTCCAGTCCGCCGCCGAGTTGAACGAGCGCGACGGCTTGAAGTGGCTGCCATCGGTATTGAACAGCGGGAAGCCATGGTTGCCGGCCCCGTCGTTGTCCATCTCGGAATATTCCGCGCCCACGGTCAGCATCGTGCTGTCGCTGAGGTCCCATTCAACCACCCCATAGGCCACCTGCTTTTCCAGCGACTGGCGATCGATGTGGCTCTTGTTGTCGGTGGTCGAGGCGACGAAACGCCCGCGCACATGGCCGCTCTGCGACAACTTGCCAGACACATCCAGTTCGGTGCGGTAGCTGTCCCAGGAGCCGGCCTTGAGGGTCAGCTTGCGCTGGGTGTCGAAGGTCGGTTTCTTGCGGATCAGGTTGATGGTCGCGCCCGGGTCGCCGGTGCCCGACATCAGGCCCGTGGCCCCACGGACGACCTCCACCCGGTCATAGGACACCATGTCGGCCAGGTCGTCGCGAAAGCCGAAGGAGTCGGGACGGTTGAGGCCATCGACCTGGATGCTGCTGACCTCGAAACCGCGCACATAGATGTGGTTGGCATCGCTACCCGCCGGCCCCATACTGTCGACCACCACGCCCGGCGTCTGCTCCAGGACCTGGGTCACATCCGTGAGGTTCTGGTCTTCGATCTGCTGGCGAGTGACCACGCTGACCGACTGCGGCGTTTCGCGGGCAGAGAGGCGCAAGCCGGTGGCGGTGTTGGCAGCGCCGGTGGTGTAGCTGCCAGTGCCTTCACTGGTACTGCCCAGGCCTGTGGCATCGATGCTGGTCGCACCCAGCTCGATGGCATCGCCGCTTTGCACCTTGTCCAGCACATAGCGCTTCTCCCCCACCTGCAGCACGCGCAAGCCACTGCCCCGCAACAAGGCAGCGAAGCCTTGCTCGAGCTCGAAGCTGCCTTGCAACCCGGACGACTGCAACCCGCTGGTTTCGCTGTGGCTGAAGCTGATGGTGACGCCACTGGCGGCGGCGAACTGGCTGACCGCGGCGGCCAGGCTACCGGCCGGAATATCGTAGCGCTGCGCGGCGGCCCAGGCAGTGGTGGTCGCCAGCGCGGTACCGCAAAGGCTCAGCGCGAGGGTCGCCTGGCGAATGCAGCAGGCTAGCGAAGTACGGCGTGCGGACATGAAAAGGGGTTCCTGTACTGGGTGGGCTTGGGCACGGCTGATGCGCGCGCCCTGAAGAGCCGAAGCAGGACAGAAAATCTGCTACCCCAAATGCGAAAAATTCTCGAAAAGTTGAATCAGTGGCGAGCGCGGTTTGCCGTGGCAGCGGGCTTGCCTTCGATGCAATGGCGGTTTCAACCGACCTCGACAGACTCCAACCGCACCCAATAACGGGTCAGCCGCCGCGCACGCACCGGCAAGGCATCTTCCAGGCTGGCCAGGGCAATATCGGTATCGTCAAGGTTGAAGGCGCCAGACAGCCGCAGCCCAGCCACCTCCCGCGCGCAGCCGAGGTAACCGGGGCGGTAACGCGCCAGCGCCTCGACCACATCGCCCAGGCGCCAGTCGACGCTGACCAGCATGCCCTGCGCCCAGGCCTGTGCTCCCGGCGCCAAGGGCAGCAGCGGGCCCACAGCGTCAGCACTGAATTGCAAGCCGTAGCCACTATCGATGCGCACCACCTGCGAGGTGCCACTGGGCCGCACTTGCACGGCATGGGCGGCCACCGCGACCTGGCTCACCCCGGCGCCCTGGCGCACGCTGAAGCGCGTGCCCAGGGCAAGGACCTCGCCTTCGCCAGTGCGCACGCTAAGAGGGCGCGGATCCTTGGCGGTTTCCACCAGGATCTCGCCCCGGCGCAGGTGGATCAGGCGCTGGCTCGCGTCATAGTGGATATCCACACGGCTGTCGGTGTTGAGGTCCAGGCGCGTGCCATCGGCCAGGGTGAGTTGCCGGCGCTCGCCGATACGCGTCGCGTAATCGGCACTCCAGGGCGAAACCCGGTAGCCCTGCCACCCCACCACCCCGACCCCAAGCAACAGGGCCAAGGCCTTGACCGCGTGGCGGCGATCGCGTCGGGCGCTCGCCAATGTGTGCGCGGCGCCACTGGGGGCATTGTCCAGCCGACCCTGCAACTGCTCCAGCCGCGCCCAGGCCGCGGCATGGCGCGGGTCGGCGCCATGCCAGGCCTGCCAGGCGGCGTGGGTAGCGACGTCGACGTGGCTGTCGTGCAAGCGCACGTACCAGTCCACGGCATCGCTGAGAATCGCCTTCATGCGTCCTCGAACAACAGGCAGTGCATCAGCCCGCGCGCCAAGTGCTTGCGCACCGTGCTCACCGACACGCCCAGACGCTCAGCGGCTTTCTCGTAGCTCAGACCATCGAGCTGCACCGCCAGGAAAATCGCTCGCGTACGCGGGCCGAGGCCATCGAGCATGCGGTCGATGGCCATCAAGGTATCGAGAATGGCCGTGCGGGCTTCGGCGGAAGGCGCGTAGTGCTCCGGCTGCAGGGCCAGGGTGTCGAGGTAGGCGGTTTCCAGGCTGCGCCGGCGGTAAAGATCGATAACCAGGCCCCGGGCGATGGTGGCCAGGTAGTGACGGGGTTGGTTGAGGGTGGCGGCAGTGCGGGCCAGCAGTACCCGGATAAAGGTGTCCTGGGCCAGGTCGGCGGCATCGGCAGCGTTGTTCAGGCGTTGCCGCAGCCAGCCATGAAGCCAGCTGTTGTGCTCCCGGTAGAGCGTTTCCAGGCCTTTGTGCGCAGCGCCGTCGGTAGCAACGGTGGACATCGTGCCGCTTCCCCTCGAAAGATTTACAGATGCAAATAAGAATGTATCGCAAGTGTACTCAGAGAGGAGCAAATTGGGAATGCCGCAATTCGTGCGTGAACTGATTTGTAACCCATGTGGGTGAGCCATACCCCTACAGGCCAGGGTTTCGACAATCAGAGGCAGCATGAACACCGCTATCGAGCGCCGCAGCCGCCAGCCTGGCTACCTCAAGCCTGCTGCCCGGCTCGAGGCCATCCTCGATCATCCAGGTTGCCGATAACCCAGCCCATGCCAGCACCCATTGCAAGAGCCTGTGACGATCAAGGTCGGCAGCGTCCGAGATGATCGCTATCCGCCGCGCAAAGCTCCCCGGTACCAGCGCGCTTGCATCGTCCGGGTTGCAGAGGATATTGGCGTAGTCGAAACCTCGCTCGCCGCATAGCCCCTTGGGATCGATGGCAAGCCAACCGCACGCCCCGAAATCCAGGACATTGCCGTGATGCATGTCACCGTGCAACACCACCACATCGCGCGGAGCAGCCAAAAGCGCCCTCGCCGCCCTTGCGCTGTATTCAAGCACCCCACCGTGAGCCGCCGCCGCGCCCCACAGTGCTTCGAACCATTGTGCCAGCGGCACCAGCACCGGCGGCGATGCCGGGCGTGGCGCGTGAAGACGGGCCAGCACCGCGCAGAGGATGCGAGTGGCTTCGTCATCCCGGCCACCTGCGACCTTCTGTGCAAGCGATGCCGAGCCTTGCGCGCGCACCATCAACAACGCTTCGTCATCGTGAGCCAGCACGGGCGCCGCACCCTCGCCTGCCCACCAGGCCATCAACTGGTTACCGGCCCTCTCTTCCGGAGATTGGGCGATTTTCAGCATGGCGGGCGTGTCGCCCTGGCGTACGGGGAGAAGATTGCCGTTCAACGAAACGAACGCTTCCCCATCGACGGTCAGCCGCCATCGTTTCAGGTATTGCTCAAACATGGCTGCTATTACTCACTTATGCCCAACGACTGTTCGCTACCGAAGCATTGCAGCACAGATCGAACCACATGCCGAGCGCAGGACGCCATTCCACGCGGGCCAGTAACCTGGCATTTCGGGGCAGTAGTCGAACGCCGCATGGCAATTGGCCCCTGGTGCCGATGCATGACAACGCCTTATCGTCGATCGGTTCGGACGAATCCTGCCACGCTTGGTAAACTGGCGACCATTCACTCTTCCCATCGCCTGCCAGCGCCCCGCCGCCTGGCTTCGCTGAGTTCGTCCCGCACACTTATGCATTCTCAAGCCGTTACACCCACAGCCCCGCGCCCCGAGCCCTCCCGCCGCTTCTCCGTGGCGCCGATGATGGATGGGATCGACACAATCCTCTAGAGGCCTTGATTTTACTGGGCCACAGCCTTCCTCCACGCTACCTCGTGTGCACTCAGTGTGCAATTTCAGAACCACTCATCGCATCCCTCACGTCCCCCTCACCACTCCCTTTCGCTCCCTCAGCTCAGCATCAGTCCAGTCGCTGGATATGCCAATGCCCCCAAAAGTCTGTCCAATCCCTGGCACTGCCGACTGACACTACCCATATAAGTTACTGCTAAAGCACCAAGCTCCTCTCAGCATGAGTGCAACCCAGCTTTGGGTCACTGCGGTCGACTGCGACACCCAGGTATCTCGCACTCACGATTAGTGACATGAGGGCATTTCGCTCTCCCTGACTGCGACTATTCATGATTTCGCACACTAGCAAAGCGACATCTGACACGCCTCGCACTCACGCACAGTAACAGCCATGATATATCGCATTGACACATCGCGAAGTCAGAAGTATATCGAGCCATTTAAGGCACTTCTGATGCCAGGCCTGGCACTTGAGTTGCCTTTTTAGGCACTTTTAGCGACATTTAAGTCAGATTTTTTTCATAAAACACTTCCAACACCCCCTGCTCCATTTGCATAATAAAACTAGATCTTGTGAGTGGCCAGTTGTGTCTATGATAGACATTTAAGCTGCTCACTCTCCTTCGGAGGTTGCGCTGATGGACAATAACAATAAAAAAGGCAGGCCAACTCTTGATGCTTCAAAACGTCGGGGCAAACCACTCATCATTCGCTTGAGCGAGAAAGAGCGGGCAATTATCAAAGCCAGGTGCGAAGAAGCAGGTTATCAAGCTGCAGGGGCCTTCGTGCGTGACTTCTTGATCAACTCGAAGGTGGCAGGCAAGGTGCGCATTCCACTGTCGCACATCCAGCTCTCACTAGAACTACAGCGTATTGTCGGCCTTATTAACAAAGGCGAAGACAGCGAGATTGTTGTTCAGAGGCTTGTAGATATTAATAACCGCCTAATGGGCATCGGGGAATAATAAGATGATTGGTAAAATCACAGACAAGGGCATTGGCTCATTTCGTAATCGAATCGAGTATATATTCGGCTTGAGAAAACATGAGCACGCACTCACCACAATCCGAACGGTCGGCAGGAACTGCTTTTCTCCCGATCCGCTTCGCAATGGTCATGATAAAGACAAAATTGACGTCGAGGGAATGATTGCAGAGTTCGATGTTGTTGAGAAGCTCCGTAACAACGCCATCGACAGCGATCGAATTGTGAAGCCCGTTTGGCACGCAATCCTGTCACTCCCTCCAGGCGAGGAGCTCACAGATGCCCAGTGGCAGGAAACCGTCGAGATGTACCTCCGTGATCTTGGGTTCGGAGATGACAACAAATGGGTGGCTGTCCTGCACGGCGATACTGACCACCAACATGTGCATATTGTGGCCAACAGGATCTGCATGGATGAAGAGTTCTCAATGGTCAAGGACAGCAACGAGCGCTCCCGCAGCTGCGACAGCACATCCAGGATCGAGGATCACTTCGGCCTTAGCAAAGCCCCAGCGCCCTCAGAGACATGGGGAACAGCCATCTCCCGCAATGCCCTGGAAGCCGCTGAACGCGAAGGCACGATTCCCCTAAAGCACCGGATGATCGCAAAAATCGCTGGTGCCGTAGAAGCCTGCCAGGCCCAGGGCGGCGACATGTTCTTGCTCATCCAGCTCTTGCGCCGGCAAAGGGTCTTCGTCCACTTCACAAAAAATGCCGAGGGCCAACCAACCGGCATCGCCTATGAATACAACGGCACGATCATCAGCGGTCGCAAGCTGAAGCGATCAAGGCTCACTTTCCAAAAACTCACACAACAAGAAGGAATCAGATATGACCCCGAAACCTTTCCAGCTCTTGAGACAGAGGCTGCTCGAAGAGACGCAGAAAGCCAGAAGCGAGTCCGAATTTTCTATCTCGTGCTCAGAGCCCGTAATCGTCGACCCCTGCGTCTCAGCATCAAGGCGCGTCAGCAGCAAGAGCTCGAAGCGACCATCAAGCTGATCATCGCCGCGATCCTGGCCCTGTTCGGCATCCAGGCAAATTGGGAGATTGAAGACAAAAAGCCTGGCGAGCCCTACTACCAACTGCGTTCAGGATGGGCTTCCTTATCCCAGGTCGAGCAGGAACAGGAGTTGATGGAGGCCTGGGAAAACGACCCAGCACTCACCTTGCATCGGTAGCAGTCAACTGGCCATCACCCGGTGTAGAATCGGCTTTCGACACAGGGAGATGTGCCATGCCTACCATATTTTTGAGTCATAACTACCTAGACAAGCCAGTTGTAGAGCCTGTTGCTGTAGAGCTGAAGAGAATCTACGGCCAGGACTCAGTTTTCTATGACGACTGGTCTATCCAGCCGGGCGATAGCATCATCGGCAAGATGAATGAGGGCCTTGCGTTCCCGGACTTCTTTCTTTTCTTCGTGACCGAAAACAGCTTGAAAAGCGGCATGGTCGAGATGGAATGGCAGAGCGCTCTATACCAAGCGGCCAAAGGTAACATCACTTTTGTCCCAGTCCGTGTTGATGACGCGCCCATGCCACCGATCGCTGTACATAGGCTATTCATTGATATGTACACGAATGGAATCGAGTCAACAATTCAGCAGATCAAGGATCGGATCGCAGGCAAGACTGATTTCACACCGAAGCATTCAGACTTTTCAAATCTGACATACACGGTTGCCGGCGATCCGAGCAAAGAACTCAAGGTCACAGTGAAAGCAGCATTACTGCAAGAGTCCAACCCCAAATTCATGTTTTTGGTCAAAAATGAGATGGATGACGCCTTCGTTTGGATTGACGGCGCCGCTGCCATTCACTCGGGCCCACACCAGAATGTTGAGATTGAGGGAATCGGCAGAACCACGGGTTTGATAGCAGCGCCATTCACTGGAACTATTCGCCCAAACTTCCCAATCACATTCATCATCAAACCGAAGCCAGGATGCCCGCCTGTGGAGCTGCTGGATGTCCTTCACGAGACCAAGGCTGCGTTCTTCTCGCCAATACCTCGCACAACCCTCCAGTAAACAAAAATCCCCGCGCTGCGGGGATTCTAATTATTTCTCCTCAACGATAATCAATCCGTCACAGACCTGGTTACGCTGACGACGATCGGATCTGAGCTGACGCCAGCATGGTACGTGCTAACCCTGAACTCCAGTTCGCCGCGCAACACCCCGCCATTGCTACTGGCCTCCCCATCGAACCGCCAGGTATTCCCGACCAGATTATCCACCTGCTCAACCTTCACGCATTCCGAATACACCGCAATCGACACAGTGCCTGCAAACGCCTGGTCTCGATCATCAGTGTAAAAAGCGACCTCCTGCGCAGCCCCACTCCTGAACCTCCAGGACACTTCAGCAACCCCGGAAATCTCACCCCCACCAACCCCATTCACAAGCACTCGCGCAGGCGGGAAAACCTGGTCATTCACGGCTTTGACGACAAAGCTTTTTTCAGCTGCTTCGGGCTCGGTTTGACGTCGAGTTTGAGTTTTGACCAGGGTTTTCAGGTACACCGCACTGCCGGCATTGAACTGGCCGAGGGTGATGCCATGGCCTTCGGAGACGGCCCAGACTTTCGTGCCGGCTGCGGTAGCTTTTGCGGTGCTGCCAAAGAGTGCGCGGCGGACGTTTTTGAGCTGAGCAGTCGTCGCCGTAAGGATTGTGAACGTCTCGTAAGACAGCCACTCGCCGTTGATGCACAGGATGCCCAGAGCTTCGCGATTCTCGTTCTGGCTGTAGTTGTCGAGCAAGCTGATGTCGCCGCTGACGATGGGGCCTGTGGCGAGGGTTTCTGGTGTTGCCGGCAGGGCTTCGGCGAGTTGGAAAACAGGCGTGAATGGATAGACGCCCTGATCACGCCAAGACTCTGTGCCATGGCGGGTAATAAGCTTGTAATCCTGGCCAGCAGCTGGTTGCTCAGCGAGCACCATGACCGTTTTTGTGAGCCCTGCCGTCTCGTTGAAGATTGTCGGGGCCTCAACGATTTGGATGCTCACTGGGTCAGTCGGCTCGAACACTGGCTTTGTCCAGGTGCGCTCTCCGCCATCCGCGTAGACGGTATTTTGAACACCGAAAACGTCCTGTGTGAGGGTCAATTTTATGGAGCTGTCATTGAGACTGCCGACATCGACAGACATCACGCGCATGACCAAACCCTGGACGTTCAGTGGAGGCCAGTCGAGGGTGACAACGTCGAGCATTTCGATGTCGTACATCGAGCGATTGCACTCGACTACGCAACTGGCCAGAGGGACTGACAAAGGCCTGAGTTCTCGCTGCGCGACCTTGGCAGCAAGTGAACCGGTGGAGATGGACATGTAGTCGTAACTCACGCCATCGCTGTCGCCCTTATGAATGCGCAGGCCCAAGTTTTGAGCGGTGGCCGTACGTTCAGTGAATGCGTTTGGTATCAGCGAAGTCACGCTCGATCTCAAGCAAATCAGCTTTGTAGTCCGAGCCGCGAATGCGGAGAAGATCGACCTCCAGCTGATCTTTGATCGCCTGGACTTGAGCCTGCGAGTCGGCCAGGGCCGAAGCACGATCTGCTCGCAAAATGGCTTCCTGGTTAGCCAGAGCAGAGGTGAGATTCAGCTGCTCTTGTCGCTTCAGCGTGATCTGCGCTTCAAGATCAGCAATCGCACCCAGTGCCGTGCCGCGCTCCGAATCAGTAGTCGACTGACCCAACACCTTTTTCTGAGCAGCCAGCTGCGCCTGGAGCACCTTCAGGTCTTCACCAATGCTGGCTTTACGCTGGTCGCTGATTTCCCTGTTTGCTTTCAAATCTATGTTGAGCCTGACGCTGTCGAGGCTTGACGACATGGAGCTTGCAAGGCTGCCGGGGATTTTGTTCAGCAGTGCTTGGATACCTGGCACAAACGAGTTACCGACTAGGCTCAGCACATCCGCAAACGCTTTGCGATAGAACGAGACAAAACTGCTCACGAACTTGCCCAAGTACGTCAGTATCTGGTCGAAGCCCAGGGCGAAGACCCCGGCAGTATCTGAAGCCCCTTTTGCTATAGCGAAAAAGATCGCATACAAGGCATCCCCGACACGCCCAAACGCCGCGAATGCCTGGCCCGCTGCACTCACGATCCCGCGAAACTGTTGACGGCCAGAGGTGCCAAGCTCGTCAACACCAGTCCTAACGTCAGTCGTGCCCTGCAGCATCATCTGGATCAGCGCAGTGAACTCTGGGGCAGCATCCGCCACAGCCTTTTTGAAGCCCGTGGAGACTGAGGTAGAGAGCTCGTTGAACGTGCGGCTGAGCTGCTCGACGTTCTTCGTGTCCAAGCTGTTGAGCGTGTATCCAGCAGCCTTAGCATGTGCCATCAGCTCCTTGAATTTCCCAGATCCGTCTTCCAGGAGCGGAAGAAGATTGCGGAGGTTGTCAGAGCCAATCTGATCCAGGAAAGTAAATTGAGCGCTCGAAGACATGCCCTTCATGACATCCGAGATCTTCTGCAACTGCTCCAGGGGATTCAGCTTCATAAACTCGGCGCTAGATGTCTTCATAATCTGGAAGAAATCAATGGCACCGCCCGATTGGATTGAGTTCATCTCCTCAATTTTGATTCGAACTTCTTCAAGCGCGTCAACGAACTGCTCAGCGCCTACACCAGATGTTTTGAATGCCGCATACTGCGCAGCAGTCAAATCTTCAACACTGACCTGCAGGCGCTTGGCAGCAACATCAAGCTCAGTAAGCTGCCCAACCGTCTCCTTAATCGCGCTAGCGCCCGCAAATGCCGCAATCAGCGCAGTGATCTTGGCAGTAGCACTACCAAGGCCTTTAGACATATCGTCACGGGCTCGCAGAACGAGCTGAATAATTGTGCTTCCAGCCATTGTTATTCTTCTTTTTGGCTAAGTTGGTCGATTAGATTTTTGAACTCTTTGCCATCACCTGTGGCAATAGCGATGCGACTCATGTGGTCAGCAATGATCCTTGTCATCAGCTGATCGCGCAGGCGTTCTTTGTGAATGGACACAAGATGTAAAAGTCGCTTGATCGAATACTGGTAAGGATTGAGGCCAGCATGACCATTCGCAATCAACAGTTCGCAACACTCGATCAGAACTAGCGCAAACTGCTCAGGGTCTTGTTCTTCAGTAGGCTTGGATTTTTTCCTCGCCGCTTCGAACTGAGCTACTTTTTGAGCAGGGGTAAGATCGTCGGAAGCAGCTTTTCCAGACTTTTTTTAGCCCGTCAGGGAATGTCAGCGCAAAGACTGTTGCCAGCAACTCAAGCTGAATGGGGAATGGTAAATTTCGAACATACTCTTCGGCACTACGCTGTTTGCAAGCACATGCAACACAAGCAGCCGCAAACCCCGGAAAGCTCATCAAAATCTCTTTCGACACATCTGGATCAGCAAGCGACTCTTTTACGTTGCGTAAGAAAATCGCAGCCAGGGCGTCCTTATAGCCGTCAACCAGGTAAATGAAATCTTCAGTATTCAGGCCGAAAACATCGATAGTGACTTCCGGCTTGTCAGCGGATGCCTGGGTAATTGTGATAGGCCGCGAGGGAATCACGAGATCTGAGAGTGCCATAGGTTCTTCTTATTATTATGTGGCTTTCCTCCATTATACCCGCCCCAGCAACTCCCGTGGGCCAAACCCAGTTTGACAACAAAGAAAATCGAGGTAGAACTATTTTCGATGTATACCTCAATTGCCGGCGCTGTCTACTAGCGAGATGTGGTACACGCCAGTAATATTGAAGATGTAAGCAATACACAACAAGAGAGAGATTTGAAATGAACGATATCGAATATGACCCTGAGCTGATTGCAACGAAGGATGAGATCCGCGCAGCGGTGCGGAATATTGCCTTGAATTCAGAAGCCTATAATTTCGTCGAATTCCGGAAGGAAGTGGAGTCTATCGGCTCTGACCTGATTATTCCGGCTGAGAACGACTGGATGATTGAAGAGGCTCTTCAGGCGTACAAGTCGCTGGCTCTGGACGAGGAGAATGGCCATGTTTGATGCTCGCACTGATATCCCGCCGCTGCTTACTGATTCGCAAATGATGTCGATGTCTCTGCGGGAAGTCACAGAGTACATGTGCAAGCGCAAGGTCGCTGAGCGCAATGACCCGGCTTACAAGCGGGAAAGGATTGATGAGCTTGCGGAGTTCATCGAAACTCATCTGCTGGATGAGTTAGCTGACCAGGGTTGTGTTGAGGGTTTCTGTCTGAATGCCAGGGCTGGGCTTGCGAGGGAATTCCCCAAATTAGAGGGGTTCAAGGAATCGTGGTGTACTGCAGCAGCCCGCCAGGTCTGGTACAAGTACAACCACTGACACGCAGAAAACCGGATCAGGCATCCGGTTCGGCACCTTGATTGTCGACGCCAATACCGATCACGTTACTGTTGCGATCGTTTCCAACCCTAATTATAGCAAGCGGAGATCTTACAAAGTCGGCACCGAGACTAATGTGAGATTCATCGATTTGTCCTGCTGCGCGCAACTGAGGAATCACCCCTTTAATATTTTCAATCTTTGTGAGAATGTCGTGAAGCTGAGTGGCGTACTTCAACCTACCATCAGCGTTACTTCTGAATGTATCTACAGCATTGCTTTTGTACACTTCAGCACCACCTAGATACTTCTTCTCAATGCAGTGCTCACTGAAACTTTCAAAAAAATCCAAGGCGGTATTGCAACGCGAGTCGTGCTGCACAAGATCGTTTATTATCTTGACATCAACCTTTTCGTCAAGGTAAGCATACGCGTACACAGAGTTTATCAGCGCATTTTCGCCCAATTCCTCCCCTGCCTCCCACTTAATCAGGAGCTGCTGATAGATATGCCTAACACCATTTTCAAGGTGCTCCAGCTTTGAAATACTTGTAGAGTCCTCCGAGAACTTGCAGCCATGTAACCAATATCCACTCATGATATATATAAATAATATATTTGCATATGCATCAACAGTTCGCACAGCCTCATCTGGATTAACCCAAAAGCTTTCTAGGCTCCCGAAGCTTTTCTTACATTGAAATTCGAAGGGCGAAATCGCATCTAGGCTCTTTGAGTTTAGCGGGTCGAGCCTGCTCCCATGATCTCTGTAATAAGCCAAATTATTCAGGATGGAGTCATACTGAATGGTTAAGCCATCAGAGATAGATCTATTTCGATCATTCGCTATAGCACGTACAACGCCATCCAGGTTTACTTCTTGAATGGTTTGATTGTAAATGTTATAGGTCAACACCGATGATGGCACCGGGCTGATTTCCGTTGCTTCAAGATGCCGAACAATAGTTCCATTGTCTCTTACTAGCTCAATCGTCTCTACAGTGTATACACCGTTGTTGACGAGACGACGAACGTCTTCTTCTGTTAAATCTGAATATTTTGAGCTCATGAAGCCTCCCTGAAGCGTCTATCCCGGCCCTGTGAAGCCTTATCCGGTAAAATATCTTCTTCTGAAAGGTAAGTCATGCGAAAAACACCAGCCCGCCTAGGTTGGTGTTTTGAAGCAGGTATGGCTTAAGCGTACTCTTCCCTGAACAGCTTCGACAGACCGCTGCCGCTGACGGCTTTGGACGCAAGCAGTGTACCCTTGATCTCCTGCTCACCGTAGTCGGATGTGATGAGCTGACGCTGAGCTGCCGGGCTCAGGCTCACTTTGTGATACGTCACTTTCACCTCCTTGTCGTCCTCGGCCAGGTTGAAGCCATCGAAAACGATTTGGACGTTAATGCCGCTGTTCACCAGGCCTTCGAGGCGGGTTGTGGCCTTGCTGGCATACCTATGCCAAATCGATGGCGACAGCATGCTTGATTACGGCATTCAGCCTGGCGACGTGGCCGTCATTAGCCGCAAGGAGCCAGCAAGACCGGGCAAGATTGTGGTCATCAGCATCGACGGTCAGAACACGCTTAAGCTGCTGTCTGAAGATGACCAGGGCCCAGTGCTACTCGCCGGCAACAGCGCTTACAAGCCAATCAGGCCAGGTGATGGCGAAGAATGGGTGTTCCACGGAGTGCTGATCGCATGCACGCGCCTGTTCTGAAGCCTGAGTGGTGTTTGAGCGCAAATCAAAAGCGTGTGTACGCCCTGGTCGACTGCAATTCGTTCTACGCAAGCTGTGAGCGGCACCCCCTTTGGCGCCCTGATCTTGCTGGGCTGCCGATCGTGGTGCTGTCGAACTCGGATGGTTGCGTGATTGCTCGCTCAAAAGAGGCCAAGACGCTTGGATACAAGATGGGTGATCCCTACTTCAAGATCCGCGACCAGCTAGCCGACCAGGGCGTACACGTGTTCAGTTCGAACTACACGCTGTATGACGATCTCAGCAACCGCGTGATGCTCACCCTGGCCGATTTCGCGAGCGAGCTGGAGGTGTATTCCATTGACGAAATGTTCCTGGATCTCACGGGCATGCGGGGCTATCAGTCCATGGCTGAAGAAATGAAAGATCGTGTGTTTAGGTGGACGGGCATTCCTGTTGGCGTGGGCATTTCGACGACGAAGACGCTGGCGAAGCTCTCGAACTGGGCTGCGAAAAACTGGAAAGGCCTTCCAGGTGTTGCGGTAGTGCTGGACGATCAGCGGCACGAGCTGCTGCTCAAGCGCGCACCAATTGGAGAGGTTTGGGGTATCGGGAGGCGATGGGCTGAGAAGCTGGAAGCCAAGGGCATCGTCACAGCCTGGCATCTGGCATGCGCAGACAACGAGACTGTCGGTAGAGAGTTCAACGTCGTACTACAGCGGACTGCTCTAGAGCTCCGGGGTATCCCTTGCAATGATCTGGAGCTCCAGGCTCCGAAGAAAAAGCAAATCATTAGCTCACGTGCGTTCGGAAGCCGGCAACAAGGGTGGAAACCAATTGAGCAGTCGATTGCTAGCTACGTTGCCCGCGCAGCTGAGAAACTGAGGGCTCAAGGGTCGGTTTGTCGGAAGATTGATGTTGGACTCATTGTGAGGAAAGCTACGGCGGAGAGCTTCAGTGACGCGTACTCTTCAGCGGCAGCCAGACTTCAGCAGCACACCGACGACACTCTCACGCTTCAAGGGGCGGCTGTTTCTTTGGCTAAGAAAATCTTCGACGACAATGCAGTTTATGCAAAGTCCTCCGTGTCATTGAGCGAGATCTGTCAGCCAGAAAACCTGACTACGGACATGTTCGCTGCTGCCAACTCCCAAAGCCCCAGGGCCAAGGTGCTCGACGAGATTAATGCCAAGTTTGGCAAAGGGTCTCTGCGCTCAGCGATCACAATCGGGGAGATGCCCTGGAGCATGCAGCGAGGACATCTGAGCCCTTACTACACGACTCGCCTGGCCGACCTCCCCAAACTTCGGTAAAGCGTTTCTCTTAACCAAATCACTTGCCCAGATCAGCCCCAGTCAGATAGTCGATCGACTCAAACTTCCCGACATCCATTAGCCGCTGACGAAGAACTTTCATAAACTCTTTATCATTACGCAAGAACTTATCACACTCGGACTCTGTCTTGCATTCGTCAAGAATATTTGCACGCTCCGGATTAACGAGACGATAACGACGAATAAACTCCTCCCGTTTTTTATCATGAAAGCTTTGGATAAGTGACTTCATACTCCCTCCATAAACCATATCTGCAAACTTGCCCATGTACTTCAGTGCAAATTTCATGAGGGCTAGGTCATTCTTAGCCGACAGCCCCCAGTAATACTCATCTGCTGCATTTTCTTTGACAATGAGAATTTTGTCTAGTCTTTCCACAAACCCCTGACACCAGGCAATGCCAGCAATCTCATTCCCCAGCTTATGAAACAGCAGGTCTTCGTCAGCAATCGAGTCAACCAGAGACCATACTTGATCAAACCCTCGCTCGCGATAATAGTTAAGCAACACAATATCAAACCCAGGCTCACGACAATAGCTTTCCGGCAAATCCAAGAAGTTTGAGTACAAAACACTAATCAGATCTCGCTCAGATCTGTATTTCTGGCGACCATATCGAACGTAGCCATCATAAACTCTGAGTGATGCCGGGAATACCCATTGCAAGTATTTAACTACTGAGGGTCTCATTCTCGGCTCCTTTAGCTTGTTGAGCATAAGCAGTCAGGGCACTGCAGGCCGCGTCAACGTTGCTGCTGCTGAGAGACCAGTAAACTTTGGCTATGATTGCATCTAGGGCTTCATTACGACCTAGGTCTTCAAAGAACACTGTGTGTAGCAGATGCCACAGGAATTCAACATCATCAATATTGGTCTGCTCATCTGAAATGCTATGAGCGATGCTACTGAGGCATTCAAACTCCCAGTCCACATGGGTTGTCGTCTCAGAGAACGAGTAGACTTGAGAAACATAATCAAAGAACTCAATGAAAGCACCAAACTCGCATTCATCGAAATAGTATTTGCCACCATTAAACCGGATCGCTGCTGGAGAACAGAATCTGATGATGTTTTGTAGGTACATCATAAGCCTAGCTCCGAGCCAAACATGTATTCCCGCTGCTCAGCGCTCATCATTGCCATTCTGCCGCGAAGAAAACCCATATCCCCGCTTAAGAGTCGACGTAGCTCATCCTCACTTTCACAAATCGAATACAAGTGATAAGCATGGGGCCTGTCCAATTGCAGCTCTTTTAAAATTAGAGGGTGCATCAAATCGAAGATATCGTCGTATGCCTGTTTCTTGTCGATTCCTAGACTTACCAAGTCAGCAGAATATTTCTCGCCGACATCTACTTCTGAGTGTACTGCCGCATAATTACCAGACAGAATACCCGCAATGCACTTGACCTGCGAAAGCCTAGATGCATCGCCATCTCGCTCAGTAGTTAGATATACGAGCCAGAGGCGACGAAGCTTATCTAGCCGTTCTTCTCTCAGCAGCCCTAGGAGTCTCGAAATAAAGTCACTGGGGCTCGTGGCATTAAGCGCTGCTGTAGAAAACGGCGGAGTGAAACTGAGAACAGGCCCTTTCCACACTTTGAACTTGAAACACACAATCACTGCAACTTCTAGCAGCGACGAGCAATAGCGATTTACAATGCCATCCGCTGTTTGCAGCTTAAGCAAACATTGGCCATCTTGGAACTTGAACCCACCAATCATCGAGTAACTGTCGTAGTTCTCGATTTGCTCGTTCATAGCGCGCTCTAGGAACTCGTGACTTTCAGCCGAAATCCCCACTAGCCCCTTGGCCTTCGCAAACCACCTCCAGGCAGCCACTTTTGGCTTCAAAAAACGGAGTAGCAGGCGGTCGCGAGGTGTGATGAAGGTAAGCATGACCAGCTCCGCAATATCATGGCAGTTATTGACAGATTGGCAATTAAGGGTAGGTATGTCAAGGCCCTGCGGGGCTACAGGGCCTGGTGCAGCTAGGGTGCTGTGCGCTCAAGGGCACGATAGAACTCGTTTTCGCAAGCCAGTGCGCAGATGTACTGCCAGAGCGGGAGCTCGTGCAACGATGGGTTCTTGGAGGCCTTCGTCGACCCCAGGCGAAGCGCTTCTTCGACCAGCCTAATGCACTCGGCCTGACAAAACGCCTCGACCTCGGGCTGCATTTTTAGGATTGCGTGGCTGCCAGACTGAATGATGTTGATGGTATTGGCTTCGACGATCGCTGCTCGGATGTCCATGATTGCGCTCTCTTATTGTTCTCATCTCTATAATGCAGATGGAGCAAAAGAGAGCGCAACACTTAGTATGAACCTTGTGCACGCCAATTGAGGAAGCGACAAACCCCTTCGATATCAGGGTAAATGGACTTGGAGGTAACCCCGCAACGCTCCAGCGTCATGAGAAAGTCTACTTTATCCTTGCCAGAAATAACGTACTCAGTCAGACGCTCCTTGACCTCAGGGTTTCTTTCTAGAGCCACGAATTTTCCAGACTTCTCAGAGAAGCGATGAGCAGTGAAATAACCAGACTGCGCAATAATCCTGTCGTTGCTCAGACTGGGATTAATCACCTTGGTTTTCTTTTGGCTGAACGGACTGCCCTTAAGAGAAGCAAGCATGAGCGAGTCCGCTTCCAATGTGTAGACATAGCAATCATCAGTGCCTTTGCTGCTGCAGGCGAACCACATCGCAGCCAGGGCATTTGAAGTCCAATCCAACAGCCGTGTTTTCATGCCGAAATGCTGAGCAAGCACCAGCATATCCCAGTCATTTTCGATATCGACATAGCTGGGAATCATTGTCAGGCCGTGCTTCCTCAAATCTGCCAGCATCGACTTTTCAACATTAGTGGTGTTCGATTTTGGATCTTTCCTAGCAATCCCAGGCAGCAAATTTCCGCGTTTTGACTGCCCCCGAAAAAGAAGCGTCCCTCCCACCAGGTCATAGATGCTGATGCGTTCTAGGAATTCCGGCACATTCTTGATCGGAATAGTGTCCATGATTACGCCTGCAGCCAGCTTTCGACTTCCGAAGCGCCATGCTCGCTCTTCCAGGCCTTCAACGTCGCGTGATTACCACCTTTGGTCTCCACTACTTCCTGAGTGTGCGGGTTCACATAGCGTTTAACAGCACGAGGCGCACGCGGCCCCTTACGCCCGTCGACCTTACCAGCCCCGACAACACCAGAACCCGCAGCAGCCTTAGGATCGAGGATGGCAATGACATTGCGCAGGGACATGTTGTACTCGCCGAGCAGTTTGCGCAGTTTGTCTTCAAATTCGAGCTCCCGCTGCAGGGCTTCGCTGCCTTTCAGGGCTTCCAAGGCTTGGAGTTGCTCTGCGATCTGGCGTTCTAGGGCCCGGTACTCTGCTGCTTTTGACATAGGTGATGCTCCTCTAGTAAGTGCCATGAAATCTAATGGCAGCAAAGTCAAAATGCCAGCTTTATGTAGTCCAGTTGTTGTACGAGTCGAGAATATTTTCTGACAGGGCTTGCGGCACTGGATATGCGTACAGTACATTTTAGGTATGGGGCTGACCCAGAACAATAAGAGAGATTACAAAAATGCTACGCAACTCATTCATGATCAACGATGACTTCAGAGCTGACCCAAAAGAAGAATGGATGGTTAATGGCAAGCTGAAGGACGTATACATCGTTAAGGAGATTCTACCCGAATACGATCAGCAGTACCTTGAGCTTGTAGTGCCTGGTCGCTCAACTCGAAACAGAATCAGAGAGATTTTCTTTGAGCGCAAAGCAAAGATCGACGAATCCAAGCTGTATAACTGACCACACCCGCCATTCGGCCCGTGCTTCGGGCCTTTTGTTTTAAAATCCATCTGCAGCACATAATAATAAGAGAGAAAAGTATGAAAGACGAGCCCACTATCTTAGGCAATGGCCTTGAGATCCACTACATCCAAGATCTTTACGGGAACAACGACGAAATCCTGGACATCTACGAGTTAAGGAAGAACTTTGGGCGTGGCCGGATTAAGACTCTAAAGCGTATTGATGTGCCCCAGGACTCAGATCTTGAAGCAGTGCGAGAGAAGATCCGGATTTCAAAGACTTAAGGGGATACAGTTCATGAATGGCGAGCTCATTTGGAATAAGCCGGCTATAGAATCAGAGCACAAGATACAACTGCTTGAAGACCCACTAATTCAGCAATCCATAGCCGAGTTTAGCGAAGACACAGTTCGAAGTATCTCCTTTGCCCATCGGCCTGCCCGCTACATAGGTCAGATCAAAGATGAATACATGAATGCTCTTAGAGAGTTGCTGGCTAATAGATACCTGGCCAACAGCTCAAAATCCCATCTAAGGGAGTATGTAGATCACAAATTCGGCGCCGACCTCGGACTATGAGCATGCCCCCGCCAGGGGGCTTTTTGTTTACAAGCAGTTTTTCTTAGCCAAGGTATATTGAACCACGGTCTTCTCAATGCAAGAATACAAATAAGGCCCTCTTCATGCCCTTGCAGATGATGGAGATTGGCCTGTTCCTTTGGTTAAGAAGGACTCTTGTATGCAAAAAATCATTGATGCTGACGACGAACTGAAATTAATCGTTGCAGATGATGGCTCGTACAACATCTTCTACATTGGCCCTTGGGGGCGCGAGCAGGTCACTGCTGATATGAGTGATATCGGACTGCAAGGCGCAATCTCGTCTGCAAAGCGCCTGGCGAGATACACAGGCACGATGTCCACGCTCCGCAAGAACCAGCACCTGGCTCGTCTCTTCCACAACCTTGTTCAAAACCTCGGCCTATCTCGTACAATCTGCGAGCTCGCAAGCCTCGGACTTCTCGTACGCGCTACACACGCCGGCAACACAAGCCAAGCCGACCCATCAGACCTGCCATTCCCATACGACCAGCTAGCAGCGCCGCTGAACGAGCTCAAATACTCAGCTGCAGGCAACCGGTACCTCTTTCAGCTCACCACCACCGGCGACGAGATTGCCTTCTTTCACAAGGCATCGATCGGCAGCGGATTCAGGCATCACGACATCGAGCCAGATATCCGTGATTTTGCAGTCAAACGCCTTCTTGAGATCTACCGAGCAGATCAGACCAGGGAGCACCTGGCCTGGGTTTCGGAGCTCGGGCTGGCGGGGGATCTGGGGCTTTAGGATTCCCTGCGGCTGAGGTGCTCCAAGCGAATTCCTTCAAGCTTGTAATGAAAAGCAGGGAATCCGATTTCAAATACGCCAATGCCATTCTGAGACGTGATAGCGCTTGCAAGATAATCGTAGAGCGCGGGGCCTGTGCTGCGACCAGTTGCTACGGCATTAGCAAAGGCATCATTGGCGTCTTGCTCGTGAAGCTTCCTCATGCCAATGACAGCCACTTTTCCTTCTGGTATCTCTTCCATAGCCACAGTTGCACCCTGTGTGGCGCAGGGCAGGATTTCATAGCGGTAAATATGGTACTTCTTGGTGTCAGGGCAGCAGACCCCAAGGATAAATTCTGCCTGGTAAGCTGAGAACATGCTCTCCATGCTTTTATGCTTTTTGGCCTGGATCAGGACTGATTGCACTGAGTGTTCGACGACACTGGCAATAAATTCGGCTGTCAGCAGATAGTTGGAGCCCAGATGACGCTTCTGGAACATATCCATATCATAATCCCCTTGAAGAAACTTCCTTCCTTCGCAGGGCATTGCAAGCTGATACTTACCGGCCAAATAGGTGGGCTTCAGATCCGAAAGGTGGTTTCGAATAGAGTTCATGATGTGCTGGGCGACTAAGGTGCTGCCGGCAAAGGCTATACCGCACCCACCCTCGTAGTTATATCCCAGATACCCATTAAACCACTCATCCAGGAAATTCATGCCAGCGACTCGAATAGGAGTTTCTACAACCTTCTTGAACCCACTTATGAGCAGCTGACCCCTTTGAGTGATACTGCTATCCGCAACGAAGAAAATTCCATCAGTGAATGTACTTTTAGACGCCCCGAAGCTCATATCGATCAGCGAATGCCCAGCAATAACCAATGTCACGGATGCCACCTCCATTTGGGTAAGCACCAATAATATCAGAGCGCTGTTTGACAGCAAACTACTTTCAGGTATATCCGGGCTTGAGGTATTGCACCACCCATTGCTCCAATGCGTTAATATAGATACACCCAATCAGAGATAATAAAAATGAAACTTCTGAGCTTCCTGGCCGGCCTTATCGCATTCATCCTCATCACGCGCTCTTACAGCTATGCACTCAAGAGCGAGTTTGTTTCCGCCAGGCCCTGGCTAAACAAGATAATGAGGAAAACAGGAAAAGCCTTTAAGTTCACTGGCTATGCAGCAATCTCAATTCTATTCGTGAAGTTCCTGCTTGAGCCTTTTTTCAGCATGACCAATGTTGAGTTTGCGGTTCTGGGCGTAGCAGCTTTGCTAACAGCTATCTACTTCGTAAAATCTGAACACAATAAGTTCGTGGAGTCCGATCTCGGAAAGAAGACCGCGAAGGAGATGAAGGAGATGAAGGAGTCTGGTGCAGCTCAGCAATAACCATCACAGACTTGATCAATCTGAAAGCCCCGTAAGGTTCGGGGCTTTTTTCGCTCCAATGCTTTGGATACACGAGTCAGGGCATTACTCGGCAGGTGCGGTTTGGGCGGTCTTCTTCTCTAGGCTGCACAACATGACGATAGCCGAAGCAGTCATGTGCAGAACGTATGCAGCAATCTCTGGCTCGACTTCGGAGACCTCCGAGCCTTGACCGTGCCCACCCTCCTTATTCCTGATGGTTGGAACACTGCTTTCCAACAAGGTTGAGAGAGCATTCAGGTGGTTCTGGTGATACGACGGCAGGAAGTTATTAGCCAGGAGTACAGCCAGAAGCCTTTTCGCTGGCGAGGTCTTATCGTACTCCCACCCTCGCAGCTCCAGCACAACTTTTATGGTGCTTTCAAATGCCTTCAGCCCGTCGTTCAGGGCCTCTTTAAGGTCGCCGTGCCGATAGTGCTCGTATGCACCAAAGAATTCATCCCTTGGGCCAGCGTACTCAGACTGATTCAGGAAGCTTATGGCGGGCTTTACCGCTTCTGCATGCAGAAATTCGGAATCAATACGCAACACCATGCCGCCACTTACTTCATAGCCTTTTCCATGCTCCTTGAAGCGAGTATTTATCTCCGATATACAAGCATCGATCCACGACCCACTGTCCTCTCTTGGATAACCATATGCATATGCTTTTTCACGATAGTTCTCGGAGATTGCAAAGCATAACTCAACAGCATCCAGAACCCGATCAACATCCTTTTCTACTTTTATGAACTGGACTAATTCTTCAACTACCGATGAGCGGTCATAAAGATCCCGCACAAGCCTCTGAACTCCATACTCACGGCGTAATAGCTCACAAATGCCACCGAAATTTCGTTCCTGCTCATTACGATCTTGAATCCCGAGGACGTCACCGATCACATAGCATATCTGAGCACGAAGGTTGGCATTGAAGTCGTCGTAGGTATAGACATCAGGCTCCAGGCCGAGCTCACGCTTCCTACGTTTGGAGTACAAATCGATGACTGGCATAGGCCCTCCCGGCGCTGTGAATGGGCATCATAGCGGGCGGTGGGCCATTTGACATCAACCCGTCAGGCAGCGACGTACTCAGTTGCCAGGCGATCGGCGTTGTCCTCGATCGAGAAGTCATTGCCCATAATGCCCCGGCGCTTCAGCTCGCGCAGATACTCGTACTGACTGAGATCACCGTTGGCTCGGGCCGTGGCCAGTGCAGTCAATTCTTGGGCATTGGCGTTGATGCCGTAGTCAGTGTTGATGTCCACCTGGAAATCAGCGTTCGACACACGACTGAAACGGGCAAGCATGCCGAACACAGCGTTGAGCGCAGATGCAGTAGCTGTGACCATGGACGCGATCTGGTTGTTATTGTCACTGGCATTGAGTGAGCGGCCAGTCGCGGTTTCGACAACACCTGTGTTCTGCAGCATCTCGTTACCGTGGGAGGCCATCAGCACCTCCAAGTCTTGCAGGCTGTCGCGCCCGGCAGTGATCGCAGCGCCCGTATGCTCCACGAACTTCAAATCGGCCCCCTCGGCACTGCACATGATCGCGCTATCGACGCCAATCTTGACGACCGTGCCCTCAGGAATCCCCTTGCCAAACAGAATGGGCACCCGCGCAACGTGCAGGATGTTGTCCTGATCGCTCTGGGACTGCCAGTGCTTGATATTCATGTGTGCCAGATCCTTGAGCGGAGGTTCGCAGAACAAGGTGCCACGGGTATCAGCGGGGTTGCTGTGAATCGGCACCACGGGAATCTCCGCAAGCCCGAAATCCCTCCAGGCCTCGATCTGAACGTAGTCAGAGCCATCCGACTCTTGCCAAATTGACCACATCACCTTGCCATTCACTTTCCTAAACACGCGTACACGGCAGACGGACTTTTCGCCCCATTCGCCGTCCTCAACAGTCGCCTTTTCAGAGATACGGATCTCCCGCAGCTTGTCGTCTTCGTCGAGCTTGTAGCCCAGGATGTCGTCACCGCTAAGCCAGTACGCATAGGGCTGCCCACCGCCGATAGGAGCATCTACGCACAGGAAGGAAGACCCGTTCCACAGAGCATCCTGGAACACCGTAGCCGCTAGGGCGCTGACCGATGTGCCCTTGCCGTCGATGTTGTTGCTGAACAGCTCTGCCAGTTCCGGATGCGACTCCGAAGTGACAGCCACGGGCCGGGAAAAAGGCTTTGCAGACAAACTCTTCACGACGCGAGCCATCCGGTTGTTCAGGTATGTCCTGCAGAGGCGTTTCTTGTACGAGTCACCAAAGCTAAATGCCCCTACAACACCTTCACCTGGGCGAGTGCCAACCTTTTCAAGCACTGCCAGATCAATAGTGAATTCAGAGAGGCGTTTGAACAGAGATCCAGCATCAACTTTGTTTTTGCCGTCGATCTCAATTACTGGCATGCGAAAGCAATCGACAAGATTGAATCTCTCATCGATCACTGCAATACCACCGGAAATGCCGGGATCAATCCCAAGGACATGGCGCATAACGACTGACTTTATTATTGTTATTGTCAGTTTATTGTAGCATGTGCCGTGTGTTGTTTGTGCGCAAACAAAGCCGGATTGACCGATATTGAGTCCTCCAAGACACGAACAGATTTGAACGGCAGTTGAGGTAGGTTTTTGCCATAGTTTGCGACCAGCCATTTTCTACGATCGCTCTCCAGGAAAGCCTTTTCCTCGCCTTCGTAGATGTAGTCGAAGCCTTCCTTCTTGGCCCATTCTTCCTGGGTCATCGTTGAGCCATCTTTGCGAGGCTTGGCCCAAGGGCATTTGATATTGGGGACAGTGAAGATAAAGACGTGGTGAATGCTGTTCTGCTTCGCGGCGCAGATTAAGTCGCGAGCTGATTCAAGATTTGGAATGACGCCTTTTCCTTGATACCAGATGCGGTTATTCAGTTTATCAGTCCAATCCGATCTGTGCTTTTTGGTCACAGTATATTCGACTTCGATCTGTTCGAATGGCATGTCTTGCATTCCCCCGAATACGGTCAGGCGGAATTCAGACCAGCTGTGGAATGGCCTTGGATATGCCGGGAGGCTTGGGGTCTTGATAACAGCTTCGCCTTCGAGAAATTGGCCTGCATGGCGCTGCCTGTTGTAGCTGTTCCACTCGAACTGCAATTCGATCTCTCTGATAGCGTCAGAGCAAATCTTCAGCAGGTTTCGGTCTATTTGCTTGTAACCGTCTTTCTCAAGCAAAAGGGAGTTGTACTGTGGGGCCTTCAAAAGGTCGGCCAGGGCCTGGGGATCGTTCAGCATACCGCACTCTCTTATTCTTATTATGTGCTGCTATGTATGTATTAACGAAAATGAGCAAAACCCTGCGCAACACCTTATTGCGCATTTCTTTTAAATACCTTAATTCTTTCTTGTGTCAGACAACTTGGAGGGAAGTTGGGGCATCCTTGCCCCCAGGTAACCCCTTAAAGCCCTGTGTATTCTTTCATTTGCTCAAGGGACTTCGGATCAATGATGTAGTAGTACCCTGACTTACCGCCATCCTTCCGCTTTGTTTTCAAACCATGCAGGGACATGATTTCGGAGATTGCGCCTTGCTTACTGCGATCGGAGACCGATCCGGTGTTCTTGGGCATTTTGAATCCAGCTAGGATTGCTTCGTGCCTCACAGCGTTGATTCGGTCGTAGAGGGCTACTGAATCAGCTGGAGTCCAGGTGTCATTGAGGAGGCCAGTGTGCAGCTCCTGGACGAGCGCTTCGAAGGTGGTTGATGGCTCGACGAAGAGTTTGCGGTAGTTGTCGAGCTTCACTTGTCCGATGCCTTCACCCCAGAATTGAGCGTCCTGGAAAGTCAGATCCTTTCGTTTGAGGCCTTGCTGGGCCTGGTACCGGATTGCGGCAAAGTGCTCAGCTTCGCTGCTGGAGCCGATCTTCTGTGTGCGTTTGGCCTGGGCTTCGGTTGAAGCGGTAGCGTTAAGAAGGATCAGGGCAGTGTCCTTCTTCACTGCTCTGCGACCAGCGCTGTTCGCTTTGAAGCCTTCGATGCCAAGGTCGTTGTCGTTTGGGATCATTTCCAATTGGAAGCCCTGGCGTTTCAGCTCGTAAGGCAAGGTCAGCTGAATGTTGTCGCGGAGCCAGCCAGTGCGCTTCATGTGATTTTTCCGAGCAGCATCAAAGTCTGATTTGGTGGAGGCATCGAACTCGACGTCAGCGATCTCCTCACGCTTGTTCTGGGGGTTCCTGATGCCAATCACGAACTCGCATGCGGTGCGGTCACGGCGAATCATCTGAATCGCGCTGCGAGGCGTCACGGAGCCCTCAAAAAGACCGAAATGCGCTTGGAAGTGGCCACTGGTTATGCTCAGGGCCGAGGTGATTGCAGGTGAATAAATTACTACTTGGTGGGCAGTGGTATTGGGATTGCTAATGAAAGCTGCCTGAGCTGGCCAGCCTGCAGATTTGCTGGTGATAACCAATGATTCGATGCCGGCTTTTTCCAGGACTTTGCCCAGGGCCTCGGCGTCACGAGCGATGTCGCAGGCGATGAGGGTGTTCTGGCCTGACTGGGCAGCAGATATAGCCATTGCGCGCACTTGATCCAGAGCACCGATCTTGCAGTTGACATCAGTGTGGGCTTGGTCGATCTCGAAGCAGTGAATGAATTCCTTGCCTTTTTTTATCAGAGACAGGCATTCGTCATTGATGTCAGCGTCTGCAAAGACCACTGATTTCGCGTTGTGTACAACCTGCTTGAGGGTGTTCCAGACGACTTCGCGCTGCTGGACAGACCCTTCAAAAACGTGATCGGGCACTTGGGCGGCTTCGTCGATTACCAACAGATCAACGTCTTTAATGAAATCGTCAAATTTTGCGCTGATTAGAGAGTTCACGACGACCTTCAGGCCCTTCGTTTTCTGCATTTGACCTGGCTGTACATCTTCGTAGTCCACGAGACCTGGGATGTCGATGCTTTTGATGATCGACCGACGGTGGGAGATCACCAAAACCTTTTTGTCAGATGTCAGGAAGTCTTGGATGCAGGGGTTGATGACAAGGGAGGACTTACCCCAGCCAGTCGGGCACTTAATCAGAGCGCGGCGGTTCATGCGCAGCAGCACGGATCTGAGCCAGGACGCGGACACTGGCTTGTGGATTACGGGGAAGTCGTGACGATCGCTGCGCGATTCAAAAAATGCCTGCACTCGCAGAGTTTTTGCGGCGATTGCCTTAGCGCATTCCTCCTGGGTCTTACCTGAAGCATCAGCAAGTCGCTTCGATGCCAGATCACAGTCACCGGCAATATGAATGTCTTTAGCAAGCTCGTATGCGGCTTTGGCAAATGTGCTTTCGCTCAATTCACTTTTCAAAGCCAGTAACGCGACGTCTGAACGATTGAGCTGATAAATGTTATCAGTGAGCTTACCGACATTTTGATCGTAGAGACCAGATGCAGTCTTGTAAGCCGCTTCGATTGCGTGGCTAGCAGAGCCGGAGATGTTCACAAGCCTCTTGAGAGATGGGTACTCACTTTTGATGTAAGCGGCGGACTCAGTCAAGTCATCAACAGCGACGGTGCGAAATCCGTGAATCAGAAGATTGGCTCCGATGATTACTGAATTGCCATTGCCTGCGATATTTTGTTCGACCTGATGCATTTTCGTACTCTCTTATTGTTGTTGTGCTCTGTGCACATTTGAATTATCGAACATGAGCAAAAGCCTGCGCAACACCTTTATCGGTTGACACTTGGGCATGTTGAGGTATGCAGGTTACGCTCAGTTAATCGAGGGACACTCAGGTAACGCCCAGTTGATTTCGGTTGCGCAGGAATGCGGTTCGAGAGTGAAGCGTAACGCAGCGTTGTGATTTCAGTTTTTCTTAACCAAAAGACTTGCTAGCGCCTCTCCTCAGGGGTTTCATATCACCAGGCACCCTCAACCACCCCCTTTTCTTTTATAAAAGAAGAGACCCGTTGCAGGTGAGCGGGGAGTTTGGTTAAGAAAAACGGAAGTAGATTTCCTTTCATATACCTCGACTTCCAAAATTGACAAGCGGAAAAGGTGTTGCGCAGGCTTTTGCTCATATTCAACACTATGAATGTGCAAGAGAGAGCACAACATAACAAGAGAGAGATCACCATGAGCACCACGGCCATCAAATTCGCAACTCAGAACACTGCCGAAACTCGCAACGTACAGAATCGCCAAGCCCAGTCATTCCGCCAGTTCTACAGCCATTTTCTTCTCAATCAGCGCATTAGCGATCTAAAGGATGGGCCTACCTTTACGCCATCTTTTTTTCGCGCCCCTGAGAGAAACATGGAGAATGTGATTGCGACAAGCATGGTGATCTTTGATGTTGACCAAAAACCCGCAGACGATCTGGTCAGCCTGGAGGAGCTGGAAGACGCTCTTATCGATCTCAACTGGGAGCATTGCATTTATACGTCGTACAGCAACACAGTTGAGTGCCCGCGCTTCCGCATAGTTCTGCCACTCGATCGACCAGCCCACCCAGAGGAATTTCTCGCTATCTCAGCCGCCGCGCTGGAGCAACTGGACGATTTCTTAGACGGTCGGCTGCTGAAAGTTATTGACGGATGCTGGAGAGAAACCGCTCGCTGCTACTACACCTTCACCACCCACCCTGAGAGAAAAGCAGGGGCGATAAGCTTTTACAACCCTGGCAAGCCACTAGACACTCTTGAGCTCAAGCTAGCCCAGTCCAGCTATGGCCTTGACGCCGAATACACCAAAACCACCAAGCCACGCGCTCCAGGCACAGCAGTCGGCGCAGCAGGCCGAAGCTTCGAGCTCAACCGACGGCTCGGTGGCATGTTCCGATCGTTCAACGAAGATCAAATCGTCCAGAAAATCTTCGCAGCAGACAGCGAAATGAACGCCGGCAACGAATACTTCCGCGACCCTCAGTACGCCCGGAACAAGCCTCGCCCTGGCGAAACCAAAGACGCAGCAGCCCTGCGCGCCTGCAAAGCCTGGGTCAAATCCCACTTAAACTGGCTCCGCCGCAAAGCCAAAGGCATCGACACTACGATCGTCAATCGCAAGGCCCAGAGCAAAGAGCCCATGCCGACCCACGAAGCCATGATTCGCCTCAAAGACTTCAAGCCAGGCAAGACAAAATCAGGCGGCACTACAGCCCTCGCCGAATTCGAAATTGTGAGCGGAGAACACGCTGGACGCCACGTTTGGCACCGTTTTTACGGTCAAGGCAATCATCCAATCGCGATCAAGATCTCCGGCGAGATGCTCGAAAAACTCAAGACCGCCGCCAGCCTCCCCAGCGCAGCCTTCACAGACGTTTTGAAAGCAAAAGGCGTGATCGTCCACGCCCGCATCAAGCTCAAGGCAGGGACAAATGGCTTCGCTGACCAAAACGAAATCGGGACGTTCTTTACCCAGCCGTGAGTCGTGATATGGTCGGCCAGCCCGCAATGCCATCATGCGCTGGCCACCACCTGACGAGACCTCAGAAATGGATATTCGCTTTTTCTTTGAACAGCGCCTGGAATTCATCAAGCAGTTCTATCTAAATGGATCGGCCCCATTCGACGAGCGCAAGCGGAAGATCGAGAACGAGGAAGACCCCTTTATTCCGCCATACTCCGAGGATGGTGAACCACCATTCCAGCTCGAATGGGAGGAAGCTGATGCATCGATCCAGGTGCTGGGCAGCTCTTGCCTTTCGATGATATCCGCATCACTACACATCTACCTTGTAGCTTGGCAGAACCGCCTCGGGCCTGCTCCAGACTGCACAAAATCTGCATTCAAGAATGGATGGCCAGCGGGGTACCAGGCTTTCTACGAGTCACACGGATCAGATAAATTCGGCACTGGCCCATTCGATTACTCGCTTGTTTCTGAAATAGTTTTGGCCCGAAACAGCATTCAGCATGACGATTCCCTGACATCCAATACCTTCCGATATAGGGACAGCGACCTCCCGAAGCTACCAAGCCCTTTCTTCGTCAGTGACCAAGATAAAGAGCTAGCGAAGCAGATCGATGATGGTGAGAGAAGCTGGCTCTACCCACCACGCATTCACATCACCAAGGAAAAATTCCTACACATGATCTCTGAAATTTCGAATTTGGTTCAGTGGTTGGAAAAGCAAGGCGAGCAAATCCAATACCGGCAGTACCTAGAGCGCAAGAAACTGCGTGAGAGCAATCAGAGCTAGGCCATCAAGACTCTCAAGAGCCCCTACCGCCCAGGGGCTTTTTTACACCCTCTCGACTTGACACCCAACTACTTTAAGTTATACAGCACATCACACTATTGCTTTCAAAAAAGCGCATTGAGACAATGATCCTACAAGAATAAGCACGAGAACGATTCAATGCAGCCTGAATCAGCAAATCCTTTAGTCCTGCCAACAAATATGGACATACACACATGCCTAATAGAAACCTACAGGTATCACGAGGCAGAGGCGAATGACTTCGACATACATGACTGGGCTGCTGCATACGTATTCCAGGTCACCACATATGACTACGACATTTCCAAGAAGTTTGTCAGAGATTTCGTAAGAGTGTGCAAGGCTATAACTGAACGCACCACCTTCAACCTCATATCTGACGAAGCCGACTACGTGACGTTCATTACCATTGTGAACATGCCGCTATTTAGTCAGCGCCTCGATTGGGGAACCTCTATCCGGGGATGCTGGTGGACTCACGATGATCACGTGTTCAATGCCTGGCTTAAGATTGATGAACATCCGGAGAATTACAATCTAACTAGAGATCAGTGGATTGACTACATTAAAGCCGTATGCCAAATCTTTGAAATCGACTGAAACCTATTTGCGCGCAAACCCACCAAACTTTGCACTCAAAAAACCCAACAGATTTTGATTTATCCCACATACAGCTTACTGGCAGTGGTAATATAAAGGCGTAGACAGTTCCTCTCTCTTTCTGCCTACGCCTCTATTGTTGTGTGCTGCACCCAAGCCCTGGCCGGGCCTCTCTCTCCTGGCTGGGGCTTTTTTATGTTGCCAATTTGTCAATTTCGTTACCATTCATCAGGAAAGGCAATGAGAGAAAGTTGGGGCAGTGTCAGACAACACCCGGAATTGCTGGGCTTGCTGGGCGTGGTTTTCTGAAGCTGGGTATTAGTACACTTAGTTGATTATTTCCCGACGGTTTACAGGGATATTGATTGCTCTTAGGCTTGTTCATGTCGGTTGACGACACAACAGAAAAGAGAGCGAAACGATGGGCATGTACGAGCGGATTCCAAACGATCTGATCACCGCCAGCGAGGCTGCAGAGGTCTTGGGTGTGAGCCTGAACACGCTGAAGACCTGGCGCACCAGGAATCCGAATTTGGGCTACTTCCGGGGACACAATCGCGACATTCGCTACTCGCTCAAGGAGTGCCAGTAGTACTATCGCCGCTCGTTCCAACGCGTTGTGCCTGGATCTGGGCCACAATGATCCGCTCACCTACTCGACAATTTATTATCAAAAATGATAGTTTTTTGTCGAGTGGAATGAGGGCATGTGGTGAATCGAAAGCTGCTGATGGAGTCGTGCAGAACCCTGGCCGCAGCCGGAGTCTGGTGTGTTCCTGAGTCCACCTTGGTCGGGTTTGCGGGGTATCCGGACAAGGCCTACTTTCGCGTTGCGATGACCAGACATGTTCAGGCCGGGCTGATTGAGCGCCTCGCCCCCAAGCTATATGCCAATCCTTTCTTACGCCCGCCTGCAGTCGGGCTGTTTCGCTTAACCAATTTTCTACGTCCAACCGACCTCTGCTATCTGAGCTGCGAGTCAGTGCTCAGTGAGCATGGATGGATCAGCCAGCTGCCTTTCTGCTTAACATTCGTCACTACAGGCAGGAGCTACAGGTACAGCACAAAGCTTGGTGACATCGACTTCGTACACACTGAAGAAGATCCCAACACCTGGTATGGCCACATCACTAGAAATGACGACAGGCAGATCTGGGAGGCCACTCCCGAAAAAGCCCTGGCTGATCTCAAGCGCTACCGGCGTAACCTCGATCTCGTCCTGCCCGAATCTGAGCGCCCGGAATAGCCTCTCGCGGCGCCATGGCATATTATCCCCGATATTTAGATCTGGGGCCTCGACATGCCAAAACCATCTGACATTGAGCTCAAGCGCAACCAGCTTGCACGACTCAAAGCGAACCTCGATGAGTGCGGCTATCGTCTGGCCGAGCCCTTGGCAGTAGAAGACCCTCACACAGCCATTTTGCGCGCAAACGCGCTGTCTCAGCGCCTGAGCCTGGGCATGTTGATTTCAAAAGGCGGTGAGACGAAATCGGGCCTAATCAAGCAACTGGCTCAGCTTCCCGCAGTGCACGACGTTTTCGCTTTCCAAGAAGCCCCTGAAATCCAGCTTCGAGTTGGAAAGATCGCAAAATCGGATGAGCAAACTTACGTAGAGCTCGTTGCTGAATTCACCGCTGCGCTCGCCGAGCTGAATGCCCTGGAGGTCGAGCAGGGAGAAGAGGTATCGAAGCCAGAGGACATATCGGCTCGAATAGAAGCTGCTCCAAAGATCGGAAGACCACCAAAGTCTCCAATCGAGAACCTGGACAGAGGGCTGGCTGAGAACTACGGCATCGCTCGCCTTGCTTTAGCGAAAGCCATGATCAACGAAGAGGCACCCCGAACCATGGGGCGCCCAGCCCGCACAGTGGCTCAGGTTGAGGCGGACTACAGCAAGCGTAAGCAGGACTTAGACAATTCAATAACTGACCTCGAATCCAAGCTCAATGGCGTTGAGATACATGACCGCGCAGCCAAAATCTATCGAGATGCCCTGGCTCAGTTCAAGCGTCTAGTCAAAGAGCTGGGTGGCGTTGATCAGATCGAAGCCCGCGCTGAAGTGAACAGGCTCGAAGGCCACCTGAAATTCCTCAAGAGCGATCGGAAACGCTACATCGAACTCGGCGAGCCTGACTTGCCCTTGGAGCACCATAACTCCCCACGCCACCACCTATTGTCAGCAAAAGCAGAGCTGGCAGCAGTTCGCGACGTATACGACCAGCTGACGCTTCCGAGAGAGATCAAGCGCCTGAAAGACATCGAGGCCAAGAAAGCCAAGTAGCCTCCCAGCAGCTCCAACCCCAAGCAGCTTTGTTCCCAAACACCCGCTGGGCGGCTCAAGCCGGGGCTCAGCGTTGGTCGCGGCTAGAGCCAAATCGACAGAATGTACAGAACGATCAGCAGATTGAATGCGTTGCGACACAGATTTTTAAACGTACTCATCTCTCGCTCCCGCCTACATATTATGTCAATTATTAACTCACAGGCTCAGGTCTAAATCAAGGCCGATGCCCCGGCTTTGCTGGGGATTTCACGTTTTTCCCTCGTGCCTAGCCGCATTAGTACACCGAGTTTACTTTCTGAAAATTGCCAATTTGTCAATGGTTATCAAGAAATTATCCGACGAACGGTCTTGCCAGAAGCTCGATTTGACAACATATTGATCTCAGACGGGCTGCGCAGTGCGGCCTGACTTGAAGACTGGGCAGAGTGAGATGAATGCGTGCGTAAGGGTCGAAGACATTGAGGTAGCCATTGACGGTGCGGCTGCAGAGCGCGAGCGTGCGAGGCTTGCGGAGTCCCTAGGCTATCTGACAGAAACCCAGGTTGCGATGCTCGCTGGCGTTAAAAAGTCGACGCTGGAATCGTGGAGGAAGCGAGCGAAAGGGCCCGACTCTATCCTCTTTGGAAACGAGCCCCTTTACTCGAAAGCAGACGTTAAAGGCTATTTCGACAGTCTCGCGCAAGCCAAATCAGACCGAACTCACATCCGAGCCGCTTTGTGAGGCATCTTCGCCGGCTCTGCGAAGAGCCTTTCTGCGTTCGATCAGGTGAACTGACTCAGCCTTGATGTGTGTGTAACGACGCAACATTTTCCAGTCTTTGTGCCCTGTAAAAAGGGAGACTGACTCGATGTCGAGCTCTCGTGTGAACAGGTCAGTTGCGGCTGTGTGCCGTAGATCGTGGAATCTCAAGTCTTCAATGCCAGTTGCTTTGCAGGCGCGGGTGAATGAAGCGCTAACTGACCTTGGAGCGTACGGAAACAGTCTTCCAGTCTCCCGACCATTCATAGCCTTGTTAATCGGCTCAACGAAGTCATCTAGCACCGGCACTTCACCGTGATTACCCATTTTCTCGGTCGGATGCTTTCTATCTCGCACGAGCATCACTCTACGCTCCAGATCAATGTCCTCGATTCTGAGCATGCAGATTTCTTCTTGCCTAAGTGAAGTCAGCAGAGCAAATTCGATGACTGCAATCATGTCGATCGTGTTTCTCTTCATCTTTTGATAGTGCTCACAAAGCTTGGTCAGCTCGCTCGGGCTCGCGACTCGTGTGCGCTCGTTGGAACGTACTTTGAGCCCCCGTCTTGCGAGTGAGCGTCGAACGTCAAGGGTGATGTCGGGATCTAAATTGAGGTTTCTGACGTAGCGGGCCCAGCTGAGCACAGCTCTGAGATAGGCGAGGTCAACAGCAATAGTGACCCCTCCCGCTCCCTCCTTGACTCGACGATCAACGAAGTCTCGAACGACAGCTTCGCTCAGAGCCCGCAGTTTGACGTGCCCAATCTTGGTTTTCAGCGACTTCAACACTGCCTTCTTGTTCTTGCCGAACGACTTGACCTTGCCGACCTGCTCTTCATACACGCTCACAAGGTCTTCGAAGTTTGCGTCTTTCGGAGGATCCAGGTAGTCCCCTCCCGTAGACTGCTTGAGCTGCTGCTCGATCTCCTTCGCCCACTTCTTCGCAATTTTTTCAAGATCGAAGGTCTGAGACCTGTAAAATCCCCCGATCCTCACTTGAGCCCTGACCTTGCCAGACGGAAGCTTTGTGAAGGTAGCCATTTTCGTGTGCACCTCATGTGCAATTCGGTAGGTACATATTATAGACACTATTACTACCCATCAGTCACCTCATGTGCACTACGTGTGCACTTGCGCCTCCAAAACGCGTAAAATGGGTCTATCTTGAAAGAAAAAATACGATATGAATCAACAACTTATGTCGCGTAGATTTTCCGTTGCGCCGATGATGGACTGGACCGACCGCCACTGCCGGTTCTTCCTGCGCCTGCTCTCCCAGCACGCCCTGCTCTACACCGAAATGGTCACCACCGGCGCCTTGCTGCACAACGACGCCCAGCGCTTCCTGCGCCATGATCAAGCCGAGCACCCGTTGGCCCTGCAACTGGGCGGCAGCGTGCCGGCGGACCTGGCCGCCTGCGCGCGCCTGGCCGAAGCGGCGGGCTACGACGAGGTCAACCTCAACGTCGGCTGCCCCAGCGACCGGGTGCAGAACAACATGATCGGCGCCTGCCTGATGGGCCACCCGGCGCTGGTGGCCGACTGCGTCAAGGCCATGCAGGACGCCGTGAGCATCCCTGTCACGGTCAAGCACCGCATCGGCATCAACGGCCGCGACAGCTATGCCGAGCTGCGCGACTTCGTCGGCCAGGTGCGCGACGCCGGGTGCCGTAGCTTCACCGTGCATGCGCGCATCGCCATCCTCGAGGGCCTGTCGCCCAAGGAAAACCGCGAAATCCCGCCACTGCGCTATGACGTCGCGGCGCAGTTGAAGGCCGACTTCCCCGAACTGGAACTGGTGCTCAACGGTGGCATCAAGACCCTCGACGAATGCCGCAACCACCTGCAGACCTTCGACGGCGTGATGCTGGGCCGCGAGGCCTACCACAACCCGTACCTGCTGGCCGAGGTGGACCAGCAGCTGTTCGGCAGCATCGCGCCGGTGGTCAGCCGCGCCGAGGCCATGGAGAAACTGCGCCCTTATATCGTCGCGCACATGCAAAGCGGTGGCGCGATGCATCACATTACCCGGCATATCCTCGGCCTGGGCCAGGGCTTCCCGGGGGCGCGGCGCTTCCGCCAGTTGCTGTCGGCGGATATTCACAAGGCCAGCGAGCCACTGCAGGTGCTGGACCAGGCCGCCGAGCTGCTGCAAGGGCGCTGAGGGAACCTGGACCGGGGTTGGCACTCGAAGGGAGAGCCTTCGGCAGGCCCGGCGTTATAGCCGGCCTGCTTTGCAGCCCATCGCGGGGCACGTCCGCTCCTAGCGGGGGGCTTTCCCGATCTGCCTGCGACGGGCCTTGAGTGGTCGTCGGGGCTCGGGTAATGTCGAGTCATTGCACAGGACAGAGCACACCCATGACCTCCAAGCTGGAACAACTCAAGCAATTCACCACCGTGGTCGCCGACACCGGCGACCTCGACGCCATCACCCGCCTCAAGCCGGTCGACGCCACCACCAACCCTTCGCTGCTGCTCAAGGCGGCGGCCATCCCGGGTTACGCCGACCTGCTCAAGCAGGTCAAGGCCGACGCCAAGGGCAATGTCGACCTGGCCTGCGACAAGTTCGCCGTGGCGGTGGGTTCGGGCATTCTCAAGGTCATCCCGGGGCGCATCTCCACCGAGGTGGACGCACGGCTGTCGTTCGACGAGCCGGCGCTGCTGAAAAAGGCCCGCCAGTTGATCGAGCTGTACGACGCCGCAGGTATCAAGCGCGACCGCGTGCTGATCAAGCTGGCCTCCACCTGGGAAGGCATCCGCGCCGCCGAGCAGCTGGAAAAGGAAGGCATCCAGACCAACCTGACCCTGCTGTTCTCCTTCGCCCAGGCCCAGGCCTGTGCCGACGCCGGGGTGTTCCTGATCTCGCCGTTCGTGGGGCGCATCTACGACTGGTACAAGAAGAGCAGCGGCAAGGACTACGTCGGCGCCGAGGATCCGGGCGTGCAGTCGGTCACCCGCATCTACGACTACTACAAGACCAACGGCTACAACACCGTGGTCATGGGCGCAAGCTTCCGCAACATCGGCCAGATCGAACAGCTTGCCGGCTGTGACCGCCTGACCATCAGCCCCGAGCTGTTGCAGCAGCTGGCCGAAGACCAAGGCGCGCTGCCGCGCATCCTCACCCCAGGCAATGCCGGGGAGGCCAAGCAGGTGCTGAGCGAAAGCCAGTTCCGCTGGGCGATGAACGAAGACGCCATGGCCACCGAGAAGCTGGCAGAAGGCATCCGCCAGTTCGCCCGCGACCAGGAGAAGCTGGAAGCGCTGATGGCTGGCTGACAAAACCTGATACATCTTCGGCTTGATCGACGGGCGGTTAATGCAGAGCATTTCCGCCCGTTTTCATTGGGGTGGCCGCTGATGCCATCGCAGGGCAAGCCCGCTGCCACAATGAATTTGCCGCATTCCCCATAACCTGTGGGAGCGGGCTTGCCCCGCGAGGGCGTAATAGCAGACAAAGCCGAGCCTTAGATGATCCCCAGCGCCACCCTCCCCCTTGTCCTTGCCGGCCCGCTGCTGCGCCGTCTGGAGCCACAGCGCCTGGCGATCTGGCTGGTCGGTTCGCAACCGCTGCAAGCCGAATTTGTCCTGGAACAGGCCGGCATCAGCGCCACTGCGCATTGCGAAGTGATTGCGGTCGGTACGCACGCCTTCATCCACCTGCTGGATATCCACTTCGATCAGCCGCTACCCTGCGACGTGGCCCTCAATTACGACCTGCGCCTGGCCAACGGCCAGGGCATCGCCGACTGGGCCTCGCACCTGCTCTACCCCGGCGCCAGCCGCCCCAGCTTCGTGCTGCGCGAGCGCCTCGACCAGGTGCTCCACGGCTCGTGCCGCAAGCCCCATCATCCGGCTGCCGACGGCCTGCTGTGCGCCGACCGCCTGCTGGCCGCCGGCCCGCGCCCCGAGGAGCGCCCCGCCGTGTTGTTGATGAGTGGCGATCAGGTGTATGCCGACGATGTCGCCGGCCCCATGCTGCGCGCCATCCACGGGTTGATCGAGCGTCTGGGCCTGTTCGACGAGGCACTGGACGGCGCCCTGGTCGACAGCGGCGCCGCGCTCTACCAGCATCCGGCCTGCTATTACCACCGCGCCGACCTGCTGCCGGCGCAGCAAAGCAACGAAACCCTGCGCGAGCGCTTCTTCGGCGGCAAACGCAAGCCGATCTTCTCCTCCAGCAACGCCGACAACCACCTGGTGACCTTCGCCGAAGTCATGGCCATGTACCTGTTGGTCTGGTCACCGCTGCCCTGGTCGCTGGTGGGTATGCAGATGCCATCCGGCCTCACCGACAAGCGCCAGGCCCGTTACCGCCACGAACTGCCGCTGATCGAGGCCTTCCGCGACAGCCTCGGCCAGGTGGCGCGAGTCATGGCCCACCTGCCCTGCCTGATGATCTTCGATGACCACGACATCACCGACGACTGGAACCTGTCGGCGCAGTGGGAACAGACCGCCTATGGCCACCCGTTCTCACGGCGCATCATCGGCAACGCCCTGCTCGGCTACCTGCTGTGCCAGGGCTGGGGCAACGACCCGGACGGCTGCGCGGCGCTGGTCGAGCAATGCCTGCAGTTGAGCGATGAGCGGGACGTGCTGATCGGCGAACTGCTGCGTTTTCAAGGCTGGCAATACACTCTACCGAGCAACCCGCCACTGCTGGTGCTGGACACCCGCACTCGCCGCTGGCGCAGCGAGAGCAACCTGGCCAAGCCTTCGGGCCTGCTCGACTGGGAAGCGCTGAGCGAGTTGCAGCAGGCACTGCTGGACCACCCTTCGGCAATCATCGTGTCACCGGCGCCGATCTTTGGGGTCAAGCTGATCGAGACCGTCCAGCGGGTGTTCAGCGCCCTGGGCTATCCACTGCTGGTGGATGCGGAGAACTGGATGGCACACCGCGGCGCGGCACAGGTGATCCTCAACATCTTCCGCCATTCGCGCACGCCGGGGCATTACGTGGTGCTTTCGGGCGATGTGCACTACTCGTTCGTCTATCAGGTGCTGATCCGCCATCGCCAGCGCAGCCCACACCTGTGGCAGGTGACCAGCAGCGGTATCAAGAACGAGTTTCCGCGGCGCCTGCTGGATGTACTCGACCGGCTCAACCGCTGGCTGTATTCGCCGCGCTCGCCGCTGAACTGGTTCACCAAACGCCGGGAGATGGAGGTGGTGCCGCGCATACCGAGCCGCAGCATGGCCGGGGAACGGCTGTGGAACAGCGCCGGGTTGGGGCAGGTGTTCTTCGATGACCAGGGGCGACCGACGCGAGTGTATCAGTTGAATGCCGATGGTTCGCCGGCGACGGCGTTCATCCAGGACTGACGCCAGCGCCGGCCACGATGAGGATCAGGACCGCTCCAGCGCATGCACCAGGTCATGGAAGGCTTCGCGGTTGGAGTCGTTCAAGCCCATGAGGATCTTGTGCGCCTCCAGCACCTTGGAGCGCACCACGCTTTCGTCCTGGTCCTGCGAGGGCAGGTCGGTCAGGCACTCCGGGCATGGCACCGGGCGGTCGACAATGTTGAACACCTGGTCGAAACCCATGGACTGCAGCAGGCGGGAAATGTCGGGGTTGGTGGTCACCACGGTCGGCAGCAGGCCGACCTTCTGCCGGGACAGGATCGACAGCTTGGCCAGCAGGCCCAGGGTAGTGCTGTCGATGCTCTCGGTTTCGGTCAGGTCGATGACGATGGCCGAGAAGTTCAGCGCGGTGAAGATCTTCTCGATCGTCGCATCCAGCGCCGAACACAGGGTCAGGCGCACTTCACCGACAAATTTCAGAACGAAGGTCCCGCTTTGTTCGGCGAACTGGATTCTACCGGTACTCATTCAAGGTTCCTGCTCAACACCAATAGGGCGATATCATCCGGCATCTCCCCAAGCGTAGCCAATTCGAATCGTTGGCGCAGCCCCTCCAGGCTACCCCCCGCTGCCTTGACGATTTCCGGCAAGGTCGCTTCCTTATCTTTGAGTGTGTGCCCCGGCAAAAGGTCCAGAATGCCATCGGACATCAGGGTCAGGCTGAACTGCGGCGGCAGCTCCAGCACCTGGTCCTGGTAGCTGGCCTCGTCGAACAGCCCGACCGGCAAGCCGCGGCCTTCGAGGTAGCGGGCCTGGCCCGGGGTGTACAGCACCGGCAGCGGCAAATGGCCGCCGACGCTGTAGGTGAGCAGGCCGGTGTCCTCGTCGATGACCCCACCGACCATGGTCACATGCTTGCCCAGCTTGCAGTTGATCAGCCCGCGGTTGATGTGGCTGAGCACCTGCGAAGGCTTGAACTCGCGCATCTTGCCGCTGCGCTTGAATTCGAACAGCAGCCGCGTGGTCATGAACTTGAGCAGCACCGTGACGAACGCCGACGAGGCGCCGTGGCCGGATACGTCCGCCAGGTAGAAGGCGATGCGTCGGTCATCCACTCGGAAATAATCGGCGAAGTCACCGGACAGGTACAGCGACGGGATGATCTGGTGCTCGAAGGCGAACTCGCCGGCCACCCAGGGGTTTTCCGGGAGCATGTTCATTTGCACCTGACGCCCTGCGGTCTGGTCTTCCTGCAACAGGTGCAGGCTGGCTTCCAGTTCGCGGTTGGCGGCCTCGAGTTTGTCGCGGTAACGCTGGTTTTCCAGCACCAGGCGCGAACGGTCGAGCGCGCGGCGCACCGAATGCTCGAGCACGGCGAGGTCTTCCAGAGGCTTGATCAGGTAATCCGCCGCGCCCAGGCGCAAGGCCTCGACCGCATCGCTCATCACCCCGGCACCAGATACCACGATCACCGGCAATTGCGGCGCCAGCTCGCTGATCCGACGGATCAGCTCGAGGCCGCCCATTTGCGGCATGCGCAGGTCGCAGATCACGAGGTCGGGCTGGTGTGCTTCGAAGACCTGGAGCCCCTGCTGGCCGTTACCGGCCTGGAGGACGCTGAAACCGCTGTCTTCCAGATAGGCGGCGAGGCTGGCACGGACCACGTCGTCGTCATCGATGATCAGCAGCGTTGCACTGGTTTTCTGCATGTGGGCGAACGGCGCCAGATTTGGGTTGGCGTAGCGGCTGCGGAACGACCGACAGACGGCTACTGGAATGCTCTCTAGCCACTCTCTATCTGAGTTGTAGGACAAGAAAACTGGTCCGGCAAATAGTGAGGTGCCCTGTAAGGCGCTGACGGTACTCCCATCCGCCTGGCGTTTCAAGCATGGGCAGGTAGACTTCCCTGCACTTTACAGGGCAAATCACCCGGCGTTATAAGAAAGCCGACCCGCGCAACCTGAAGAAAGGATGCAAGCATGTCCCAGCACCCCGTGGATTACAGCGAAAAACGCGATTTCATTCGCATGCGTGTCGATGCCGAGGTCCAGCTGCTGCAGGCCGACCAGGTGATCAGCGCCGTGTGCATCGACCTTTCCAGCAGCGGCATGCAGGTGCAGGCACCGCAGCGTTTCCAGGTGGGTGAGCGCCTCGAAGTGCGCATCGACTCCGAGCACGCGGCCCTCGCCGGGCTGCATGCCAGCACCGAAGTGGTGTGGATCGCCGACCAGCCGGGCGGCGCGCAGCGCTTCGGCTTGCGCATCCTGGCGATGCATTAAGCCGTTACACATTCACCCAGAACAAATGGGGCCGCCCTGCGGCCCAGGGGGGGG